>NZ_JAYJLI010000002.1:0-529178 GCF_051948675.1 Enterobacter sp. Lyrl_3
GTCGGAACTGTCACGTCCACCGTCAGATTATGATCAACCGACGCCGGGTTACCCGCCTTGTCGCTGACCGATGCGGTAACGGTCACGCTGCCGTCAGCTAAACCTGCCAAATCCGCCGCCGGGACGTTCAGCGTCCAGTTACCGTCTGAACCGACCGTTGCGGTGTAGTCCTTGCCGTTCAGGCTCACGGTCACCGTCTGGCCCGCTTCCGCGGTACTGGTACCGGAGACGATCAGGTCAGACTGTGCTTCTGCGGCATTAAGAATGTCGTCCGTCGCCAGGGTGTTGATGGTCACGGACGGCGCGGTGGCGTCCACGCTGTACTCGCGGCCTGCGGACGCGCTGTTGCCGTTGACGTTGGTGACGCTCACCTGCACGCTGGCGTCGCCGTCTTTCAGACCGGCAAGATCCGCCGCTGGCACGGTGGCGGTCCATTTACCGTCTGTCCCCACGGTGGCAGTGTAGCTCTTGCCGCCGAAGGTAATCGTGACGGTCTGGTTCGCTTCCACGTTCGAGGTGCTGCCGGAGAGCACCAGATCCGCGCCCTTCTCGGCCGCATTAATCACGTCGTCGGTGGCAATGGCGTCAATGCTGATGGCGACGCTTGCCAGATCCACCGTGACATCGTGGCTGATGGAGACCGGGTTACCCGCGCTGCTCTGACCTTCAACGGTCACGGTGACCGTGCCTGCAGCCAGCGCCCCGACGTCCGCGGCCGGAACCGCTGCGCTCCAGGAGCCGTCGGCCAGCACCGTCGCCGGGTAGGTTTTGCCGTTCACGGTGACGGTTAATCCCGTACCCGGCGTCAGACCGTCGCTGGAGCCGGTGATAATCAGGTTCTGTCCGTGCTCGATGGTGTTGATCACGTCATCGCCCGCCACGGTGTCCACACGCAGGCCCGGCAGATTGGCGTCGATAGCAATATCGCGCTCAGCGGAGCCGCTGTTGCCCACATTGTTGGTTACGCTGGCGCTCACCGTCAGTTCGCCGTTGCCCAGCGCCGTCAGATCCGATTCCGGCACGTTGACAGACCAGGTGAGATCGCTCTGCACCGTGGCCGTGTAAGTGTTGCCTCCCAACGTCACGGTCACGGTATTGCCCGCTTCGGCATTCACCACGGTACCGCTGATGGTCTGCCCGGTTGCCAGCTCTGCCGCGTTAATGACGTCGTCACCCGCGACGGTATTGATGATCACCCCCGGCAGAACGGATTCCACGTTCACAGTGTGCGAGGTACTGGCACTGTTGCCAACGCTGTCCGTGGCTGACGCGGTGACGCTGTAAAGCGCTTCACCCAGTTGCCCCACCTCGCTCGCCGGAACGGTGGTGCTCCAGAGACCGTTATCATCCACCGTCGCGCTATACGCTTTGCCGTTGAGCATCACGGTAACAACCGCACCTGCCGTCAGGCCGGTGGCCGTACCGGTAATGGTCAGATCCTGCGTTTTCTCGGTGCTGTTGATCACATCATCACCGGACACGGTATCGATGGTCAGCACCGGGGCGGTGAGGTTCACCTCCACGTTATGGGTCGCGCTATTGCTGTTACCGGCTTTATCAGTCAACGCGGCGGTGATGGTGTAATCGCCCGCGGTCAGCGCACTGACGTCCGCCGCAGGTACCCCCACGCTCCAGTTGCCTGAGGCATCCACGGTGGCGGTATACGATTTGTTGTTAATGGTGACGGTAACCACATCGCCCGCTTCGGCGCCGGTCACGGAACCGGTCACCATCAGGGCCTGCGCATGCTCGGCGCTGTTGATCACGTCGTCGTCGGACACGGTGTTAATGGTCAACTGCGGAACCGTGATATCCACCAGCACGTCGCGATCCGCAGAGGCCGGGTTGCCCGCTTTATCGGAGACGGCGGCACTGATGGTGTAGTTGCCGTCCACCATGCTGCCCAGGTCCGCAGACGGCACGGTGACGCTCCAGCTGCCGTTGGCCTGTACGGTGGTGGTGTAATCCACGCCGTTCAGGGTCACGGTAACGGTCTGGCCCGCTTCGGCGTTGGTCACACCGTTGATGTCCAGATCCTGCTGCGCTTCAAGCGCGTTGATGATGTTGTTATCGCTGACAATCTCAATAGAAACCGTTGGCGCGGTGGCATCCACGCTGTATTCGCGGCCTGCCGACGCGCTGTTGCCATTGACGTTGGTGACGCTCACCTGCACGCTGGCGTCGCCATCTTTCAGGCTACCCAAATCAGCCGATGGCACGGTGGCCGTCCAGTTGCCGCTGGCATCTACGGTGGCGGTGTAAGACTTACCGCCGAAGGTGATGTAAACCGTCTGGTTTTCCTCCACGTTAGTGGTGGAGCCGGACAGCACCAGATCCGCCCCTTTTTCTGCCGCATTGATCACGTCATCGGTGGCAATGGCGTCAATGCTGATAGCCACGGTCGCCAGATCCACGGTCACGTCATGGCTGATAGTCACCGGGTTACCGGCGCTGCTCTGGCCGTCAACGGTCACGGTGACCGTGCCCGTATTCAGCGCGCTGACATCTGCGGCAGGGATCGCTGCCGTCCAGGTGCCGTCTGCCAGCACCGTGGCCGCGTAGGTTTTACCGTTGACGGTGACCGTCAACGCCGAGCCAGCGCTCAGCCCCTCGCTGGTACCGGTGATAATCAGGTTCTGCCCGTGCTCGATGCTGTTAATCACATCGTCGCCCGCCACGGTGTCCACACGCAGGCCCGGCAGGTTGGCATCAATGGTGATGTCACGCTCGCCATAACCGGTGTTACCGTGGCCGTTGGTGACGCTGGCCGTCACGGTCAGATCCCCGTTGCCGATGGCGGTTAACACGTCAGACGGCACATTCACCGACCAGCTTAAATCGTCCTGAACGGTTGTCGTATAGTTGTTGCCGCCAATGGAAAGCGTGACAGTGTCACCGCTCGCGGCACCGCTCACTTTCCCGCTCAGCGTCTGGCCAGACGCCACTTCCGCGGCGTTGATGACGTCGTCGGTGGCAACCGCATTAATGGTGACAACTGGCAGCGCGCTGTCCACCAGCACGTTATGGCTTGCGCTCGCGCTGTTGCCTGCCGTATCGGTCACGCTCGCCGTCACGGTGTAGCTGGCTTCACCCAGCGCCGAGACGTTGGCTGCCGGAACGGTCACGCTCCAGTTGCCGCTGGCGTCGGTGGTGGCGGTATAACTGATACCGTTCAGGGTTACGGTGATGGTGGTGCCGTCCGGCTGATTGCTGGTGCCGAAGAGCAGCAGATCGTCGCCCTTTTCGATCGCGTTAATCACGTCATCGCCCGCAAGGGTGTTGATGGCGATAACCGGCGCGGTCAGGGAGACCGTAACATCATGCGTGGCGGTGGTGCTGTTGCCCGCTTTATCGGTGAGGGTTGCCGAGAGGGTCTGATCGCCGCTTACCAGCGCGCCGACGTCCGTGGCCGGAATGCCGGTGCTCCAGTTCCCGGAGGCGTCCAGCATGGCGGTGTAGTCTTTGCCGTTGAGGGTGACGGTAATCACGTCTCCCGCCTGGGCACCCGTGACCTTACCTGAGACGATCAGCGCCTGGCCGTGTTCGGCGATATTCAGGATGTCATCACCCGCCACAACGTCAAACACGATCTGCGGCACGGTGGTATCCACCAGCACGGCCGCATCGGTGCTCGCCGGGTTCCCGGCTTTATCAGAAACGGATGCCGTGACCGAGGCATTACCGTCGGCGATGCCCGCCAGATCGGCCGCCGGGACGTCGAGCGTCCAGCTGCCGTCTGCCTGCACCTGCGCGGTATAGGTGTTGCCATTGAAGGCCACGGTCACCGTCTGGCCCGCTTCGGCGGTGGAGGTACCGCTGAGGGTCAGGTCCTGCGCCGTCTCTGCCGCATTCAGGATATTGTCACCGCTGATGGTATTGAGGGTGACCGTCGGCGCGGTGGTATCCACGCTGTACTCGCGCCCCGCCGATGCGCTGTTGCCATTAACGTTGGTCACGCTCACCTGCACGCTGGCATCGCCGTCCTTCAGGCTGCTCAGATCCGCTGCCGGAACGGTGGTGGTCCAGTCGCCGTTGGCGTCTACCGTCGCCGTATACGTTTTCCCGCCCAGGGTAACGGTCACGGTCTGTCCCGCCTCAACGTTGGCCGAGGTGCCGCTGAGCACCAGGTCTTCGCCTTTTTCCGCCGCGTTCAGCACGTTGTCAGCGGTCACGCTGTTAATGCTAATGGCGACCGGGCTGAGATCCACATCAACGACGGTGCCAATCGTGACCGGGTTGCCGGAGGTGTCCTGCGCGCTGGCGCTGATGGTCAGTGAACCGTCAGCCCATTGGGAGGCGTCCGCCGCAGGCACGGCCGCCTGCCAGGTGCCGTCCGCCAGTACCGAGGCGGAATAATCCTTGCCGTTAATGGTGACGGTAACGGTGCTGCCTGCCGCCAGATCGGTGCTGGTGCCTGACACAATCAGGTTATGACCGTGCTCGATGATATTGATGACGTCATCGCCTGCGACCGTATCAATACGCAGGCCCGGCAGCTGGGCGTCGATGGTGAAGTCCAGCGAGGAAGAGCCAGTATTGCCGTGCACGTTGGTGACGCTGGCCGATACGGTCAGTTCGCCGTTGCCGAGCGCGGTTAACTGGCTCTGGGTTAATGGCAGGCTCCATGTGAGATCGTCCTGAACCGTGGTGGTGTATGTCTGGCCGCCGAGCATAATGGTGACAGTGTCACCTGAAGCAGCATTCGTAACCTTACCGGTCAAGGTCTGCCCCGCGGCCACTTCCGCCGCGTTAACGATGTTATCGCCCGCCAGCGCGTTGATGGTCACAACCGGCAGCGAGCTGTCCACCAGCACATCGTGTGTGGTTGAGGCGCTGTTGCCCACGCTGTCGGTGACGCTGGCAGTCACGGTGTAATGTGCCTCGCCCAGCGCGCTGACCGCAGAGGCAGGTACGGTGACGCTCCAGCTGCCGCTGGCGTCGGTGGTCGCGGTGTAGGTGATGCCGTTAAGGCTAACGGCAATCGTCGTTCCTTCCGGCTGGTTGCTGGTTCCGGAAAGCAGCAGATCCTCGCCTTTCTCAGTCGCATTGATCACATCGTCCGCCGCCAGGGTATTGATAGCGATTTCCGGCGTCACGGTGTTGACCACTACGTCCACTGCGCTACTGCCGGTATTACCGGAGCGATCGGTCACCGAGACGTTAACGGTCCAGGTCCCGTCTGTCAGACCCTGTACAACGGAGGCTGGCAGGCCGAGGCTCCAGTTCCCCGCCGCATCCACCACGGTGGTGTACTCCACGTTATTCAGGGTGATGGTCACCAGGTCACCCGCTGCCGCACCGGTGACCGACCCGCTCAGGATCTGCGCCTGTGAATGCGCGTGCTGGTTAACGGTATTGGTGTCGGTGACAAAATCGTTAATGGTTACCTGCGGGACGGTCGCATCCACCAGCCCAACGCGGTCTGCGCTGCTGCTGTTGCCTGCCACGTCACTCACGGTTGCCGTTACCGTGACGGTGCCGTCGGTCAGAGCGCCGAGATCCGCAGCCGGTACGTTCACCGTCCAGGTCCCGTCACTCTGGACCGTGGTCTGATAGTGCTTGCCGTTCAGCGTAACGGTAACCGTCTGTCCCGCCTCAGCATTGCTGCCGCCGCTTAAGATCAGATCCTGCTGCGCTTCGGCCGCATTAATGATGTTGTCGTCGGTCAGGTTATCGATCGTAATGGACGGCGGTAAGGTATCCACGGTCACCACGCGCGACGCGTCGGCGCTGTTGCCGCTGACGTTCGTCACGCTGACGCTGACCTGCGCGCGTCCGTCAATCAGCGTCTCCATGGCGCTGGCCGGCACGGTCAGGCTCCAGGAGCCATCCTGCTGCACCTGCGCGGTAAAGGTCTGGTCGGCGAATTTCACCACCACGGTCTGCCCGGCCTCTACGCCCTGCGTCTGGCCCGACAGCACAAGATCGGCACCTTTTTCAGCCGCATTCAGCATGTCATCGCTGCTGACGGTATCGATGGTCACCGCCACGGCGTTCAGATCCAGCTCGATGGGGTGCTCAGCTGAAACGGTATTTCCCCAGGCATCTGTCGCGCTGACGTGAACAGTGATATCCCCTGCCGTCCAGCCCTGCAGATCGGACGCCGGGACGCCGATTTGCCAGCTGCCGTTGGCGTTGACCACGGCGGCATACTCGACGCCGTTGATGGTGACGGTGACGTGCGTGCCCGCTGCCAGGTGGGTACTGGAGCCGGTCACGGTCAGATCCTGCTGCTGCTCGATGGCGTTGATCACATCATCGCCAGAAATGGTATTTACCCGCAGGCCAGGGAGCTCGGCGTTGATGTTAATATCACGCTCGCCGCTGCCGGTGTTGCCGTGGGCGTTGGTGACAGAAGCGGTAAAGGTTAACGCCCCGTCGCCAAAGGCCTTCAGATCGGCTGACGAAATGGTCACGCTCCAGGTCAGATCGCTGCCTACCGTAGCGGTGTAGCTCTTGCCGCCCACTGAAACAGAGACCGTGTCGCCCGCTGCCGCACCGGTGACGCGCCCGCTCAGGGTTTGATCCACCGCCACTTCAGCGTTGTTGACCAGGTTGTCACCGGCGAAGGTATTGATAATCACCTGCGGCAGTACGGTATCCACCAGCAGCGTCGCTTCGGCGGAGCCGCTGTTACCGGCGGCATCGGTGCCGCTCACGCTGACGGTGTACAGGGTGTTTGCCAGGTTCAGAACGTCAGACACCGGCACCTGAACTGACCAGATGCCGTTATTAACGGTGGCCTGATAGCTCACGTTATTCAGCGTGACGTTTACCACGCTGCCGTCTGGCAGGTTGCTGGTGCCGCTCAGGCTCAGCGGCTGCATCGCCTCCTGCGCGTTCAGCACGTTATCCTGGCTGATGGCATTCAAGGTGAATTCCGGTGGGTTACCGCTCAGGGTAATGCCGTGGGTGGCGTTACCGGTATTGCCCGCCGCATCGGTCACCGAAACCGCAATGCTGTGGTTACCTTCCCCCAGCGCGCCAATGACTGACGCCGGTACGCCTACGCTCCAGCTGCCGTTCGCCTGCACCACGCCGGTAAAGCTCTGGCCGCCAACGGTCACGGTGACCACATCGCCTGCTGCGGCTCCGGTCGCCTGGCCGGAAATAATCTGCGCCTGGCCCTGCTCACTGGTGTTGAGAATATCGTCGCCCGCGACGGTATTGATGGTCACGACCGGGGCGACAGTATCCACGGTGAAATGCGCCTGGGTGGATGACCCGTTCCCGGCTTTATCGCTGACGTTCACCGTCAGGGTGTGTTCACCATTCGCCAGCGACTGCACCTCGCTGGCTGGCAGCGTGACGGACCAGGTACCGTCGCTGCCCACCGTGGCGGTATGGTTTTTACCGTTCACTGTCACCGTGACAATCTGACCGGCTTCCGCCGTGGTTTTCCCGCTCAGCGTCAGCGGCTGATGGTGTTCAGCGGCATTGATAATATTGTCCTGCGCGACAGTATCGACCGCGATGGTCGGTGCCGCAGTATCCACGCCAATCGTCTGACTGCCGTTCACGGTATTGCCCGCCGCGTCCTTGCCGCTGACGTTCACCGTCCAGGTGCCGTCGCCCAGCGCCTGCGCATCCGCCGCAGGCACCTTCACGCTCCATGCGCCGTTTGCACCCACCTCAGCCGTATAGGATTTGCCGTTCAGCGTAACGGTCAGCTCTGTTCCCTGCGCCAGGTTCTTGCTGGCACCAGAAAGCGTAAAGCCTGCGGACTGCTCGCTGGCGTTGATGACGTTATCTCCCGCCGTGGTTGCCAGCGTCACGCTCGCCACGGCAGTATCAACGGTCACGGTGATGCTGCCTGCGGAGGTCGTTTTACTGCCGTCGATCTGCACGACTGACCAGGTATGTTCCCCGTCTGTCTGGGTCGGCAGTTTTACCGTCCAGGTGCCGTCTTTACTGACCATCGCGCTGGCAAGCGTATTGCCGCTGCTGTCTTTGATCTGAATGGTCGCGCCCGGTTGCCCGGTACCGCTAAAGGTTGGCGTGTTATCGTCGGTGATCGCATTTGCACTCAGCACGCCCTGCTTGTCGCCCGCAAGATCGGTGAGCATGAAGGTTGGCGTTGCGCTCTCAACTTCTTTCGTATTATCAATAACTTTTGTTTTTGTTTCGCCATCACCACCGTGAGCCAGCAGTGCCCCAATAGCACCGCCGCCTAACGCCGCCCCCGCAATCCAGCCCCATGGCGCATCGCTCAATATGCTCTCCTGGGTCAGGAAAGGTTCAATGCTGCTAATAGGTGTGGCTTGCGCGGTTAATTCAGTAACGGCTGCGCCTGACGCTTCCCCGGCATCGGCAAAAGAGATATGTGTTAATTCCTGATTATCGTTAAATACCAGTTCAGACTGGTTATGGGTTTCAGGATCTTCAACGAAATAGTTATTGCAGCGAATAACACTGCCATCTTTCATATAAATGAGAAGGTCTTTCCCCTGGCGGACGTAACGCACCACGTCCTGTGCAGAACCCTGGATTTCAATCACGCTCGGAGAGGAAATGGAGACCGACAGATTTCCTTCGCCGGTTAATTTCGTTTTCTCCGCTGTCTTGCGAATGATGACATCTACAACTTTTACGTTACTCATATTTCTCTCCTTGCAGGTGCTCGGATTCCTGTGGATATGTCCACCAGATGGATGTAGCTATCCCTGGGAAATTTCACCCATTATTTTCAGATTTATTTCGCGCAGAAAGGCGCGGCTTTTTTCAACTCAAATCGGGTAATTTTGCGGCAGCGTTTTTTTCTACTCCAATAAGCGTCATGAGATTATCAACAGCAGAGGCGTAATTAATTGCCGCGCTCCAGCCATCATATTCAGCCATTATTTTGGCAGACGTGGCCTGCCAGACATCCTGTTCTACGCTGAGCAAATCATTAATGCTCCGCTTGCTCAGGGTGTATTCGTTTTTGTAGACCGCGCGGGCACGTAACGCGTTTTCAAGCTGTAAGCTTCCGGCGGCCATTCTTCCACGCGCGCCGGTCCAGTCTGCCTGCGCGACGGAGGCTTTTTGCAGCACATCAAACCGCGCCTGATCGACCTGAGAGGAGGCCATCGCCCTGGTGCCTTCAGCCTGACGAACGCGTGCCGAAACGGCGCCGCCCTGATACAGCGGTGCATCGATATTGAGCTGGATCTGGTCATCCCAGTAAGCGCGGTTATCCGACTCATAGCGCGTGCGGCCTCCTTTCAGGCTTAACGTTGGCCAGTGCTGAGATTTTGCGGTTTCCACCCCATACTGGGCTGAACGCTCCATATTCTGCGCGGCCATTACCGCCGGTATCAGCGAGTAATCGATCTGGTTGACGGCATTCTGCTCTACGGCAAGCTTCTCAGGGACCGGTGAATAGGCTTCAGCCTGCATGCCCGTCAACACCGCGAGCCTTGCGCGGGCGCTGTTGAGCGCGGCGTTGTACTGCTCCACCGTCGCCTGCATACCGGCGATCCGCGTGCGGGTCTGCAGCTCATCGGAGGTTGAGCTTACGCCTGCATCCGCGCGCAGTTTCGCCAGCTGCTCCACGTTTTTGAGGGCCTGCACATTCTCTTTAGCCGCCTGCAACAGATCGCTATAACGTCTGACCTCCACGTAGCTCAGCGCGGTTTTTTCCGCCACGGCGGTGAGCGTCTCCATCAGCTGATAACGATAGCTATCGCGTCGCGCTGAAGACTGGCTGATGCTGTTATTCGTCTTGCCAAAGTCATAAATGAGCTGCGTAAGGCTTAATCCCCATGCCGCTGAATTTCTCAGTGAACCGCTGGAATCGGTGGTTTGGCTATGGCCCGTACTGCCGTTCAGCGATATTTGCGGCATCCATCCGCTACGTGCTTCATCTATTTGCGCCTGACCAATCCCCAATTGTGCCGCCTGCTGGCTGACCGACGGATCGCGATCGATGGCAAAAAGAATACTTTCTTTTAATGTTGTCGTCGGCACCGTGGCAAAACCCAACGCGCCGCTATTGGCATAGGTCGTATTAATGCATGCCGAAATTAACACCAGCACTGCGGATAATCGGACCCACTTATAATTTCGCTCTCTCATCATTTATATCTCCCTGAGTCTGCGAATGGTTTAACCCTTTACCCAAAAAGAGGTATAGATAATCAGAAAAATATTATTAATCCCCCGTACTGAATTTCGGGTAATAGCTCCCCATACCCATTTCCATTGGAGATGAGAGCCGACCTTAGCCTAATATGAATTAAGAATTTGCTTACTTCTTAACTGATTCGCAGCATAACAAAATGTGGTATAGGCAACTACACCCACAATGTTAATGTGGTGTTACAATTAAGAAAAATCATGGGGTTTCTGGACAAACTCTTAAAAATGACCTTTCAAATGAAACTAATAAAGTCATTGTTATTTAAGTGAAATTTAAAAATACCCGGATGTACATTTTTGCGTTAATTTCCACGCGCGTCAGACACAAAGATTTTCAAAGAAATGTCAACTTAAGTAGCGCCGCCCTATTTATTGGCATAAAAAGCCGTTAAAATTCACTTTTGTGGAATTTTGTTGGTTTAAATAGTTTTTTAATAGACCAACAAACCAGTAAAGCGAAGCTAACTGGTTACAAAATCCAAACGGCCAGATAAAACATCGTTATAACATATTGATTACCCTTAGAAACCGTTCACTTATATTTAATCAATAACAGCTCAATTATCACGCAAATGAACTAATGTGCGGTTGCCCTTTTCTCTGCGACAAAATGCTGTATTATGCGAACTATTGCGACATTTTGCAGGATTGCTGCCATGCACAAAACCGCGCGTCAAAAATATGTGCTCGACATCATCAGCGAGCAGGGACAGGCCAGCATCACTGAGCTGGCAGAAAAGCTGCAGGTCTCTGCGGATACCATTCGCCGCGATCTAACGGACCTCGAAAAACAAGGGCTGGCGCAGAAGAACCACGGAGGCGCTATCGCGCTCAATCTTTCGGCCATGAATCGCCAGGGCAGAAATACGCTCCTGCCGGCGACCAAGCAGCGGCTGGGAAAACAGGTAGCACAGCAGATTCCGCCGGGCTCTACGCTGTTTCTGGATGCGGGCAGTACGGTCATGGCGGTGGCCTCTTTTCTTCAGGGGCCGCTGACGTTGATCACCACCTCGCTGGATATCGCCCACGCTTTTAGCGACCGGGAGGATATCGAACTGATCCTGCTCGGCGGGAAATGGGATCAGAAGCAACGCCTGTTTGCTGGCGGTGCCACCCTCTCCCTGCTTTCACGGTATCGGGCGGATATCGCCATCCTTGGCGCCTGCGCCCTTCATTCATCACTCGGTCTGAGTGCCGGGACGGAAGCCGATGCAGAAGTCAAACGGGCGATGCTTGCTGCCAGCCAGACGCACTGGATCGTCGCAGACCATCTGAAAGTCAACCGCTGTGAGCCGTACCTGGTGTGCGGGTTAGACGAAATTCATCAACTGTATTTAGATCGTCCCTGGCCTGAGCTTGGGGACCAGAGCACCGTGCCCGTCACGGTTTGCGCTCATTAACGTGGAGAAGGTCATGAGTAAAATGAAGACAATCAACATTGCGCTGATCGGGTATGGTTTTGTCGGTAAAACCTTCCATGCCCCGCTCATCCAGTCTGTGGACGGGCTTACGCTGGCGCTGGTTTCCTCCCGTGATGAGGAGAAAGTTAAGCGCGATCTGCCGGACGTGCAGGTGGTTGCTACCCCGGAAGAGGCCATTACGCACCCGGATATTGACCTGGTGGTGATCGCCTCCCCTAACGCTACCCATGCTCCGCTGGCCACGCTGGCCCTGAACGCCGGAAAACACGTGGTGGTGGATAAACCCTTCACGCTCGATATGCAGGAAGCGCGCGATCTTATTGCCCTGGCGGAGGAAAAGCAGCTTCTGCTCTCCGTGTTCCACAACCGCCGCTGGGACAGTGATTTCCTGGGCATTAAGGACGTTATCACACAGGGCACCCTCGGGAAGGTGAAACTGTTTGAGTCGCACATTGACCGCTTCCGCCCGGAAGTGCGCGTGCGCTGGAGAGAACAAAACGTACCGGGAAGCGGGCTGTGGTTTGACCTGGGGCCGCACCTGATCGACCAGACGCTACAGCTCTTTGGTCTGCCTGACTCGGTGCAGGGGAATATCGCGACGCTGCGCGACGGCGCAGAAGTGAACGACTGGGCGCATGTGGTCTTAAACTACCCTGATCATAAGGTTATTTTGCACGCCAGCATGCTGGTCGCCGGGGGTACCGCGCGCTTTACCGTCCATGGGGATAAGGGCAGCGTAGTGAAGGCCCGTATCGATCAGCAGGAAGCCCAGTTGCTGACCGGCATCGTTCCGGGAAGTGAAACCTGGGGTGAGGACAGCGACAGTATGGTCTTCTTTGGGGCTGACGGCGCGCCGCAGACCATTACCACGCCGAAAGGCGATCAGCGCCAGTATTACATGAATGTGCGCGATGCTCTGCTCGGGAAGATTGCCAATCCGGTTCATCCTGTCGAGGCATTAGCGGTGATGGCGGTACTGGAAGCGGCGGTGAAATCGTCAGAGACCGGGTCAACGCAGGGACTGGCATTAACAGCTGAAGAGCGTGCTCTGCTGCAATAAAAAAACGGGTTTTGTAGGCCGGGTAAGCGCAGCGCCACCCGGCGAGAAAGGCGGCAAAAGTGTTGAGGGCTATTGCCGCTTTTTCGGCATCATGCGCAGCAGCGTATTATCTTTCCAGAAATAGTGATGCATCAGCGCCGCCGCTGCGTGCAGGCCAATGACAAAATAGCCGAGGTTCGCCAGCGTCTCGTGCCACTCTTTTAGCCCATCAGCCAGGTCAAAGTTGGATTCCGCCGCGTGCGGCATGGCGATGCCAAAGGCAAACCAGTCGTTTCCACGGTTATACATCATCACCAGGCCAATCAGCGGCAAAGCAATAAACAGCAGATAAATCACCAGATGCCCCAGATGCGAAAGGCCTGTGATCATCGCTTTCGGTTTCGGCTCAATCGGCGGCGCGCGGAACTTCAGGCGCACCAGCAGACGTGTTACCATCAATACCAGGATAGCGATCCCGCATGAGACGTGGATCATATTGATCAGCGGTCGGTCGGTACGCGGAAAGAAGCCTCTGAACTCCATGGCGCAGTAGGCGACGATAACTAACAGAAACACCAGCCAGTGAATGCCGATTTGCAGGCCTGTATATTTAGTGCGCATGTGATTTTCCGATAAAAAACAGTTACCGCGCCAACATAACGACCTTTCCTTAAAAATTCATTAACTTTTCTGTATGGATTTTCAAATACTTCCCGGGGCATGAAGCATCTTCAATTGCTGCCCCGCCCCTCATGGTCTAAGCCTGGATAAGTTCAAACTGTCGCATCGACACGTTTACAGGAGAAAACCATGAGTAAAATTGGCATTAACGGATTTGGACGCATTGGACGCCTGGTACTTCGTCGCCTTCTTGAAACCCAGGACAGCAACACCGTCGTCGCCATCAACGACCTCACCTCTCCCAAAGTACTGGCCTATCTGCTCCGGCATGATTCTAACTACGGCGGCTTCCCGTGGAGCGTGGATTTCACCGAAGACGCGCTGATTGTGGACGGTAAAACCATCGCGGTGTACGCCGAGAAAGAGGCCAGACATATCCCGTGGAAAGCCGCTGGGGTGGATATCGTCGTGGAATGCACCGGTTTTTATACGTCGGAAGAAAAATCCAGAGCGCATCTGGATGCTGGCGCCAAAAAAGTCCTGATCTCCGCGCCGGCAGGTGAGATGAAAACCATTGTGTTTAACGTTAACGACGACACCATTGACGCCAGTGATACCATTATCTCTGTCGCCTCCTGCACCACCAACTGCCTCGCCCCGCTGGCAAAAGCCCTGCACGATGCTTTTGAGATTAAAGTGGGCACCATGACCACCATTCACGCCTACACCGGTACCCAGGCGCTGGTGGATGGTCCGCGCGGGAAAGATCTGCGCGCCTCACGCGCGGCGGCGGAGAACATCATTCCCCACACCACGGGTGCTGCCAAAGCGATTGGCCTGGTGATCCCGGCACTCAGCGGCAAACTGAAAGGTCATGCCCAGCGCGTACCGGTGAAAACCGGCTCGGTAACGGAACTGGTCGCCATTCTGGGCAAAAAGGTCACCGTTGAAGAGGTGAATGCCGCACTGAAAAAAGCGACACAGGGGAATAAATCCTTTGGCTATACCGATGAAGAGATTGTGTCGTCAGATGTCATTGGCTCGCACTTTGGCTCGGTGTTTGACGCCACGCAAACCGAAGTGACCGAGGCGGGCGAACTGCAACTGGTGAAAGCCGTCGCCTGGTATGACAATGAGTATGGCTTTGTGACGCAGCTGGTGCGCACGCTTGATAAATACGCCGCACTTTAATAACGCTGACGGGTGGTCATACCATCCGTCGCTCTCCCTTACCGCATGGCTTACTCTTCATCATCTGTTTTCCAGAATAAAATTATTCACGAAATTTTTGAATCGTACGTTAATTATCATTAGAACTTCTAAAATGAAGTTTTAAATATGCTTGCTTTAATTTCATAAACACTCCCAATAATATAAATCACAAGACAGGCAAGCGGTCTGTCAAAACAAATACCCCCTATGAAATTGTTAAGGAACAACAATGAAAAAAGTTATTTTGGCTTCATTAATTGCACTGGCCAGCGCATCAGCTTTCGCAGAACCTACCGCTGTATTAAAAGTACACGGAACGTTGACCAATGCGGCGTGTGCGCCTTCTATCGGCAACGGCGGGGTCATTGATTACGGCTATATTCGCCTCGGAGAACTTTCTGCACTGGAAAATAATAATTTGGGACAAAAACAGGTGCCTGTCACCATTACCTGTTCTTCGCCAACCAAAGTGGGCTTTACCATTCTTGATAACCGTAGCGACAGCAACGCGCGGCTGCCGGTTGATATCGGTAAAAACTTAAACCAGTCGGTGAAATATTATACTTACGGCGTGGGTACCACGTCCGAAGGCGTAAATATTGGTGACTACGGCATGTGGATGACGGATGTCACGGCAGATGGCAAAGTCGTAGACCCGATTGTCAACAACCACGACTGGAATCCTGATATCTGGAAAAAAAGCGGTATTCCGCGTAGTGATGCGTTCCAGACCGTCGCCTTTGCTGATACAGGGACCACCGCACCGTTGGCTATCACCACAGCTAACTTTAACTTTGTTACTAATCTGACGATTCGTGACACTACTGCGCTGGCGATTACCGACGATACTCCTCTCGACGGTCAGGCGACGATGACCCTGGTATATCTCTAATCATATAATTTGCTTATACCGGTTCAGCGTAACCCTGAACCGGTAATTTTCCCCGTTATATTCACACAACAAATAAAAAGCCTTCTTTTATTTGTCGCTTTCGCATATCTTTAGTTTTTCTACAAAATAAATTCAACTTTAATAAATATACCAAAAACTCAATACTCAATATTATT
This sequence comes from Enterobacter sp. Lyrl_3, assembly GCF_051948675.1. Taxonomy (NCBI): domain Bacteria; kingdom Pseudomonadati; phylum Pseudomonadota; class Gammaproteobacteria; order Enterobacterales; family Enterobacteriaceae; genus Enterobacter; species Enterobacter sp. Lyrl_3. The sequence continues at coordinate 15,481 of NZ_JAYJLI010000002.1, forward strand.
TCCGCCAGGTGAATGGGAACGCCATCGCTGCGTTCACTTATCATTCCCGCATGTCTTATATTCATGAAAAGGAAAAATCAAGGATGAAAAAAATCATTCTGGCTACAGCCATCGCGTTGAGCACCACATCAGCTTTTGCAGCCGGAACTGCTGTTATTAAGGTTAAAGGTACATTAACCAACGCAGCATGTACTGCTGAGCTGGGTAACGGCGGTGTTATCGATTACGGCTTTATTCGTCTCGGTGAGTTATCCGAAAACTCACATAATCAACTTGGTCAGAAACAGATACCTGTGACCATAAATTGCTCTGCGCCAACCAAAATAGGTTTCACTATAACCGATAATCGCAGCGACAGCAACGCACAACTTCCTGTTGATATTGGGAAGAATAAGAATATTACAAATAAATATTATACTTATGGCGTTGGTTTCACGAACGACGGGAAAAAGATCGGTAACTACGGCATGTGGATGACCGGTACCACCGCAGACGGTAAAACTGTAGACCCTATTGGACATAACCACGACTGGTCCGCAACAAGCTGGAAATATTCCGGTATTCCACGCAGCGATACTTTCCAGACCATCGCCTTTGCTGAAACCGGCACCACCACCCCATTGGCTATCACCACGGCTAACTTTAACTTCGTGACCAACCTGGTGATCTGGGATACCTCCACCCTGGCCATTACCGACGATACCCCACTGGACGGCCAGAACACCATGACGCTGGTTTATCTGTAATTTTTCGCGCTTTATTCAATACCGGGTCAGCGGCTAACGCTGGCCCGGTATTTTTTTGCGTCCACATTCACAACAGGGATCGGCTTACCAACGCATCGGTCAAAATGACATCGTTGCGTAAGATATTCCACGCCGCCTCGATCTCATCAGGTATCTCCACATGGGCAATAAAATCACGTCCTGCCGGACCGTAACCGTTAACATCGTCACGCAGGCGCGGCAGTTCCCCCAGCACCAGCGACAAATAGCGTTCCACCGGCCAGAGCCCTTCACCGGAATCGCTGAACACCAGTCCATCGTCGCCGTTTTGCAGGACGGGCGTAAAGCCCGCGTGGCTTACCCATTCCGGCGATACGGGTTCGTCCCGACATACACGGGCGAATGTTGCCATGGTGCGGCGCTGCATGGTTGGATCCTGCACCACCAGCACCCTTTCAGGGGCAAATTGATGGTGCTTCATTAACTCGCGGCTAAAGCGGGCGTTCTCCCCGCAGTTCGTTGACTGATCTTCCACCCACACCCGGTCTGCCGGGATCTGCCAGAATTCACGGGCGATATCCGCCAGGATGGCCGCCTCTGCCCGGCCCGTGGTGGGAATGGTGTGATAGCGCGGATGTTTCGCAATCGCGGCATAGAGAAAAGTGGTGGAGTGTCCGATGCCTCCGCTAATGATCATGGGCACCCCCTGCTCCGCCGCCAGACGGCAGGCAGCTTCGATGGTTGGAATGACGGCATTCCCCGCCAGAATCACCATATCCACGGACTGACCCGGTTGCAGGTCATCCTGCGCCAGCCACTGCCCAACCGTGTTTACGGCACTGAGCGTGCTGCCGGGCAAACAGGGAAAAATTGTCGGTATCATCGTAACCTCCTTACAGCATTTGGATTAGCGTACCGCACTTGTCGCGTCAAAACAGGCGTTGATTCCTAAAGTGCCAGAGATAAGGCCGCTCTTTTTCCTAAAACCTTCAGTTCAACATTTGATTAACATGCGTAAATCATATTCACTTGTATTATGTTTTACGGCAGACGTAGAATCGCCAGCCTGTTAATTCTCCCATTTTATCAAAGGTAAACGACGTTATGCGCCTGCCCGAACGCGACCCTTATGCTCCTCGCGAGTGGCAGCCACACGAGAAACCCGCCCTGCTGGGTTCACCCTCCACGCCGGAGCACAGTACGCCAAAGCGGATTGCCTATGGCGTTGTCGGTCTGCTGGTTTGCCTGACGGGCGCCCTGGGGAATGCGGTAGTCACCGCCAACCTGCAAAATTTGCAAGGCACCTTTGGCGCCTGGTCAACCGAGATCGCCTGGCTACCGGCGGTCTATGTAATGACTAATATCTCCATTAACCTGCTGCTGGTGAAATTCCGCCAGCAGTACGGTCTGCGCGCCTTCACCGAAGGTTTTCTGGTGCTGTATGTGCTGGTCACTTTTTTCCACCTGTTTGTCAACGATCTTAGCTCGGCGCTGATGGTGCGCGCCGCGCATGGGATGGTGGCCGCCGCGCTCAGCTCGCTGGGGATTTATTACCAGATCCAGGCCTGGCCGGCGAAACACCGCCTGAAGGCGTTGACCATTGGCATCACCGGCTCGTCACTGGCCATTCCGCTGGCGCGACTCTTTTCAACCGAGCTGTTGCAGCTTGATGAGTGGCGCGGGCTCTATTTCTTCGAGCTGGGGCTGGCTCTCATCTCGCTGGCGTGCGTGATTGCGCTGAAACTGCCGCCGGGCGATCGGCGTAAGGTCTTTGAGAAAAAAGACTTTATCACCTTCTTTTTACTGGCACCGGGGATGGCGCTGCTGTGCGCGGTGCTGTCGCTGGGCCGTCTGGACTGGTGGTTTGAAGCGCCGTGGATCGGCTGGTCGCTGGCGCTCTCGCTGGTGCTGATTGTTTCCGCCATCGTGTTTGAACATAACCGCAGTAACCCGCTACTGAACACCCGCTGGCTGTCGAGCGGCAGTATTGTGCGCCTTGGGTTGATTATGCTGCTGATCCGCATCGTGCTGGCCGAGCAAAACACCGGCGTCATCGGCTGGCTGCAGTACGTGGGGTTACAGAACGAGCAGATGACGCACCTGGCGTGGTCCATATTTGCCGGGATCGTCTGCGGGATCGTCACCAGCTGTCTGACCATTAAACCGACCAAACTGGCGTGGCCGATTATCACCTCCCTGGTGCTGATGATTGTCGCCTCGCTGCTGGACAGCCAGTCCAACAACCTGACCCGCCCGGATCAGTTGATGCTCAGCCAGTTCCTGCTGGGCTTTGGCAGTGCCTTCTTCCTCGCCCCCGCGATGCTGGCCGCCATTGGCGGCGTCATCGCCGACCCGCGTAATCTGGTGAGCTTCTCGGTAATGTTCGGCATGAGCCAGAACCTCGGCGGCCTGCTGGGCTCGGCTATTCTCGGTACCTTCCAGACCTGGCGCGAAAAGTATCACTCCAGCCTGCTGGCGGACCAGCTCACCACGCTCAATCCGCTGGTCAACGAGCGGATTCAGCTTTATACCCAGATGTACAAAAGCCTGATTGGCGACAGCGCCCTGCTGGGCACACAGGCGATCACCCAGTTGCAGACGGTGACCGCCCTTGAGGCAAACATTCTGGCTTACAACGACACCTATTTACTGACCGCGAGTATTGCCGCGGCCACGCTGGTCTGGATTTTATGGCGCTTGCTGCGCCTGCGCATCACTGCCCGTATGGCGCTTAAGAACGCCACCGGCAACAAATAATTGAAATATTTCTGGAGAGTTTATGAGTCAGCAGGATGCCGCCAAAGAGCAGGCCAACACCCGCAAAAATGTGCGCATTGTTTCCGTTTTCACCGCCGCTGCCATCGGTATTGTCGGCGTGCTGGTGATCCTTTACGCGTGGCAGCTCCCGCCGTTCACCCGCCACGCGCAGTTTACCGATAACGCTTACGTGCGCGGCCAGACCACGTTTATCAGCCCGCAGGTGAATGGCTATATCACCGAAGTGAAGGTACAGGATTTCGCGCAGGTTAAAAAAGGCGAGCTGCTGCTGCAGATCGATGACCGTATCTATCGCCAGCGGGTACATCAGGCCGAGGCGCAGCTGGCGATGAAAATTGCCGCCCTGAATAACAATCTCCAGCAGCGTAAAAGCGCTGAAGCCGTCATCGCAAAAAATGACGCTGCGCTGAAAAATGCCCGCGCCCAGAGTCTGAAAACTCAGGCGGATTTAAAGCGGGTGAAAGATCTGACGGCTGACGGCTCGCTCTCCATCCGCGAACGCGACGCGGCGCTGGCCAGCGCGGCCCAGGGCAGCGCTGATATTGAGCAGGCCAAAGCGACGCTTGAAATGTCGCGCCAGGATCTGCAGACGGTAATTGTGAATCGCGGTGCGCTGGAGGCGGATGTGGAAAACGCCAAAGCGGCGCTGGAGCTGGCACAAATCGACCTGCAAAATACCCGCATTGTGGCGCCGCGTGACGGCCAGCTGGGGCAGATCGCGGTGCGTCTTGGCGCGTACGTGACGGCCGGAACCCATCTCACCACCCTGGTACCGCCGCAGCAATGGGTGATCGCCAACATTAAAGAGACCCAGCTCGCGGAGCTGCGCGTGGGCCAGCCGGTGAAATTTACCGTCGATGCGCTCAATAACAAAGCCTATCAGGGCCGCGTGGAGAGCATCTCCCCGGCGACCGGCGTCGAATTCAGTGCCATCACGCCGGATAACGCCACCGGGAACTTTGTCAAAATCGCCCAGCGTATTCCGGTGCGTATCGAAGTGCTGGGTAAACCTGAAGAGTCAGCACTGCTACGTCCTGGCATGTCGGTACAGGTGACCATTGATACGCGGGAGGCGAAGCAATGACCCTTCGCCCGCTAGCCAGCCTGCTGGTTGCCGTTCTGCTTGCCGGATGCCAGTCGGTGGATGTAAAACCTGCCCAACCGTCACTGCATATTCCTGCCCAGTGGCGGGCGGCATCCGGCCCTGCCAGCGCGCCAGAACACCTCTGGTGGCGAAATTTTCACGACAACAATCTCAACCGCTACGTGGATCAGGCGCTGAAAAATAACAGCGACGTGCTGATCGCCCGTGAACGGATCAATGAGTATCAGGCAAGAGTCTATGCCGCTGACGGCAGCCTGTTTCCGTCGCTGGATGCGGGCGTAACCGGCACCCGCGCCCGGACGCAATCGGCCGCCACGGGGTTACCGGTATACAGTACGCTGTACAAAGGCAGCCTCACCGCCAGCTATGATGTGGATATCTGGGGCGTCAACCGCAGCACGGCCAATGCCGCGCAGGCCTCGCTGGAGGCGCAAAAAGCCGCCGCCGCTGCCGCAGATTTAACTGTCACCTCGTCGGTGGCCTCCGGGTATGTCACCCTGCTCTCGCTTGACGAACAGCTTCGCGTCACCGAGTCCACGCTGAAATCACGCGAAGAGGCATTTAATCTTGCTAAACGGCAGTTTGAAACGGGCTACAGTTCGCGCCTGGAGCTGATGCAGTCTGACTCTGAGCTGCGGGCCACCCGGGCGCAGGTGCCACTGCTGCAGCATCAGATCGCGCAGCAAGAGAATGCCCTGAGTCTGCTGCTGGGCAGTAACCCGGGCGAGGTGGCGCGCAGTGAAAGCTTCAGCACGCTTACCCCGCTCAGGCTGCCTTCACAGTTGCCGTCATCGTTGCTTAACCGACGACCTGACATCGTTCAGGCGGAGCGTCAGCTTATTGCGGCCGATGCCAGCCTTGCCGCCTCGCGCGCCAGCCTGTTGCCGTCGATCAACCTGACGGCGACCGGATCGATTCAGGATCGCACCCTTTCCGGCCTGCTGGACAACCCGTTACAGCTCTGGAGCGCAGGCGGCAGTATTCTCGCCCCGCTGCTGAACCGCCAGGCGCTGAATGCGCAGGTGGATATCTCCCAGTCGCAGCGTAATCAGGCGCTGTACGCCTATGAGAAAACCGTGCGAAATGCGTTTGCCGAAGTGAACAACAGCCTTGACGCCATTACGCGTTATCAGGAACAACTTAGCGAACTGCTGGCCCAGCAGGAGGTGGCCCAGGAGACGCTGCGCATTGCGCAGAACCGCTATCGCAACGGCTATTCATCTTATCTGGATGTGCTCGACGCACAGCGTACACTTTACTCGGTGCAAACCAACGTGGTGCAGGTGAAAAATAACCTGCTGCTGGCGCAGATTGATTTGTATAAAGCGCTGGGCGGCGGTTGGGTCAATGTCTGAAGGCGCTTAACGGGCCTGGATTTCGTCACACAGGCCGGGTAAGGCGCAGCCGCCACCCGGCGATTCCCCCTCAGGAGACAATTTATGCAACAACAGTGGTCTGCAGTTGATAATTTCATGATTTCGTCGCTTATTCCTGAAGATGAGGTACTGAGCAAGGTACTGGAAAACAACCAGCGCGCCGGACTCCCCGAACACGATGTTGCGGCCAATCAGGGGCAACTGCTGGCACTGTTCGTGCGCATGACGCAGGCGCGGCGCGTTCTGGAGATCGGAACGCTGGGTGCTTACAGTTCAATCTGGATGGCGCGCGCCCTGCCGCCGGACGGAAAGCTGATTACGCTTGAGGCCGATTCCACGCATGCCCGCGTGGCGCGGCAGAATATTCAGCTTGCCGGTCTCAACCAACGCATTGAACTCATCGAAGGCCCGGCGCTGACTTCTCTGGAAAATTTCGGCGACGTTCCGCCGTTCGACCTGATCTTTATTGATGCTGATAAGCCAAACAATCCTGGCTACCTCGAATGGGCGCTGCACTACTCCCGCCCCGGCACGGTGATTATCGGCGATAACGTGGTGCGCGATGGCGAAGTGATTAACGGCCAAAGCGACGACGCGCGCGTGCAGGGTGTTCGCCGGTTTATCGAGATGATGGGGGACAATCCGCGCTTAACCACCACCGCGCTGCAAACGGTCGGGGTTAAGGGGTGGGATGGGTTTACGCTGGCTATTGTGAACGGGTGAAAATTGTGCAGCCTGACGCCCTCACCCCGGCCCTCTCCCACCGGGAGAGGGAGAAAACAGGATGTTAAGCTGAAATCTGCTCCATCGCCTGCAAAATACGTTTATCCGAAATCGGATACGGCGTACCGAGCTGCTGGGCAAAGAAGCTGACGCGTAACTCTTCGATCATCCAGCGGATCGCCTGAACGTCTTCATCGTCACGACGTGCCGGTGGCAGTTTGTTTAACCACTGCTGCCACGCCTGCTGCACGTTTTCAACTTTCAGCATCTGGGCACGGTCACGATGCGGATCGATGGCCATTTTCTCCAGCCGTTTTTCAATCGCCTGCAGGTAACGCAGCGTGTCGCCGAGACGGTTGAAGCCATTGCCGGTGACAAAGCCCCGGTACACCAGGCCCGCCATCTGCGCTTTGACATCCGAAAGCCCCAGCGCCATGGTCATATCCACGCGCCCTTTCAGGCGTTTGTTGATATTGAACACGGTGGTGAGGATCTGCTCGACCTGTTTGGCAATATCCACCACGGTGTCGTTCAGCTCCGCGCGTACCTTTTCATGAAGCTGAGCAAAGCACTCTTCTGACCAGACCGGACCGCCCGCCTCGTGGATCAGCTTGTCCACGCCGCAGGAGATGCAGTCGTCGATCAGATCCAGCACTTTGCCGTACGGGTTAAAGTACAGCCCCAGCTTGGCTTTGTTCGGCAGCTTCTCGTGCAGATACTTGATCGGCGACGGGATGTTGAGCAGCAGCAGGCGGCGCAGCCCGCGCCACATCATCTGCTGCTGTTCCTGCGGGTTATCAAACAGCTTGATCGCCACGCTGTCGCGCTCATCCACCAGCGCAGGCCAGGCCTTCACTTTGTAGTTGCCGCGTTTTTGCTCGTAGCTTTCGGGGAGCTGACCAAAGCTCCAGATGTGCAGCCCGCTCTGCTCAATCCCATCATCCGCCACCGCGGACAAGGTCTCCTGCACTTTGCCTTTCAGCGCCTCTTTCAGCGCGGTGAGCGAACGGCCTTCCTGCAGCTTCTTGTTTTTATCGTCCACCACGCGGAAGGTGATTTTCAGGTGATCGGGCACCTGTTCCCAGTTCCAGTCTTCGCGGTCAATGGTGGTACCGGTCATGCGGCGGAACTCACGCTCCAGCGCATCCAGCAGCGGCAGTTCCAGCGGCGTGACGCGGCCTAAAAACGCTTCGGCGTAGTTAGGGGCCGGAACAAAGTTACGCCGCACCGGTTTCGGCAGCGATTTGATCAGCGCAATCACCAGTTCGCGGCGCAGGCCGGGAATTTGCCACTCAAATCCACTCTCATCCACCTGGTTTAGCAGTGGCAGCGGGATATGAACGGTGACTCCATCCGCGTCCGTTCCCGGCTCAAACTGATAGGTCAGCCGCAGCTTAAGGTTGCCCTGATGCCAGAAGTTCGGGTAGTCGAGCTTACTGACCGACTCCGCCCCTTCTTTAATCAGCATGCTCTTTTCAAAGTTGAGCAGGTCCGGCGTCTCTTTGCTGGCCTTCTTCCACCAGCTGTCAAAGTGGCGGGCGGAAATGACATCGTGGCTGATGCGCTGGTCGTAAAATTCGAACAGCGTCTCGTCATCCACCAGAATGTCGCGACGGCGGGATTTGTGCTCCAGCTCTTCCACTTCGGCACGCAGCTTGAGGTTTTCACGGAAGAAGGCGTGACGCGTCTGCCAGTCGCCCTCCACCAGCGCGTGGCGGATAAACAGCTCGCGGCACAGCGCCGGGTCAATCTGGCTGTAGTTGACCTTACGCGCGGCCACCACCGGCAGGCCGTAGACGGTCACTTTTTCGGTTGCAATCACCGCCCCCTGCGCGCGCTCCCAGTGCGGTTCACTGTATGAGCGTTTCAGCAGGTGTTGCGCCACCGGCTCCACCCATTCCGGATCGATACGCGCGGCAATACGCCCCCACAGACGGCTGGTTTCCACCAGTTCAGCAACCATGGTCCACTTGGGTGGTTTCTTGAACAACCCGGAGCCGGGGAAGATGGAGAAACGGGCGTTGCGCGCGCCGGTATACTCCTGCTTTTCGGCGTCCTTCATGCCGATATGGGACAGCAGTCCGGTCAGCAATGCGATGTGAATCTCTCGGTACTCCGCCGGTTCACTGTTCACCGGAATACCCAGCTCTTTCACCACCTGGCGCAGTTGGGTGTAAATATCCTGCCACTCGCGCACGCGCAGGTAGTTGAGGAAATCCACGCGGCACTGACGGCGGAACTGGTTAGATGACAGCGCTTTCTGCTGCTCGCCGAGGTAGTTCCACAGGTTCACGAAGGCAAGGAAATCCGACTCTTTGTCGTGGAAGCGACGGTGTTTTTCATCCGACGCCTGCTGTTTGTCCATTGGCCGTTCACGCGGATCCTGAATGGAGAGCGCCGAGGTGATGATCATCGCCTCGCGCACACAGCCGTGTTTTTGCGCTTCCAGCACCATGCGCGCCAGACGCGGGTCCACCGGCAACTGGCTGAGCTGCCGTCCCAGCGGCGTCAGTTTATACGCGGTGGCCTGCTCGTCAGTGGTGATCGCCCCCAGCTCTTCCAGCAGGCGTACGCCGTCCTGAATATTGCGTTTGTCCGGCGCTTCGACAAACGGGAAAGCGGCGATATCGCCCAGCCCCAGCGCGGTCATCTGCAGGATGACGGAAGCGAGGTTGGTGCGCAGGATCTCCGGGTCGGTAAACTCCGGGCGGGAGAGGAAATCGTCTTCTGAATAGAGACGAATACAGATCCCCTCCGACACACGTCCACAGCGCCCTTTACGCTGGTTGGCCGACGCCTGTGAAACCGGCTCAATCGGCAGACGCTGTACCTTGGTGCGGTAGCTGTAGCGGCTGATACGCGCCGTACCCGGATCTATCACATACTTGATGCCCGGCACGGTCAGCGAGGTTTCCGCCACGTTGGTTGCCAGCACGATGCGGCGCCCGCTGTGTGGCTGGAACACGCGGTTCTGTTCACTGTTGGAGAGACGTGCGTAAAGCGGCAAAATTTCCGTGTGGCGCAGATCGCGCTTGCTGAGCGCGTCGGCGGTATCGCGGATCTCACGCTCGCCGCTCATAAAGATCAGAATGTCGCCCGCGCTCTCATTGCCCAGTTCGTCAACGGCGTCGAAAATTGCCTGCAACTGGTCGCGCTCGGTATCCTCCGCCTCCTCCACGATCGGGCGATAGCGCACTTCTACCGGATAGGTACGACCGGAGACTTCAATAATCGGTGCGTTATTGAAATGTTTTGAGAAACGCTCCGGGTCGATGGTCGCGGAGGTGATGATAATTTTCAGATCCGGGCGACGCGGCAGTAGCTCTTTCAGGTAGCCGAGCAGGAAGTCGATGTTCAGACTGCGCTCGTGCGCCTCATCAATAATGATGGTGTCGTACTGCATCAGCAGACGATCCTGCTGAATTTCCGCCAGCAGGATACCGTCGGTCATCAGCTTGACCATGGTGTTATCGCTCACATGGTCGCTGAAACGCACCTTATAACCGATGCAGCCGCCCGGCTCCGTTTGCAGCTCCTCGGCAATACGGTTCGCCACGGTACGCGCCGCCAGACGACGCGGCTGGGTATGACCAATCAGGCCCTTCACTCCGCGGCCGAGCTCCATACAGATTTTTGGCAGCTGTGTGGTTTTACCCGAGCCGGTCTCCCCCGCCACGATCACCACCTGGTGGTCGCGCACGGCGTTGAGGATCTCCTGCTTCTTCTGACTGACGGGCAGGTTTTCCGGATAGGTGATTGCCGGACGAGCCGCTTCGCGCAGCACAACTTTCCCTGCCGCCTGTTCAATCGCTTTCGCCATCTCCTGGAAAATGGCCTGTTGTGCATCAGGATTTTTAACCTTCTTCACCCCGTGCAAGCGGCGAGCAAAGCGCTGTTTATCGCGCAGCATCAGTGAATCAAGCTGTTGCAGGAGCATCGGGAAGGTCAATTTTTGTTGTTCTGTCATAGCATTAACGGGCAGTGCACTGCCGGATAAAATCTCTTTGTAATGATTGCTATAGAGTACCACATCAGCGCTTTCCACGCCTTATTCAAAAAATTCGAACATAGGCTTCGATATATTGCGCTATCTCTGTGGCAGGATTGTGAATAAAGTGTCAACAAGCAACGGGGCAACCCCCTTCAATCAAATGCAAAACAGGAATCACCCATGAGCAAAGTATTAGTTTTGAAATCCAGTATTCTGGCAGGGTACTCTCAGTCTGGTCAGCTGTCTGATTACTTCGTTGAACAGTGGCGTGAACACCATTCCGCAGACCAAATCACCGTGCGTGACCTGGCTGCAAACCCAATTCCTGTGCTGGATGGCGAGCTGGTTGGCGCGCTGCGTCCAAGCGATGCACCGCTGAGCCCACGCCAGCAGGAAGCCCTGGCGCTCTCTGATGAGCTGATTGCTGAACTGCAGGCGCACGACGTTATCGTGATCAACGCCCCAATGTACAACTTCAACATCCCAACCCAGCTGAAGAACTACTTCGACCTGGTGGCTCGCGCTGGTGTTACCTTCCGTTACACCGAAAATGGCCCGGAAGGTCTGGTGAAAGGCAAGCGTGCCATCGTGCTGACCAGCCGTGGCGGTATTCATAAAGATACCCCAACCGACCTGGTTGCGCCGTACATGAGCCTGTTCCTGGGCTTCATCGGGATCACCGACGTGAACTTCGTGTTTGCAGAAGGTATCGCTTACGGTCCTGAAGTGGCGACCAAAGCACAGACCGACGCGAAAGCCGCGATCGACAGCCTGGTGGCAGCCTAAGATTTCCCCCTCTCACCGCCCGGTGAGAGGGTTTTTCTTTTCTCCCGCATTTCGTTATCATCCGCTCCCACTCTCCAGCCGGGCGGCCTGATGTCTGCGATTATTGATTCTTTTATTGCCCCACCGTGTCATGACGACATTGAGATCCTCTGGCAGGATGAACATCTGCTGCTGATCAATAAACCTTCCGGTCTGCTTAGCCTCTCGGGTAAAAATCCGCAAAATCTCGATTCGGTGCACTATCGTCTGGTTCAAAACTTCCCTGGCTGCACGCTGGTGCATCGCCTGGATTTTGGCACGTCCGGCCTGATGGTGATTGCACGTAATAAGGCGATCAACGCCGCATTGTGCCAGCAGTTCAGCCAGCGCAGCGTGGAAAAAGTCTACAGTGCCCTGCTTTGCGGCCACCTGGAAAACGATGAAGGGGTGATTGATGCGCCGATTGCCAAAGATCCGGCGCTGTTTCCGCTGATGTCGATCTGTGCCGTTAACGGCAAACCCGCCCGTTCCCGCTATCGGGTGGTGGAACGCCTGCATCAAAACGCGGCGATGCCGCTCACGCGGGTAGAACTGACGCCTGAAACCGGGCGAACCCACCAGTTGCGCATTCACTGTCAGCTGCTGGGCCACCCGATTTTAGGCTGCGATTTATATGGGGGACGGGCGTGGCCTGGCAGCGGAACAACGCCGAGGCTGATGCTGCATGCCAGTCAGTTGAATTTTATTCATCCGGTGAGCGGCGAGCCGGTTAACGCCCGTCACGCCGCACCGTTCTGAGCCGTCTTACCACATCAAATCGTCAGGGATTTTGAAATCGGCATACGGATCGTCTTCATCCTGCTCTTCCTGACTCAGGGCGCTGTTTAGCACAATACTGTCGGCATCGCGCTGGGCAATTTTATCCGCCACCACCGCCGGGATAATGGCGTATTCGTAGTCGCCATTAGCGTTAATCACCAGACGCGCGATGGCCAGACGACCGTTAATCAACTGGGTCTGGGTTGCCTTATCCACCTCGATTTTTTTGATCAGATTGCCGTCGGTGAAGTTAAAGGTGATGTTGCCTTTTGCCACCGTGATGCGGTTCATCTCAATCAACTGCTTCACCTGCGCCTTAAACTCTTTGGCGAGCACGGCCTGTTTTTGCTGCTCGCTCAACTGTTTGTCACGCTCAAGCTGCGCTTTTTTGTTCTCTTCTACCGCCTCTCTGGCCTCACGCGCCTGCACGCGGGATTTCTTGGCCGTGCGCTGAACTTTGGCCATTTTCTTGCTGGAGACTAAGCCCGCTTTCAGCATCTGCTCTTGTAAGGTGAGTTTTGTCATGAGTGTGTTTAAACCGGTTGGAAATTTTGGGCAGTATAACTGGAACTGAGCAGTTCATGAAGTTCGCTCATGTTGCTGTGAAATTAAGTCACTTCCCCTGCGCCACCGCGTCAGGCATAAATTATGCATTGATAACTTCCTGGCAACATGAACTTAGGATGCATAACCAAGATGAGTAAAGCTTTTACATTTACCCTTAAGCGCAGTTGCTTCGATGAAAATTATAACCCGTCAGAGAATACGCGTACGACCACCAACTTTGCCAACCTCGCCCGCGGGGAAAAGCGTCAGGAGAACCTGCGTAATACTCTGGTGATGATCAATAACCGCTTTAACGCCCTGGCGCGCTGGGATAACCCCAATGCCGATCGTTACGCGGTCGAGCTTGAGATCGTCTCTGTGGATCTGAATATTGGTGCGGAGAAAACCTTCCCGGCCATTGAAATATTGCAAACCACAATCGTCGATAAAAAAACCAACGAACGCATCGACGGTATTGTCGGCAATAACTTCTCCTCTTACGTGCGCGATTACGATTTCAGCGTCCTGCTGCTGGAGCATAATAAAAACCAGCCCCATTTCACCATTCCGGAGAAGTTTGGTGTCTTGCACGGCAATATCTTCCGCCATTTTGTTAATTCACCGGAATACCGGGAGAATTTCAAAAAAGCACCGGTGATTTGCCTGAGCGTGTCCAGCAAAGACACTTATCGTCGCACGGGTAACCAGCACCCGGTGCTGGGCATTGAGTACACGCCGGATGGCGAGTCATTGACGGAGCAGTACTTCGCGAAAATGGGCCTGAAGGTACGCTATTTCATGCCTGAAAACAGCGTGGCGCCGTTTGCCTTCTTCTTCACCGGCGATTTGCTCAGTGATTACACCAATCTTGAACTGATCGCCACCATCAGCACGATGGAGACGTTCCAGAAGATCTATCGCCCGGAAATTTATAACGCTAACTCGGCAGCAGGACACTGCTATCGCCCCGACCTGAATCAGCAGGATCACTCATTAACCAAAATTGTTTATGACCGTGTCGAACGCAGCCAGCTGGCCATTGAGCAGGGTAAATTCACGGAAGAACAATTTATTAAGCCTTACAAACACGTACTCGAGCAGTGGTCTGATAACTACGCGCGTTAATTAATCGAATTTAAAAGGGTTATACATATGAAAACATTGCTCCCGACGTCAACCGCTGGCAGCCTGCCTAAGCCCACCTGGCTTGCACAACCTGAAACGCTGTGGTCACCGTGGAAATTAGAGGATCAGGAGTTACTGGCCGGTAAGCAGGATGCACTGCGTTTATCGCTTGATGAGCAGATCCGCGCGGGGATTGATATCGTCAGCGATGGCGAACAGACGCGCCAGCACTTTGTGACCACCTTTATTGAACACCTCAGCGGCGTGGATTTTGAAAACCGTCAGACCGTGCGCATTCGTAACCGCTACGATGCGAGCGTGCCGACGGTGGTCAGCGCCGTGGCGCGTCAAAAACCGGTGTTCGTGGACGACGCAAAATACTTACGCCAGCTCACGGATAAGCCAATCAAGTGGGCCCTGCCGGGGCCAATGACCATGATCGACACCCTTTACGACGCGCACTATAAAAGCCGCGAAAAGCTGGCCTGGGAGTTCGCTAAAATCCTCAATCAGGAGGCAAGAGAGTTAGAGGCCGCAGGTGTCGATATCATTCAGTTTGATGAGCCGGCATTTAATGTCTTTTTTGATGAGGTCAACGACTGGGGGATTGCGGCGCTGGAACGTGCCATTGAAGGGCTGAAATGCGAAACAGCGGTACACATCTGCTACGGATACGGCATCAAGGCCAATACCGACTGGAAAAAGACCCTTGGCTCAGAATGGCGTCAGTATGAAGAGGCGTTTCCTAAGCTTCAGACATCGAATATCGACATCATCTCGCTGGAGTGTCACAACTCCCGCGTGCCGATGGATCTGCTGGAGCTGATCCGCGGCAAAAAAGTGATGGTAGGCGCCATCGACGTGGCAACCAACACCATTGAAACCGCGGAAGAAGTGGCTGACACCCTGCGTAAAGCGCTGCAGTTTGTCGATGCCGACAAGCTTTACCCGTCAACCAACTGCGGTATGGCGCCGCTTTCCCGTCAGGTTGCCAACGGTAAGCTGAAGGCGCTGAGCGCCGGAGCCGCGATTATCCGCAACGAGCTTGGCGCGTAATCACCTGCCCTGCGTTTGCCAGTAGAGCGGCGTACCGAAACACCCGACGTAATGATCAATCACCGCCCTGACGTTAAGGGGCGGATGCCGCGCGTTTGGGTAGATCGCCGCAATATTCAGGGGCTCCGTATGAATGGCGCACTCCAGCCCTGGCAGGAGTGCGACCAGTTCGCCCTGCTGCACGCGGTCGCCAATCAGCCAGTCCGGAAACAGCACAATTCCCATCCCGCCCAGCGCGGCAGCAAGCAGCGATTCCGCATTATTTGACGTCATTAATGGCATCACCGGGTAGTGCACCCACTCCTCCCCCGCACCGCGCAACAGCCAGCGGTTAGGCCCCGACGAACCACGGTAGACCAGGCATTTATGATGCGCCAGATCGTCCGGCCCTTGCGGCGCGCCGTGCTGTCGCAGATAGTCCGGCGAGGCGGCCAGATGGTAGCGCTGCTGACCAAAAATGCGCGCGTGAAAGGTGGAGTCCGTCAGCACGCCGATGCGAAAGATCACGTCGGCGGCATTCTTGTGCGGGTCGATAAAATCATCGGTCAGCGTCAGCTCGATATTCAGCCGCGGATAGCGCGCCGTCAGACCAGGCAGCCCTGGCGCAATGTGCCGCTGGCCGAAAAAGACCGGTGCATTAATGCGGATCGTGCCGGAAGGCTCCGTTGAACGTGCATCCAGCTCCCGACGAGCCTCCTCAAAACTCGTCATCATCTCCCTGGCATAGCGGATAAACAGATGACCACTT
The DNA here is from genome assembly GCF_051948675.1 of Enterobacter sp. Lyrl_3. Classification (NCBI taxonomy): domain Bacteria; kingdom Pseudomonadati; phylum Pseudomonadota; class Gammaproteobacteria; order Enterobacterales; family Enterobacteriaceae; genus Enterobacter; species Enterobacter sp. Lyrl_3. Next base: position 31,238 of record NZ_JAYJLI010000002.1, read on the forward strand.
TCTGTGGGGATCACCGCCCGGGTATTGCGGTAAAAAAGCTGCTGGCCGAGTGCGTCCTCAAGCTGGTGGATAATGCGCGAAACCTGCGAGGCGGAAAGGCCCTCGCGGCGCGCGACCACGGAAAAGTTTTCGGCTTCAAAAACCGCGATAAAAATCTTCAGCGAACGGAGGTTCATGCTCCCGGCGTCGTACATTCGTGCATATCCTGCAAAGGTGTTTCCTGCATTATGGCATTTTTCTCATGACCAGACCGACGTAATCTTCTCCGCCTGCAAAACGGAGGAATAACAATGCAGCTTGTTTTGATTTTACTGGTAATTGCCGGGGGGATGGGGCTTTCCGTAGAGGCTGGCCTGCTGGGGCCGCTGGGTGGAAAAGTCGGTGATTTATGGGCCACGTTCAGCATTTTTGGCGTCGGGGCCGCGCTGACGTTTCTGCTGATGCTGTTCTTCAGCCCGCGCAACAGCCCGTCGTTTTTTGCCCAGCCCGGCTGGCAGTTGCTCGGCGGGGTACTTGGCCCGGTGTACGTGGTGATCCTGACCCTCGCCACCCCGGCCATCGGCATCGCCCTGACGATGATTGGCATTCTGGCGGGGCAGGTTTTTAAAAGCCTGCTGATCGACCATTACGGTCTGCTGGGCACACCGCACAGGAAGATCAACGCGAAACGGATCGTCGCGCTGGGTTTTATTATTGCGGCACTGATTCTGGTCGCACAGGGGTAACACGATGACACTGATGATGATTATTCTGGCCGTGTGCGGCGGCGCGACGCTGAGCATTCAGGCGGCGATCAACGGGCAATTCGGCAGCCGCGTGGGCGTATTCAAAAGCGCGTTCCTGACGTTCTCCGTTGGCGCGCTGGTCACCGCCTTGCTGATTTTTTTCTTTGAACCAAAACAGACAGTCACCCTGCTGGACGTGCCGAAATGGCAGCTTCTCGGGGCGATGTTTGGCGTGCCGTACATTGTGATCATGGTCGTGGCGGTGCAGCGCATCGGCACCGCCGTCGCCACGGTCGCGGTGATTTTTGGTCAGCTCACCATGAGTATGCTGATTGATAACTTTGGCTGGCTGGGCAATGCGGCCATTCCGTTTTCGATGAGCCGACTGGCCGCTGTCCTCTGCCTGGGTATTGCGCTGTTTTTCATTTACTCAGGCAGTAAAAACGCCCCTCCCCACGAGTAACGTTACGCCTTGCGAGTAAAGAACAGCGTCACCGTGGCGACGGTGACGCCAAATTTCTTCATCTCGGTTTTATTAAACAGGTGTGTACCATCCTGCAGGTACATCCAGTCGTCGAAGTGCAGCAGCCAGGTGCTGCCGTTGGCCTTCACGTTCATGCTGTACCGCCAGTTGAAGGCATTGCCCGCCGCCTGCCCCGTCGCCACGCCGTCAATATCGCCCGCCGTGCCCTCATAACGATCGGTCGCCACGCGGCGGATATGCCATACCCGCTGCTGTTTTTCACCATCGTCGTAGACAAAATGTTCATTCAGCGTCAGCGTGTCGCCAATCACGTCCCCGGCAATCTCCACGTGGAAGCGGCGGAGCTGCTTCCCGCTGCGATCCTGCACCATCCCCCACGCTTCCGTTTTGCCCTGAAAATAGTGGAATATATCAAGCCGCGGCTGCTGCTGGCGGTACTCCGTCACGTCCGTGCTGCAGCCTGCCAGCAACATCGTCGCACCCAGCGCCATGATCAAAAAACGTTTCATTGTTGTCCTCCGATTAACTGCTGACGCAGCTCAGGGTATTGCGTGCGGGGATCAAGCCAGATCCCCAGAAAACGGGTGCTGAACGCTTGCGACTGAGGCGGCCCCAGGGGTCTGAAAGTGCCCGATGCGGCAGGCGCGCGGTACCAAAACTGTCCTTGCTTATCGTTAAGCACGAACGCCAGCTGCGCCCCCGGCCCGACATCCGGCCACAGCGAGGCAAGCATTTGCAGCCAGGCTTCGCTCTGCGGTTCCTGCTGCAAAACCCCCTGTGCTCGCCACTGGTCGCGGGTTGCCTCGACCAGGTCTTCACTGTCGATGTCACGCGCGTAGGTGATAATGAGCGCCTGATCCTTCATCTTGCCGGTGTAGCGCCCTTCAGGGGTGCGCAACTGGGAGGTATAAACGGTGAAAGGCCCCCAGGTCAGCGTGGCATCCCCCACCTTACGCCAGCCAAGCCAGTCGGCGGCCTGGGCGAAAGGCGTCAGGGTGATGAGCCAGAGGAACAGGAGTGCGGCTCTCATTGTTGCCTCCCTGTCAGCAGGTGGTAAAACAGCATCAGCACCAGCCAGCCCGACACCATCCAGCTGACGACGATAAAGATTGGCTCCAGAAAGGCGATGGCACCGAGCCGCTCACCGATAAGATACGCCACCGGACCGCCCACGGAAGCCAGCAGCATCAGCATCCAGCCGGGTAACGTTGTGGTGCGGGTGAGCTGCGTCCAGACGGTGGCAAACATCAGCCACAGCGCCACCATCCACACGGGCATCAGCGATTCACCGGTGAAGGCGATCAGCCCCGTCAGCGCCCAGAGTGCATCCAGCAGAGTGCCCGCGAGTGCCAGCAGAATGGCATAAACGCGGTGTGCAGGCGGCAACATCAGGCAGGCGAAGATCGCCAGCACGCACCAGATAATCAGGCCACGCTCGCGAAACAGCACCACCAGCGTCCAGTAGAGATCGAACGCGATAGCCAGGGCGAAAACCTGCACGTAACGTTTCATACGCGCTCGGCGGTCAGTTGCACCACGCTGATGGTGCGGGCGTTAAACCCGGCTTCGCAGTAGCCAAAGTAATAGAGCCACATCCGACGAAACCGCTCATCAAATCCCAGTTTTTCAATCTCCTGCCAGGCATGGAGAAAGCGCTGACGCCAGTGCGCCAGCGTGCGCGCGTAGTCCGGCCCCATATCAAACAGGTTGCGCACCACAAAATCGGTATGGCGCGTCATCAGCGCATTCATCGCCGTTATGCTCGGCAAAAAGCCGCCGGGGAAGATATACCGCTGTATAAAATCCACGCTTTTGCTGTAGTCGCGATACCGCTGATCCTGAATGGTGATGGCCTGGATCGCCATGCGCCCACCCGGACGCAGACGCGCCTGACATGTGCGGAAGAACGTTGGCAGATAGCGTTGCCCGACAGCTTCAATCATCTCAATCGACACCAGCTTGTCGTACTCGCCGGTTAAATCGCGATAGTCGCAGAGCAACACCTCAACGCGGTCCTGCAGACCGGCCCGGGCGATCCGCTCTGTCGCCCAGCGATACTGCTCCTGCGACAGCGTGGTGGTGGTCACCCGGCAGCCGTAGTGACGGGCCGCGTATTCCGCCATCGCCCCCCAGCCGGTGCCAATCTCCAGCAGATGATCGCTTGGGTTCAGCGCCAGCTGTTCGCACAGACGCGCCATTTTCGCCCGCTGCGCGTCGCCAAGATCTTGCTCCTCCCCGCTAAACAGCGCGCTGGAATAGAGCAACTCCTTGTCCAGAAAATGGGCATAAAACGCGTTACCCAGATCGTAATGCGCCGCAATGTTTTCCCGCGCCTGCGCCCGGGAGTTGCGCCGCGTCCAGTGGCGAAGCCGCTCCAGCGGTCTGCCAAGCAGGCGGAACCCGTTTTCGAGCCGCCCCAGTACCTGGCTGTTTAGCGCAAGCAGTTGCAGAAGCGGCGTGAGCTGCGTGGTTTCCCATTCGCCGTCCATCCAGGCTTCCGCCGCGGCCAGACTGCCCCCGGTCAGGACGCGCCAGTAGACGCCCGGGCTGAGGATCTCAACGTCGGCATGCAGCGCGGCAGACAGCTCACCGAAATGAAAGGTCTGCGCCCCTTCACGCAGCGTGAGCGAGCCGCCACGAAGGCCGCTCAGCACGCGAAAGAGCAGCCAGCGCGCGACGCGAACGTTGCGCGGGATATCGGGTTCAAGCGCAAAGACAGGATCGGTCATGAGCGTTCACTCCTGCTGACAGGATGGTTATACAGAGGCACGCGCTTAAGCCACAGCCGCAGCGCCTGCCAGTAAATCGCGAAAACGGTTTTGAGCGTCATCAGCGGAATACGCAGCAGCAGTCCACGCAGTGCCGGGCGGGTCAGCGGCGCGCGGCGAAGCGCCAGCGTGGCATCAAATACCTTTGACGCCTGATGATTTTCAATGTGCATATGCAGCGTGTTATCCGGGTTGTTGAAGCGCCAGTGGTAAATCATGTCCATGGGGTTAAACGGAGAAACGTGAAAGGCTTTCTCCGTGGGCTGGGCGTGCTGACCATTGACGGCGTAATAATGTCGTTCGTTCCAGGGCGTATTGCGCACTTCGGCCAGCACCCAGCGCAGCGTCTCTGCCGGGTCATAGCAGTAGTAAAAATTGACGGGATTAAAATGAAAGCCGAAGTAGCGCAGCTGCGTCAGGAGCATCACCCGCCCCTCAGGACGTTCGCCGGTCAGGCTTTCCAGCCGATTCAGCACGTTCTCTTTAAGCGGCGAACCCAGCGGATAATCCGCATCATGGAACGATGCGGCGGCAAACCGGTTGCGCCGCACGCCAACGGTGGGCAACTTATCCAGCTCGTCGAGATCGAGCCAGGCCATAAAGACGCCGTAGCTGAACTCATGCGTTTTCGGCTGGAGACGGCGGTGGCGTAATACGCCGTGATAGAGGCAACTGTTCATCGGTTTCCCTCCCCGGCTGTTATCGCATTAACGATGTCCAGCGCGCTGCGCACGCCATCTTCATGAAAGCCGTTGTACCAGTACGCGCCGCAGAACCAGCTCCGCTGGTGACCGTTGATTTCGCTGCGGCGCGCCTGTGCCCGCCAGCTTTGCGGGTTAAACAGTGGATGTTCATACACGAAGCGCCGCAGCACGAAGCGTTCGTCCACTGGCGTTTCCGGGTTTAAGGTGACGCAGAACAGCGGGCTACCGGCGGGCAGCCCCTGCAAGATATTCATGTTGTACGTTACGCAGGCGCTGGCCTGATCCTGTTCGCTCAGGCGGTAGTTCCAGCTGGCCCAGGCGCGCTGACGCACCGGCAGCCAGCGCGGATCGCTGTGCAGCACCACCTCGTTACGTTGCCAGCCAATATCGCCCAGCACCTCCTGCTCAGCGGCGGAAGGTGCGTCGAGGATGGTCAGCGCCTGGGCGGAGTGACAGGCAAAAATCACCTGATCAAAACGGTGGCTCGATTCTTCAAGATGGAGGGTGACCCCCTGTGCATCACGGCTTACCCGCTGCACCGGCGCGTTGAGGTGCAGCGTGAGCCGGTCACCCAGCTGTGCCAGAATAGCGCGGATATACTCCCGCGAGCCGCCGGGCACCACGTACCATTGCGGGCGCTGAGTGATATCCAGCAGACCATGATTCTCAAAGAAGCGTAAAAAGAGCGGCAGCGGAAAACGTTTCATCTCCTGTAGCGACGACGACCAGATGGCCGCCCCCATCGGGAGAATATAATGACGCGCAAAGAACGGCGTAAAGCGATGCTGTTCCAGGAACGTTTGCAGCGTCGCGCCGGGCTCCACGTCCTCTTTCAGAGCCTGTTTCGCCAGGCGATTAAAACGGACAATCTCCCCAAGCAAACGCCAGAACGCCGGGTTCACCAGGTTACGACGTTGTGCAAAGAGCGTCGTCAGGGTGTGGCCGTTGTACTCCAGCCCACTTTGCGGATTGTGTACCGAGAAGCTCATCTGCGTTTTTTGCCCGCTGATGCCCAGCTCGCTAAGCAGCCCCATAAAGCGCGGATAGGTGCGGTCGTTGTAGACGATAAAACCGGTGTCGATGGCGTAGGTACCCTGTGGCGTCGGCACGTCAACCGTGGCGGTATGGCCGCCGGGGGTGGCACCGGCTTCAAACAGGGTGACCTCATGATGGCCGGCAAGGCGCCAGGCGCAGGTCAGCCCGGCGATGCCGCTGCCGATAATGGCGATCTTCATGAGCGCACCATCCTGCGCAGCAGTGCACGCTGTAAGAACGCTGGCAGCCCGGAAAGCAGCCGCAGCGTCAGACCAAATCCCGCTGGAAACGCGATGTGGTTTTTCCCTTTTTCCAGGCCACGGCGAATGGCTTTTACCGCCTCTTCAACGCTCACCCTGCCCGGCATGGCGAAATCATTTTTGCGGGTCAGCGGGGTGTCGACAAAACCGGGCGATACCACGGTGACTGCAATCCCTTTTGGCTCCCAGTCGAGACGCAGGCTCTGCGCAAACCAGGTGAGCGCGGCTTTGGATGCGCCGTACGCTTCAGCGCGTGGAAACGTCAGCCAGTGAGCCATAGAGCTCACCAGCACCACACGGTTACCGGCCACAAGCTGCGGCTGCAGCGCGGCGAGGCAATTGACAGGCCCCTGAAAGTTAGTGGTCATCACCCGCTCTACCAGCGCGGCGTCCACCACGCCATGTTCCAGATATTCGCAGGTTCCGGCACAGAGGATCGTCAGGTCGGCCGCGCAGCCCGTCAGCGCCTGGCGACAGGCGTCCCTGTCTGTCATATCGAACAGGCGTACCGTAATGTTTGAACTGTGCTGATGCAGGGCTTCCAGACGCGCCGGATCCCGCCCGCAGGCGATGACATGGTGACCGTCACGGGCAAAAGATTGCGCCAGCCCCGCCCCAATGCCTGAACTGGCGCCGGTGATCAGGACCGTCATCATGATTTTACCCTCCGCTTCACGCCGCGAACCGCCCAGCCAAGCAAAGGCAGATGTTCGTAGATCATCTCTCCGGCATCGTAGTAGTCCCGCTGGCGAATAATCCGATCCTTTTCCACGTCCACCACGGAGCAGCCAGGCAGTTCCAGAGGCTCGCCACCGGCAATGCGCGGGTGCGACCAGTGCATGACCCAGGTGACAACAAAGCGATGCTCGCCGATCAAAGGGGAATCAAGCGTGAAACGACAGTGTTCGACATTCGCCAGCAGATGGGTGAAATAGCGCTGCAGGGCGAACAGGCCGTTATGTTCACCAAACGGATCGGTAAGCGTGGCATCGGGATGGTAAAGCCCCGCCAGCGCCGAGGGCGGCTGGGAATCCAGCGCGGTGTAGTAATCAACAAACCGACTGATGACTTCAGGCAAAAGGTTCATGGGTCACATCCTGGCGGTAAACAACGTAGCGTAAGCGCATAATTAAAACTTACACAATTCGAGTTATTTGTCCAAGTTTGTGCAGAAATATATTTTTATTATTTTAATTATCAGTTGGTTGGGTAAGTTACTTTCGTGCCAGTAGTTGAGGCGCAATAAGGTCTGACCGTCATCGGGCTACTTTTTCAGGTTAACCCTAAGGTAAATTCCCCCGTTCTCTTCCAGGCTTATTCTTTTTATTCATAAGGATGACATGCCATGAGACGTTTCTTTCTCTCCCTTTTCTCCAGCCCGGAATCGTTACTTCAGGTGATGAGTCAGCAGGAAATCATTGAAGCCGTTGAGGATGGCGACCGGATTATCATCGACCAGGATGGTAATGCCTCGGTGAACTATAAAAGCAACGAGGTACGCCAGGATTTTCTGCGCCACGTCAATGCGTTAAAGAGGGCGTAATATGGGAACGGCGATATTTATGGTGCTGATGGTCTGCGGGTACTGGTACACCAGCCGCGACCTCTCTACCCGCTTCAAAATCAAGCGCTCCTTCGGCTGGGATGTCTATTTTCTGGTTGCCCTTTACGGCTCGATCTTCGTTCTGCAAGGCGTGATCGCCACCGGGCTGCTCTGGCTGCTGCTGCTCGCCCTCTCCGCGGCTGACAACACCTTCCACTTTACGTCAGAGCGTTATGCCGACTGGCAGATGGACTTTATGAACTGGAGTTTCCTGGGCATCCAGGCGCCCGTAGTGGTGATGCTGGCCTTCGCCATCCTGTTTTGTCTTTACCGCTCAAACTGGGCGGGCAGCGCCCGACTGGACGGTGAAGGCAGGAAAAAGCTCTATAAGCGCCTGGCGCAGGCGAGCGGGATTGAACAACTGCTTTATCAGTGCATGGAGCAAGGCGAGCTGGCGCAGGTGACGCTACGGTCGGGGCGTATCTATGTCGGCATGATCCATACGGCGACGCTGGAATATGAGAAAACGGCCAATATCGTGCTTATTCCCATGCTGAGTGGCTATCGCGATCGCCAGACGATGAATTTTCGCATCGAAAATAACTACAGCAAATGGTATGACGGGCATGACATCACCCTCGACTCTGAGCCCAGAAGTGCGATGGATTTCAGAAAGGTGATTATGCTCAACCAGATTGAGAGCCTTGCGCTGTTCGACCCGGCAAGCGCCAGCGTGCTCGACATGGCTCAGCGGGAAAAAGCCGCACAATGAGCTTCTCATCCGTTCAGTAAGGCTTGTAAACTACCTTTAGTAGTTAACTGATTTGAGGAAAAGATGGTTGTTAAGCGCTTAAGAAAAGAAGAACGCCGCGCACAGCTGCTGGAAGTCGCGCGCGGAATTGTGCGCCAGCAAGGCACTGAGGCCCTTACGCTGGGTTTCCTGGCCGAGCGCGCCAACGTCACCAAACCCATTCCTTACGATCATTTTGGCGATCGTGAAGGGCTGCTGATGGCACTCTACCAGGACTTCAGCGACAGGCAGCTCAAGAAATTTCGCGAGACGTTGAACAGAGACAATAAAACGCTGGCACAGACGATCCGTTTTTTCAGCGCCGCGTATATCGACTGCGCGATTTCTGCGGGCCCCGAAACGGGCCCCATAGCGGCGGCTCTGTCCGGCTCGCGGGCGCTGCAGATTTTCCGCGAGGCCTGCGTGGCCGACTGCGCAGACTGCCTGCGGATGGCGCTTTCCCCTTTTATTGTGCTGCAAGGGGTAACAGGTGAAGCGGCCCTGACGGCCATTATTGGGGCCGCGGATGCGCTCAGTACGGCTGCCGGAAATGGGATCCTCGCGCGTAACGTTGCCGAAGAGATGCTCAGCGGTGCGATGACCGGCGTCCTCAATACCTATCTGGAAAGCACAAAATGAGTGCCCTGCCAGATTGACAGTTAAGTTACCAATAGTAACATAGAGGCATCTTCACTCACCCTGTTGAGGTCTCTATGTCTGCATCAAACGTCATCAATACTGCCCTGATCGTGACGGCTCACCCGGTCGAAAATTCGTTATCCCAATCCCTCGCGCAGCGAATTGCCGGGAAGTTACAGGAACAGGGTACGCAGGTTGAAATAGCCGATCTGCATGCCGAAGGTTTTTCCCCGACCATGATTCGACCCGACCTTGACCTCTACCACGGCGATGTCAGTGCGCTGCCGGACGAGGTGCTGCGCGAGCAGCAGCGTGTCGAGCGCGCGGATATGCTGGTATTTGTCTTCCCGATTTACTGGTGGTCCGTTCCCGCCCTTCTGAAAGGCTGGTTTGATCGGGTGCTGACCGTGAACTGGGCCTATAAAGTGGCTGAAGATGGTCGCATCGTGGGTAATTTACGTGATGTGCCCGTGCGCCTGGTCGCAACGGCGGGCAGCGATCTGGCCGGGTTCGATAAGCACGGTTATTCCGGAGCTATTCAGACCCAGATTGTTGAAGGGGTGTTTGGCTTCTGTGGCCTTAAAAACGTGACGCTCGATATCCTCTATCAGGCCGATTCAGCCACTCCTCAGCAGGTGGACGATTTCCTGCAAAGCCTCACTAAGATCTGAATCGTACGGCGCAGCCATTCCCGAGGTTTGGCTGCGCACGCAAAGCCGTAATTAGCGCGGTATCAGCGCTTCAAGTCCCCTTCGCAACTGGCTGACCACCTCTTTGGTATCCATACCCATTTGCGCATGTATGATGGCACCGTCTATCAGCATTAAAATCTGCGTGTTAATAGCCTCATCGGCAATACCGGTGAGGGAGGCAATTTTTTCCCGGGTTTCAGATTTATGGTTGCGGCAAATGGCTTTTATTTCACTTTCATTGTCTTCTGATTTTGCTTCTGCGCTGGCATTAATAAACGCACAGCCATGAAACAACGGGGAAATAAACCACCCGTTAAGCGTTGCAGCTAATGCATCCGATGCAGCCCGCCCCTCTTCGAGATAGTGTCGAAGCGTGGTTTCAAACCAGGTAATCCACAGCTCGTGCCGATATTGCAGATAGGCAAGAATAAGCAAACTCTTACTCGGGAAATGGCGATAAAACGTTACTTTAGTCACTTTCGCCTGTTTGATAAGCGTATCAACGCCCGTTGCTCTGAACCCGGTGGAATAAAAGAGTTCGTGCGCGGTGAGTAATATTTTATCTCTGACGCTGACTTTTTGATCGTTATTCGTAGTGAGAGTATTCACGCTTATCTGGCCTCAAACAGTGTGTTGACAGACGGTATTTACAGGCATAGATTAACGCAAGTAGACAGACCTGTCTACATACTATCAACCCGAGGTAGCCGAGATGAACACACGCCCCCCTTTACCGCCGTTTACCCGTGAAAGCGCCATTGAAAAAGTCAGGCTGGCAGAAGATGGCTGGAACAGCCGCGACCCGGCAAAAATCGCACTGGCCTATTCGCTGGACACGCAGTGGCGTAACCGTGCGGAGTTCGCCACGAACCGCGCGGAGGCGCAGGCGTTCCTTGAGCGGAAATGGAAGAAAGAGCTGGATTATCGCCTGATAAAAGAGCTTTGGGCATTTACCGACAACCGCATCGCCGTGCGCTATGCCTATGAATGGCATGATGATTCAGGCAACTGGTTCCGCTCTTACGGCAATGAAAACTGGGAGTTCGAGCCGGACGGCCTCATGAAGCGGCGTTTTGCCTGTATCAACGATATGCCCATCAAGGAATCTGAACGGTTGTTTCACTGGCCGCTGGGCAGACGCCCGGACGATCACCCGTCCCTGAGCGATCTGGGGTTATAGGATTTTTCATCTCTCCGGGCTTGTGCAATAACTCCGGGCAAAGAGTGATACACTCTGGCTCACAGCACTGAAAATACATGATTAAAAGAGTGACCAAATCACATGATGGTCACTCGTTGTCAACTGATGCCCGTCGCGCTAAGCTGAAATAATGACGAAAAATATGAACACTCCATCCACGCGTGGTCCCCTTGACCACTCTGTCCGCGAGCAAATCGTCGAAGCGGCTTTTGAGCACTTCGGCCATTATGGCTATGAAAAAACCACCGTGGCAGAACTGGCTAAATCCATCGGTTTTTCAAAAGCCTATATCTATAAATTTTTCGATTCCAAACAGGCAATTGGCGAGGTTATCTGCGCTAACCGCCTGGCGCTGATCATGACGGCAGTGGAAACAGCCATCGCCGACGCGCCGTCGGCCAGTGAAAAAATGCGCCGCCTTTTCCGGGCGTTAACCGAGGCTGGCAGCGAACTCTTTTTCCACGATCGTAAACTTTATGATATCGCCGCCGTTGCCGCGCGGGATAAGTGGCCGTCTACCGAGCGGTATACCGAGAGCCTGATGAAGCTGATTGAGAGCATCATTGTTGAAGGCCGACAAAGCGGGGAGTTCGAAAGAAAAACGCCCCTGGATGAGGTGACCTACGCCATATACATGGTGATGTGCCCTTTCATCAACCCCGTGCAGTTGCAATATAACCTCGAAACCGCCCCGACCGCAGCACTCCTCCTCCCTTCCCTGATTTTACGAAGCCTGGCCCCCTGAACAGTGACCATTGACTTTATTGGTCACTAGTCTGAGAATGCGGAAACCGTCCTTTGATACATTAAGGTTTCCCCATGCTCAGGCTTCATTCCGCCCGTTTTGCCGTTTGTCTCCTCCCTTTCGCCCTGGTGGCATGCGGTGATAACCCCGCCACCGACGATCCGCGCACCCAGCCACCGCTTGTCAGATCCGCCTCCGTTGAACCGGCGAACGATGCGTCCCGCGCGTTTACGGGTGTGGTCGTTGCCAGAACGCAAAGCGATCTCGGTTTCCGGGTTCAGGGCAAAATCCTTGAACGCCTTGTTGATACGGGACAGACCGTTAAGCAGGGCCAGCCGTTAATGCGTCTGGATCCGGTTGACCTGAAGTTACAGGCACAAGCACAGCAGCAGGCGGTGGATGCCGCCCAGGCCAGGGCGAGAAAAGCCACCAGTGATGAGGCGCGCTATCGCGGCCTGGTGGCAACAGGTGCTGTCTCTGCCTCGGAGTATGACCAGATAAAAGCCGCGGCGGATGCCGCCAGAGCTGAACTCAGTGCCGCACGCGCTCAGGCCACCGTCGCGCAAAATGCGACCGGCTATGCCGTGCTGCTGGCCGATTCCGACGGCGTGGTCATGGAGACGCTTGCTGAACCCGGGCAGGTGGTCAGTGCGGGTCAGGCGGTGATCAGACTGGCCCGCTCAGGGCAACGCGAGGCGCTCGTTCAGTTGCCAGAGACATTGCGCCCTGCCGTCGGTAGTGAAGCGCTGGCAACGCGTTATGGCAGCGAGGCACAGCCTGTTACCGCGACACTGCGCCTGCTCTCTGATGCAGCCGATACCATCACCCGCACTTATGAAGCACGCTATGTGCTGGAAGGCTCGCTGGCTAACGCGCCGCTGGGTGCGACCGTCACCCTGTATATCGAACAAAATGCTGAACGTCAGGTAATGCAGATTCCGCTGGCGTCTCTGTACGATGCAGGCAAAGGGCCCGGCGTGTGGCGGATCTCCGCGCAGCCCGCAAAAGTGATGTGGCAGCCCGTCAACGTGCTGAGCGTGAGCGACGATGCCGCGCAGGTGACGGGCGGCGTCAAGCCGGGCGAGAAAATTGTGGCGTTGGGCGCCCATCTTCTGCATGACGGTGAAGCTGTCCGTCTGGCTGAACAACGCGGTACGGCTCAGGCGGGGAGTCAGCCATGAGCGACGGACGCTTCAACCTCTCAGCGCTTGCCGTGCGCGAGCGTGCAATCACGCTGTTTCTGATTATTCTGGTGACGCTTGCCGGTATTTACGCCTTCTTTGGACTGGGACGGGCTGAAGATCCGCCCTTCACGGTAAAGCAAATGACGGTGATTACCGTCTGGCCCGGCGCAACCGCGCAGGAAATGCAGGATCAGGTTGCTGAACCGCTGGAAAAACGGCTGCAGGAACTCAGGTGGTATGACCGCACCGAAACCTATACCCGCCCGGGCATGGCGTTTATCACCCTCTCCTTACAGGACATGACGCCCCCCTCCGAGGTGCAGGAAGAGTTCTATCAGGCGCGCAAAAAGCTTGGCGATGAGAGCAAAAATCTCCCGGCAGGTGTGATGGGCCCGATGATCAATGACGAGTTTGCGGATGTCACCTTTGCCCTCTTTGCGTTGAAGGCAAAGGGTGAACCGCAGCGTCTGCTGGTGCGTGATGCTGAAAGCCTGCGCCAGCAGCTCCTGCACGTGCCTGGCGTCAAAAAAGTGAACATCATCGGCGAACAGGCCGAGCGGATTTATATCGCCCTCTCTCATGACCGTCTGGCAACGATGGGGCTGGCGCCGCAGGATATTTTCAACGCGCTGAACAGTCAGAACGTTCTCACGCCAGCAGGCTCCATAGAAACACAGGGTGCACAGATCTTTATTCGCCTTGATGGTGCTTTTGATACGTTGCAGAAGATCCGCGATACGCCGCTGGTCGCTCAGGGTAAAACGCTCAGGCTGTCTGATGTGGCAACGGTTGAACGCGGTTATGAAGATCCTCCCACGCTGCTGATCCGTAACCAGCGTGAACCGGCGCTGCTGTTAGGTATTGTGATGCGGGAGGGCTGGAACGGTCTGGCGCTGGGGAAAGCGCTGGATGCCGAAACGGCTAAGATCAACGAGAACCTGCCGCTGGGAATGACCCTGACCAAAGTCACCGATCAGTCCGTGAATATCCGCTCGTCGGTGGATGAATTTATGATCAAATTCTTCGTCGCCCTGCTTGTGGTGATGGTGGTGTGCTTTGTCAGCATGGGCTGGCGCGTGGGCGTGGTCGTCGCGGCGGCGGTTCCCCTGACGCTGGCAGTCGTCTTCGTGGTGATGGAGGCGGCGGGGATAAACTTTGACCGCGTAACGCTGGGCTCGCTGATCCTTGCTCTGGGTTTACTGGTTGATGATGCCATTATCGCCATTGAGATGATGGTGGTGAAAATGGAGGAAGGCTACGACCGAATCAAAGCCTCCGCTTACGCCTGGAGCCATACCGCCGCCCCCATGCTGGCCGGTACCCTCGTGACGGCGATTGGCTTTATGCCAAACGGGTTCGCCCAGTCGACCGCCGGGGAATACACCAGCAATATGTTCTGGATTGTCGGTATCGCCCTGATTGCCTCCTGGCTGGTTGCGGTGGTGTTCACGCCCTATCTTGGCGTTAAGATCCTGCCAGATATCGCCAAAGTCGAAGGGGGCCATGCCGCCATCTATAACACCCCGCGCTATAACCGCTTTCGCCAGCTGCTGGCCCGGGTGATTGCCAGAAAGTGGATCGTGGCCGGTTCCGTGGTCTTCATTTTTACCCTGGCCGTAGTGGGTATGGGACTGGTAAAAAAACAGTTTTTCCCAACGTCCGACCGCCCTGAAGTGCTGGTGGAAGTGCAGATGCCTTATGGCACCTCAATTGAGCAGACCAGCGCCGCAACGGCGAAAATCGAAGCGTGGTTAAAACAGCAGCCGGAAGCCAGCATCGTGACCGCCTACGTCGGGCAGGGTTCACCACGTTTTTACCTGGCCATGGCACCTGAATTACCCGATCCCTCTTTTGCGAAAATCGTGGTGATGACGGACAGCCAGACGTCACGCGAGGCGCTCAAGTTCCGGCTCCGGGAAGCGGTCGCCGGTGGGCTTGCGCCGGAAGCGCGCGTGCGTGTCACACAACTGGTGTTTGGCCCCTACTCCCCCTTCCCGGTTGCCTGGCGTGTGATGGGGCCCGATGTCGATACGCTTCGCGACATCGCCGATAAGGTTAAAGGCGTTCTGCAGGCCAGCCCGATGATGAGAACCGTCAACACCGACTGGGGTTCACGGGTGCCCACACTCCATTTCACCCTCGATCAGAACCGTCTGCAGGCTACCGGCTTGACCTCAAATAGCGTGGCTCAGCAGCTCCAGTTCCTGTTATCGGGTGTACCAATTACTGCCGTGCGTGAAGATATTCGCGCTGTACAGGTTACTGGACGCGCTGCGGGCGATATTCGTCTTGATCCGGCGAAGATCGACGGGTTTACCCTGGTTGGCAGTGCGGGACAGCGGGTGCCGCTGTCGCAAATCGGTCAGATTGAGGTCAAAATGGAAGATCCGCTCCTGCGTCGTCGCGACCGCACGCCCACCATTACCGTGCGCGGAGATATCGCCGACAATCTTCAGCCACCGGATGTGTCGGTGGCGATCATGAAACAGCTAAAACCGATTATTGATACGCTCCCGCCCGGATACCGCATTGAGATGGCAGGCTCAATTGAGGAATCAGGTAAAGCCACACAGGCCATGGTGCCGTTGTTCCCGATAATGATAGCCCTGACGTTACTGATCATCATTGTGCAGGTGCGATCTCTCTCGGCGATGGTGATGGTCTTTCTGACTGCCCCGCTGGGCCTTGTCGGCGTGGTTCCCACGCTGCTGCTGTTCAATCAACCTTTTGGGATCAATGCACTTGTCGGCTTGATTGCGCTTTCGGGCATTCTTATGCGAAATACGTTGATTCTTATCGGGCAGATTACGCATAACCAGAAGGAAGGTCTCGCCCCGTTCGATGCGGTGGTCGAAGCAACCGTCCAGCGGGCACGGCCGGTGTTACTGACAGCCCTGGCCGCCGTGCTGGCATTCATACCGCTGACACATTCCGTATTCTGGGGGACGCTGGCCTATACGCTGATTGGCGGGACGCTGGGCGGAACGATCATCACCCTGGTCTTCCTGCCGGCGATGTATGCGATCTGGTTCAGGATCCGTCCTGCGAGTAGCGTTTCAAATTAACGGGGAGAATGCGTTAAGTTTATTACATCCGGGAGTGCATTTTTAATTACCGACAGCTATTTTGCACCGACTCAATGTTTATTCATCCCACCTTTCGCCGCCTCACTGAGGCGGCCCAAAGTTAAATATCGCTCCCTGGGTCAAATAATAAAAAAATACCAAAACTGGCAGTTGATTCTTATTTGTATGACTTTTAAGATTTGTCTGCAAGGCATTGATTAAATTTGATTTAGGGAAATTAAAATGACAAAAAACATTATTGCCGGAATGATGATGGCCGCGTTTTCAGGGGCAGTATATGCAGGATCCGCACAAGCCATACCGGATTTTTCACCGGAAAGTTTATCGGTTTCAGCCTCTGCCGGGATGCTGAGCGGAAAATCCCATGAAATGGTGTACGACGAAGTCACAGGAAGAAAAATCAGCCAGCTCGACTGGAAAATCAAAAATGTCGCCATTCTGAAAGGCGATATTTCCTGGGATGCTTATTCATTTTTGACACTGAACGCCCGCGGCTGGACGTCTCTGGCATCAGGCTCGGGTCATATGGATGACTACGACTGGATGAATGCAAAACAATCCTCCTGGACAGACCATTCATCCCATCCTGCGACCAACGTCAATTACGCCAATGAATACGATCTCAACGTTAAAGGCTGGATCTTCCAGGGCGATAACTATAAAGCTGGCGTAACCGCAGGTTATCAGGAAACGCGCTTCAGCTGGACGGCGACCGGTGGCTCTTATAATTATGATAACGGCACCAATACGGGCAACTTCCCGGCAGGTGAACGCGGTATTGGCTATAGCCAGCGCTTCTCCATGCCGTATATTGGTCTGGCGGGTCAGTACCGTTTCAATGATTTTGAATTCAATGCCCTGTTTAAATTCAGTGACTGGGTACGCGCGCATGACAACGACGAGCACTATATGCGCGATCTGACCTTCCGTGAGAAGACCTCTGATTCCCGCTATTACGGTGCGTCGGTTGACGCAGGTTATTACGTCACGCCGAACGCCAAAGTGTTCGCAGAATTTACCTATAGCAGTTACGAAGAAGGTAAAGGCGGTACGCAGATTATTGATACCAATACTGGCGAATCGGGCTCTATTGGCGGAGATGCTGCCGGTATTTCAAACCGCAACTATACCATTACCGCGGGTCTGCAATACCGCTTCTGATCCCGTTGTGGTTAATCAAGATCGGGCCCCTGACGGGGCCTTTTTGTGATGTTGAGTTAAACTCACATTGATTCTGACTATTTGTCGTTTTTCAAACGCGACGTCCCTGAAATATCATCCTTCAAAATTGATAAATGTTCAGGGAGCAAACATGACGCTTGACGTTATATTTCATTTAATGAAGCTGGTCTCACTAGATGAATATTCATCCGGCGCCAATTTATCGGCACTGCTGGAATCGCTGTCAGCAGAAAAAGAGAACGATGTCGCCCTTGCGGCCTTTGTGCATCGCCTTCACATTCTGTGTGCCGCTCACAACGACCCCATGCAAGCTGAGGCGTTGCTCGCCGCTAATCTGCCAAAAGAAGGTGAGCCCCTTCCCGTACTGGATTTTTCAGGATGGCCGCTGGTGCGTTACGCCCTTTCAGGTGAATTACAAACGCCCGAGTCCGAGGCATACTTTCAGAACGTCACGTCGGCTGCCACTATATTGCGTGCAGCGATAGTAGATTCAGAGCGCGCAAACAATGCGCCTGCGATCGCTATTCTCGATAAACTTCTCAACCTGAACGGTGCATTGCCGGAAAGGTATAAAAAAATGGCAAATATTCCTTACGCCTGAAGTCTATAGAGCAGGATACGCCCGCGGCATATCCTGCTTTTGATAACTACAGCCGATGCTCGTCGTATTCCAGACAGATGATATCAAGAGAAGGAATGACCGGTGCATGCAGGTCAAGCCAGTCCAGCAGACATTCAATACTCTTTTTCCTGAGTGAATTTTTCGGCCAGACAATGTAATAACCGTCTCCGGTGGCGATGGCTTCTTTGAAAGGCAGCGCAAGCAGTCCGCTATTCAGCGCGTCAAGCGAAAGCAGCAGGTCGGCAATCGCGACGCCATGGCCGTTCATGGCGGCACTACTCCCCTGTTCAAGGGTGTCGAAAACCGCTCCGCGACTCATATCAAGCCCGGGGAATAACCCCGTCCTTCTCAGCCACCGCCGCCAGTCGCGTCTGTCCGGGGAAGGATGGATCAGATCGCACTGCGAAAGTTGCTCTCGGGCAGATTCCAGTAAAGCGGGGGTACAGACCGGAATAAGCCATTCACTGAAAAGCAATCGGCTCTCCGTTGACTCGCCAAAATGGCCGTTGCCCAGCAGGATCGCGCAATCATAGGGCTCTCGCGTGAAATCAACGGTATCGATGTCCATCCAGACGCTGGCTATTTCAACGTTGGGTTTTTCATGATGTTCACGAAACGATCGCAGGACGTTAAGCAACCATCTCATGGTGAGCGTACTCGGTGCCTTCAGCCGCAACAGGTGGTTTTCACTTCTGAAAGCCCGACAGGCCCACTCGATACTCCTGAACCCTTCGTGAAGCTGCCCGGCCAGAACACGCCCCGCCTCACTGATTTCCACTCTCGGCCCCTGCCGTTTGAACAGCTCACAGTCGAACCACATTTCCAGGGTGCGGACATGTCTGCTGACCGCGCCCGGCGTAATATTGAGCACTTCAGCGGCTTTACTGAAGGAGTTTACTCGCGCAGCGACTTCAAAGGCGCGCAGGGCATAGAGTGGTGGTAAGGACATCGTTTCCCTTAACAAGGCGGCGGTTAAACCCGTAATACACCGGGCTTACGTTAAATGACGATCGGGTCGGTTAATTGACCCTTTCACTTTCTTCTATCCAGCGTATCAGCGCCGGAAGCTGCGTTTCTGAGAATACCGCGAGCCCATGTTCAGCGAGTAATGCTGCCGCGACACCCATCCCCGTGTTGCGCACGCCGGTAAAAGAACCATCGTAGATATGCTGGCTCCCGCAGGTTGGGCTGCCATCCGTGAGCAGCGCCGCGCGACAACCATGCTCCTGTGCGGTACGTAGCGCCAGCCAGGCGGCAAGCTGATAGTGCTCGGTGACATCCTGGCCCGTATTCTCAATGATTCTGGCCTGCCCGCGCATGACATCCCGACCGTCGGCCGACAAAATCTCTGCTGGTGGTCGGGGCACCGGCAACCCGGCAGCCAGTTCAGGGCAGTGGATCACTAACCGCTGCTCCGCTTGCCAGCGGGAGAGTTGCGCCATCGCCTTCGCTTTTTCGCTGCCGTTGTAACGCACTCTGAACCCCATCAGGCACGCACTGACCAGAATTTTATTTATCATCGCTTCCCTGTCGTGTAGATGATGAAAGTGAGGAAGTGTAACACGCTGCGGGTACTGGCGTGGATGGTGAGGGTTGGCTGTGTGTGAGAAATATAGTTGAGGAAAATAAGCACCTGTTTAATCGTCTGGCTGTTCAGTATTATCATTCAGCATCGTAAATTGTCTGAATTCGATACGTTGATGAGGGATTAGGATGGAAAAGAATTTCACACCTGAACAAATTGAAATGATAAACCGTGTTGTTTTTGCGCAAATCAACGTAATGAATGAGAAAATTGCTCAAATCATTGAAGATACAGAATCTACGGCACACCATCAGTTGAAGGATAACGGCATCGACATGACAGATTTTTATCCCGCTAATAAGCATTTCCTTATGATGTCGCTTATACAACATCTGATAGATAAAGTGCACGGTGGCGATATGGCGCTAGCCCAAAAGATGCTGATTATGGAAGCTAAGAGGCTGAACATCAGCGTAAATGTTGAGGCGGATAAGTCGAGAGATTGAGTCGCAGAAATGGCCGGGCATGGGTCATTCATAGCATTGTGATGACGTATGCTCAGTAAAACTGACACGAAAACGTCCAGAGTCCCTCCGGTGATTTGTGAAAATAGCCGATACCATTATCCGCCCACATCCAGTTGACCTTTTCCTCTGATCCCACCTGAAAGACAAAGTCTTCTATCCCCACGCCATGTTGTATCTCCATCGGGTATCCTCCGACCTTGGTTCCCCTGTAGCGTTTAAAATCATCATGGAAGCGGTCACTTGCCTCCTGATCATCGTTTACGTCAGAAAGGTCGATAATATCCCAGGCATCTTCCCATCCCGGCGCATCATCATTAACGCCTATCCATCGAACCGGAAATGCGCGATAAGGCGTGTCTGTCGCAGGCAATAACTCAAGCCCTTCAAGGGTGGCATATTCTCGTATGAGCCAACCTTCACCATGAGGTTTATCAAATGGATGGCTTTCAATATTGTGAAAGAGCACCAGGAGTGCCACGTCCTTCAGTTGCTCAGGGATAACGGGAAGCTCATCTATACGAATCTGAAGAAGCGGAAACATCGGCTGCCCCTTCCAGAGTGGTAATCCTTCACCGGGAAGAGCGACACCGTTTGAAAACCAGGATGTAAGGGGGTCTGCCGGGGGACGAAAACCGCCCACTTGTGCCACCGATGCAGGACGTAATTTGGATCTGAGCTCGTCTAAAACTAACGCACTCCTGGATTTCATATTTGTCGCCTTACGTATGAAGATGCTCTATACAGTCTGAAATAAAGACGTTTTTATTATATCGTAATCATTATTCATCAGACCTGCATATAAAAAGGGCTTGTCATGTTTGTGGTTGAGAAATTAAAAGTGAAGTACCCAGGCGCCGGTGCCTGGCAAATGGGCGACAGCCCGGAACTGGCCAGCGAGCTTGCAGACCTGATTAAAAAAGGGATCAAAACCGCTTCCTGCGGATCTTTTGCCTCTTATCAGCAGGAGGAGTCTGCCCCGCGGATCGGGAGCTATAACATTATTCTTGATGGCCAGAATGTTCCGGTCTGTGTAACCCGGCTGGTTTCAATGCGACTGGTGCTTTTTTGTGATGTGACCGAGGCGTTTGCCCGTAAAGAAGGTGAAGGCGATTTAAGCCTTGAATACTGGAAGAAAGAGCATCAGCGATTTTTCACCCGAGAAGGTCATTTTTCTGAAGATATGGAGTTGATTGCAGAAGAATTTGAAGTGGTTGAGGTGCTGTGAAAGGAGAGAAAATTAATCGCCCGGGCCACGACGTAGCAGTGAGGGGGTGAAAGGCGCCACCGGCGCCCTGGTGTAAGACGTATTGCAGTACCTCGACTGTTTTTCCACCGTAAATGTCCCTGTCAGGCAGCTTTCACGGCTCGGATTTTTTTACTGCCAGCCTCATCAGATTCTGTTTTGTCGGTTACAGCGTTGAGATCGGGCAGTTTGCTGGTACGCAGAATATGCTGCACGGCCTCTTTCTGCTCGGCGAGATACAGCCCCAGATCTTCAGCCTGCGTTTCGTCCATCTGCAGTCCGCTTTGCAGCAGCCAGTCGGTGAACGCGTCTGCCATGTCGAGCAGTTTGTCGTGCGCGTCAGCCTCTTTCTTACTGGCAAATGTCATTTTCTCTTCACCTTTTCTTACAACAACATATTTTGTTTCAACCGCCATGATGCGCCCCTTTCACTGTATTTATATACAGTATAACCCTTCACGGTGTAGCTTGCAGCTAAAATTTATTTTCTGTCCGTCCCCCTTACCGCTGCCCCACTCTGCCCGCCTGTGGGTGAGCCTTAACCCGGACGGCCAGCGTATGAACTACACTTCTTAATTCGCGGCGGAGTCGGGCCGTATACCGCATTTCATTTCTGCCTTTCATGCAATCTGTCTATCTGAGTGGAGAATAATCATGGGTTATGTAACAACTCGCGATGGCGTCAATATCTACTACAAGGACTGGGGTCCAAAAGACGGGAAAGTGATCTTTTTCCATCACGGCTGGCCGCTAAGCAGTGATGACTGGGACGCCCAGATGCTGTTCTTCGTCAATAAAGGATTTCGCGTTGTGGCCCATGACCGTCGCGGTCATGGTCGTTCAGATCAGGTGTGGGACGGCCATGATATGGATCACTACGCTGACGATGTGGCCGCCGTTGTAGAACATCTTGGCGTACAGGGTGCGATGCATGTCGGGCATTCAACCGGCGGCGGTGAGGTGGTGCGTTATATCGCCCGGCACGGTGAAGACAAAGTTTCCAAAGCCGTATTGATCAGTGCTGTACCGCCCCTGATGGTGAAGACGGAGAGTAATCCTCAGGGTACGCCAAAGTCAGTGTTTGATGATTTTCAGGCCCAGCTGGCGGCGAATCGTCCTCAGTTTTATTATGACGTGCCCGCGGGCCCCTTCTATGGATTTAATCGCCCGGGGGCGAAGCCTTCCGAAGCGGTCATCTATAACTGGTACCGTCAGGGGATGATGGGAAGCGCCAAGGCGCATTACGATGGGATTGTGGCCTTCTCGCAGACTGATTTCACGGAAGACCTCAAAGGGATATCCATCCCTGTTCTGGTCATCCATGGGGATGACGATCAGGTGGTGCCGTATGCAGATTCCGGCGCGATGTCAGTCAAGCTGGTCCAAAACGGAACCCTGCATACCTATAAAGGCGCGCCTCACGGTATCCCAACGACACATGCCGATCAGGTCAATGCCGATCTTCTCGCCTTTATAAACAGTTAACCCCGCACATTACCCCCTCAGGCGGGAGCAAAACGGTTCCCGCCCAGGCTAGGGGGATGTTCGGCATAGATGCTGCGTTTTCGGGCTGACAATGCTGCGACGCCATGCCCCCGGCGCCTGACCATACTGACGCTTAAAGCTGCGGTTGAAAGACTGCTGGGAGTCAAAGCCCAATGCGATCGCCACGTTCAGGATCGGCTCATCGCTATGGGTTAACCGCTCCATCGATTTTTGAAGTTTCTGCGCACGGATATACTCGGCAATAGGGTAACCCGTGTGTTCTTTGAAGATCCGCTGAAGATGCCATTTTGAATAGCCTGCACGCTTTGATACGGTCTCAATGTCCAGACGACTATCCAGGTTGTTATCGATCCAGTCGAGCAGATCGTGAATAAATGCGCCAGTGTCCATCTTCTCCCCCACACGCCACGTAGTAAAAAGCACCTTTGTTTGTTGCATTTAAAGATGGCCCGTTTTGATGTTAAATGCAAGTTTTATTGTTGCATTTAAATCCCTGCCGAAAACGCGCCTTTTTCCCCGGCCTCAAATAGCACATAAAGTGCAACAATTATTCTTGCACTAAATTTAGCGCCTACCTACAATCGCCGCGATAGTGTATTCACAATTGTTACAGTTTTGTGGCGATGAACGACACAAATGGCCTTAAGCCAGCCCGGACAAAGGAAGTGGCGCGGCGTCCCCCGTTGCGTCTTGCCCGGCGGCTACAACTACCGGAATAAAAATAATGAGCCTGCAAAAAACCTGGGGTAATTTTCATCTGAACGTGTTGGGCGCGGTGTTACTCTCCGCCCTGCTCGTCGGGTGTGACGAGGGTGTCGCGCAAAATGCCGCGCCACAAGCGCCCACCGTCAGCGCCGCTGACGTGGTCGTCAAATCCATTAGCCAGTGGGATAGCTTTAATGGTCGGATCGAAGCGGTGGAAAGCGTACAGCTCCGCCCTCGCGTCTCCGGCTACATTGATAAAGTGAATTACACCGACGGTCAGGAGGTCAAAAAAGGCCAGGTATTGTTCACGATCGATGACAGAACCTATCGCGCCACGCTGGAACAGGCGCAGGCAGCGCTGGCAAGAGCCAAAACACAGGCCAGCCTGGCGCAAAGCGAGGCAAACCGTACCGATAAACTGGTCAATACCCATCTGGTCTCTCGTGAAGAGTGGGAGCAGCGCCGCGCTGCTGCCGTCCAGGCCCAGGCCGACATTCGCGCCGCACAGGCGGCGGTGGATGCCGCGCAGCTGAACCTGGATTTCACTAAAGTCACCGCCCCTATCGACGGGCGCGCCAGCCGCGCGTTGATCACCAGCGGGAACCTCGTTACCGCCGGTGACAGCGCCAGCGTGCTCACCACGCTGGTCTCGCAGAAGACGGTTTACGTCTACTTTGACGTGGATGAGTCAACCTACCTTCACTATCAAAAACTCGCCCTCAGCGGGCAAGGTGCCGCCAGCAATCACCAGGCGCTACCGGTTGAGATTGGGCTGGTGGGCGAGGACGGCTATCCCCATCAGGGCAAAGTCGATTTTCTTGATAATCAGTTAACGCCCAGTACCGGCACCATCCGCATGCGCGCGCTGCTGGATAACACACAGCGTCAGTTCACGCCGGGACTGTTTGCCCGCGTCCGCCTGCCGGGCAGCGCGGAGTTCCAGGCCACGCTAATTGACGACAAAGCAGTGCTGACCGATCAGGATCGTAAGTATGTCTATGTCGTTGATAAAGAGAGTAAAGCGCAGCGACGTGATATTACGCCAGGGCGTCTGGCCGACGGTTTACGTATCGTCCAGCAGGGGCTGAAGCCTGGCGATAAAGTCATCGTCGACGGTTTACAAAAAGTGTTTATGCCGGGCATGCCGGTAAACGCGAAAACCGTTGCCATGACCACCCGCGCCGCCCTTAACTGATCCCTTATCTGAGAATCCGACCCATGGACTTTTCCCGCTTTTTTATCGACAGGCCAATCTTCGCCGCGGTGCTGTCGATACTGATTTTTATCACAGGATTAATCGCCATCCCGCTGTTGCCGGTGAGCGAATACCCTGACGTTGTGCCACCAAGCGTGCAGGTGCGCGCGGAGTATCCCGGCGCCAACCCGAAGGTGATTGCAGAGACCGTGGCGACGCCGCTGGAAGAAGCGATCAACGGCGTTGAAAACATGATGTACATGAAGTCTGTCGCCGGCTCCGACGGCGTACTGGTGACCACCGTCACGTTCCGTCCAGGAACCGACCCGGATCAGGCCCAGGTTCAGGTACAAAACCGCGTGTCACAGGCCGAAGCGCGCCTGCCGGAAGACGTGCGCCGTCTGGGTATCACCACCCAGAAGCAGTCGCCGACGCTGACGCTGGTGGTGCATCTGTTTTCGCCCGGCGGTAAGTACGATTCACTCTATATGCGTAACTACGCCACGCTGAAAGTGAAGGATGAACTGGCTCGTCTGCCCGGCGTCGGCCAAATCCAGATTTTTGGCTCGGGCGAATACGCGATGCGCGTCTGGCTGGATCCAAATAAGGTGGCGGCACGCGGCCTGACCGCCTCGGACGTGGTGACGGCAATGCAGGAGCAAAACGTGCAGGTGTCCGCCGGACAGTTGGGCGCCGAGCCGCTGCCGAAAGAGAGCGATTTCCTGATCTCCATTAACGCGCAGGGTCGTCTGCATACTGAAGAAGAGTTTGGCAATATTATCCTGAAAACCGCGCAGGACGGCTCGCTGGTGCGCCTGCGCGATGTGGCGCGCATTGAAATGGGCTCCGGCAGCTATGCGCTGCGCTCCCAGCTCAACAATAAGGACGCGGTCGGGATTGGTATCTTCCAGTCGCCGGGGGCGAACGCCATCGATCTGTCTAACGCGGTGCGCGCTAAAATGGCAGAACTGTCTACCCGTTTCCCGGAAGACATGAAATGGGCGGCACCGTACGATCCGACGGTATTCGTGCGTGACTCCATTCGCGCGGTCGTGCAGACGCTGCTGGAAGCGGTGGTGCTGGTTGTACTGGTGGTCATTCTGTTCCTACAAACCTGGCGTGCGTCGATCATTCCGCTGATCGCGGTGCCGGTCTCGGTGGTGGGCACGTTCAGCATTCTTTACCTGCTGGGCTTTTCGCTTAACACCCTGAGTTTGTTCGGGCTGGTGCTGGCGATCGGTATCGTCGTGGACGATGCCATTGTGGTGGTGGAAAACGTCGAGCGAAACATCGAAGAGGGGCTTGCGCCGCTGGCGGCAGCGCATCAGGCGATGCGTGAAGTCTCCGGGCCGATTATCGCGATTGCGCTGGTGCTGTGCGCGGTGTTCGTGCCGATGGCGTTTCTTTCGGGGGTTACGGGTCAGTTCTACAAGCAGTTTGCGGTGACGATTGCGATATCAACGGTGATCTCCGCCATTAACTCGCTGACGCTTTCGCCTGCGCTGGCCGCCCTGCTCCTGAAGCCGCACGGCGCGCCGAAAGACCTCCCTACCCGGCTTATTGATCGCCTGTTCGGCTGGATTTTCCGTCCGTTCAACCGCTTCTTCCACCGTAGCTCGAACGGTTATCAGGGGCTGGTGGGCAAAACACTCGGACGACGCGGTGCGGTGTTTGTGGTCTATGTTCTGCTGCTCTGTGCCGCAGGCGTGATGTTTAAAGCCGTACCCGGCGGGTTTATTCCCACTCAGGATAAGCTGTACCTGATTGGCGGCGTGAAAATGCCGGAAGGCTCATCGCTGGCACGCACCGATGCGGTGATCCGCAAAATGAGCGAAATCGGTATGAACACCGAGGGCGTGGATTATGCGGTCGCCTTCCCGGGGCTGAATGCGCTGCAGTTCACTAATACGCCGAATACCGGGACGGTCTTCTTTGGCCTGAAACCATTTGACCAGCGTAAACACACGGCGGCTGAAATTAACGCCGAGATCAACGCCAAAATCGCGCAAATCCAGCAGGGCTTTGGCTTCTCCATTCTGCCGCCGCCTATTCTGGGGCTGGGTCAGGGGTCGGGTTACTCGCTGTACATCCAGGATCGGGCCGGTCTGGGCTACGGTGCGCTGCAAAACGCGGTGAACACCATGTCGGGCGCAATTATGCAGACGCCGGGAATGCACTTCCCTATTTCCACCTACCAGGCGAACGTTCCGCAGCTGGATGTGCAGGTCGACAGGGATAAGGCCAAAGCCCAGGGCGTGTCGCTGACCGATCTGTTCGGGACGCTGCAAACCTATCTGGGATCGTCCTATGTGAATGACTTTAACCAGTTCGGCCGCACCTGGCGCGTCATGGCGCAGGCCGACGGGCCGTACCGCGACAGCGTAGAAGATATTGCGAATCTGCGCACCCGTAATAACCAGGGCGAGATGGTGCCGATTGGCAGTATGGTCAATATCAGTACCACTTACGGGCCCGATCCGGTGATCCGCTACAACGGCTATCCGGCGGCGGACCTTATTGGCGATGCCGACCCGCGCGTCCTCTCCTCTACCCAGGCGATGACGCAACTGGAGGGGATGTCTAAGCAGATTCTGCCGAACGGGATGAATATCGAGTGGACGGATCTGAGCTTCCAGCAGGCCACTCAGGGGAACACGGCGTTAATCGTCTTCCCGGTCGCGGTTCTGCTGGCGTTCCTGGTCCTGGCGGCACTGTACGAAAGCTGGACGCTGCCGCTGGCGGTGATCCTTATCGTGCCGATGACGATGCTCTCTGCCCTGTTTGGCGTCTGGCTGACCGGCGGTGATAACAACGTGTTCGTGCAGGTGGGTCTGGTGGTATTGATGGGGCTGGCGTGTAAAAACGCGATTCTTATCGTGGAGTTTGCCCGCGAGCTGGAAATCCAGGGCAAAGGTATAATGGAAGCGGCGCTTGAAGCGTGCCGCCTGCGTTTACGCCCGATTGTGATGACCTCCATCGCCTTTATCGCCGGGACCATCCCGCTCATCCTCGGCCACGGAGCGGGTGCAGAAGTGCGAGGCGTCACCGGGATCACGGTATTCTCCGGTATGCTGGGCGTAACGCTGTTTGGCCTGTTCCTGACGCCGGTGTTTTACGTGACGCTGCGTAAATTTGTCACACGCGGCAAAGTGGAAAGAGAGGTCTTGCCCGCGTAATACGCTGCAGATAACAAAAAACCGCCTTCACGATGAAGGCGGTTTTTTTATGCAGCCATTAATGCGCTTTCTTGTACTGGGCAATCAGTTCGGGCACCGGATCGCACCCGCTGGTATCCGCTTTCTTGAGCTCTTCCAGCGCGCTTGCCACGGTATGACCGGCTAAGACCGCGAGTGACGCCTGCTCGGCCTCTTCAGCGATGGATTTAAAGTACCAGCACGTATTCGCGCTCACCACGCAGCGCGCCGGTACGTCGGGGCGCGACGCCCACAGCTTTTTGTCTTCTATAACAGAAAGGTAGATATCACGCAGGGTGATCTGTTCCGGCGGGCGGCCAAGATGAATTGAGCCGTTGCGACCAAGCGTGGAGACGATAATACCGTCACGCGTGAGGGGAACCATCAGTTTGCGGATGAAGCTCGGATTCGCTTCCAGGCCGTAGGCCAGAATCGCACTCGTCGAACGTTCACCCAATTGCTCCGCCATCGCTACGCTGAGAACCATCTGCAAAGCTGTCGGGAAGCGGTAATCTAACATTTACGTATCCTGGGTTGCGGTGAATCTTATTCTTTTTGGCACCGCAGAGGTGAATAATCAATAAGCAACAATATAACAAATACCGTAATTATTTTGAAGCTATCTACTTTGACCCGCCCCGTAAAAAAGAGTTTCCATCGCGCACGAAATGGGATCACCCTCCCGTTTTCTTCAGGCAAACGCCGGGTTGGGAAAATCCACCGTCACCCTGAGCCCACCGTCAGCAGAGGTACTCAGGCTCACGCTGCTGTTGTGCTGCTGCGCCACCGCTTTAACGATGGCCAGACCCAGCCCGCTCCCTGCACCTGATTCGGATCGCGGAAAAACCGGTCAAACACCCGTTCCCTCAACGCAACCGGAATACCCGGCCCGGCATCGGAGACGCTGAATTGAGTGGACGTCTCCGCCGAAAAGAGATCGACCGCCACCCGCCCGCCTTGCGGGCTGTATTTAATGGCATTTTCAATCACATTATCGATAAGCGACATCAGACGTTCTCTGACACCGCTCACCCAGCTTTCTTCCTGAGCGTAGAATTCAAGCTCAATATTGCGTTCCGCGGCGAGCGGTGCCAGCACCGCCATGCGCTCCTGGATGAGCGTCGTAAGCGGCACCGGCTCCATCGCCGTATCCACGCTTGCTTCGCTGTGCATCATCAGCAAAAGCTGATTAACCAGACGTGCCGCCCGGCTATTGCTGCGAATAATCCCTGCAAGTAGCGCCTGTTGATTATCACTGCTGACGTAGGCCTGCAACGCCTCCACATTGATTCGCATCGCAGCCAGCGGCGTGCGCAGTTCGTGAGCGGCATCGGCAATAAATACCCGCTCCCTTTCCGTGCTTTCTCGCACCCTGGCAAGGAACTGATTAATCGCATTCACCATCTGGCTAAGCTCCCGGTGCGTTGGAACCGCCTTTAACGGAGAGAGATCTTCTGGCGCGCGCGAGGCAATTTCATTCACGACGTTGTTCCACGGGCGCATAGCGATGCGGATGGACAGCCATGCGGGAAACAGCAGAAAAGGAATACACACCAGCAGCGGCATGATGTAGTAGCCACGCGAGTTGAGGTAGATAAAGAAATTCCACCCCGCAGCAGGCGTCACCAGCGTCACCTCCACGTCGGAATTCGCGGATTTTAGCGTGCGGCTGGTCCAGCTACGTCCGTCGCTGTGAATTCGCTCTATCTTGCCCAACCGGGTATTTTTCACGCCTATCGGTGCGCCAGCAGAGGCATACAGTATTGCGTTATGTTTGCGAATAATCATGGTGATGGAGAGTCCCGCATCGTCCCCTCCACCGTAATCTTCCCGCAACGCCTGGCTGAACTGCTCCAGCACCTCGCTTCGTTCCTGCGTACGTCCTTCCATGCGTTCAACAAGGGTAAATATGGTTTTATATGTCTTATTGCCGGTCAGGATCGGGGGGCTACGCAAGTCATCCCACAGCATCCAGGTTAAAAAAAGACACCACAGCAGTGTCAGCAGAAGCATCTGAGCGACCATGATTCGTCGCACCAGCGTGGGCACCCGCAGGAAACGCCACAGGTTTCGCATCAATTTGCTTCCTTCTGAATCGCAACGGTGTCAATGACATACCCGACGCCCCGCACCGTTCGTACATAGCCGTCGCCAATTTTTCGACGCAAGTTCCCCATATGCACATCAAGCGCATTACTCATGTTTTCTTTCGCACCAAAGATCCTTTCTTCCAGAAAACGGCGCGTAAGCACGCGGTCAGCACGCAACATCAGGGTTTCAAGAAGCGCGTATTCGCTGGCCGTCAGCTCAATATGGCGGGAACTCACCGCGACGCGACGCGTCGGCACATGCAGGGATAATCCTCTGATTTCTACCGCCTCGTTTTGATAGCCATAACTGCGCCGCGCAAGCGCCCTCACCCGCGCCAGCAGCTCGGCGAGCACAAACGGTTTAACCAGATAGTCATCGGCACCGGCATCCAGCCCGCTCAGGCGATCCTGCAGCGTTCCTCGCGCCGTCAGGATAATAACGGGGATGCCTTTTAGCTGCTGACGTACGTACGCCATCAGGCTCATACCATCGCCATCCGGCAGCCCTAGGTCGAGCAGAATAAGTTCAGGTGCGCAGACAGCAAGTTGATGCAGCGCATCCTCTTTGCGGCGGACCCATATGACATCTAATCCTTGATCTGCAAGGGCAATACGCACGCCATTGCCGAGATCAAGGTCGTCTTCAATAAGTAATATTTTCACAAGGGCAACTTTATCAACCGTGAATGAAGAACGTCTTAAGAAAGAGACGGTAACAGGTAATTTAACAGTTTTGCATCATCGGCATCTGCTTCAGTCTTTCTTCATTTTGAGCTCATAAGAACCTTAGGGTGGACATTCAAACTGGGCGCTCTGGCGATTAACACCGCTTGTAACGTAATCATTTGAATCCAAAAGGACTTCTTTAATGAGACATATCGAACTGCGTCACTCGTTCCCCCTTTCGCTCCCGGGGCTCAGTCTGAAGAACATCGTGCCAGGCGTGCTGCTGGCATTACTGGCCACCCCGGTACTGGCCGCAGAACAACAGGGTAACGTGTTGACCTTAGGCGGAGGCGTGGATGTTGCGCCCCGCTATTCGGGTTCGGATAAAAACCGCGCCACCACGGCGGTGGTGCTGGATTACGCCATGTATAACGGATTCTTCATCAGCACCACGCGAGGGATCGGTTACGGCAACAACATCGGCAACCTGGATTACAGCGCGGCGCTGAGCTATCGCGCGGGCCGTAAGGATCGGGACGTGGACAGCGATTCGATCAGCGGCGGCAGCGATTATTTGCGCGGTATGGGCGACATCAAAGGTTCGGCTCTGGTGGTGCCAGGGCTGGGGTACAAAGTCACCGACTGGCTGAATCTGCAATTACAGGCAGAGGTGCCGGTTTCGGAGCGAGACAACGGCGAAGCGCTGCATTTCGGCATTTCCAGCCCGCTCTTTACCTCACCGAACAACGCGGTGACGCTGTCGCTGACCGGTAGCTGGGGCAGCAGCAAGTACATGCAGACTTACTACGGGGTGAATGCATCCCAGTCCGCCGCATCCGGATTTGCCCGATATGACGCTGGAGCCGGAATTTATGCCTGGTCAACGAATCTCGACTGGACGCACAAGCTCAGCCAACGCTGGAGCGTGGTTGCTGGCGCAGGCGTTACGCAACTGATGGGGGATGCAGCCGACAGCCCGATTGTTCAGCGAAAAACCTCGCCGACGGGAAGTTTGAAGGTTACGTATAGTTTCTGATTTGTTTGGATGGAACGCCAATTCCCGCCCCGTGTTAGATGACGGGGCGGCACTTGATAGGGATAAGGAACGTATCGCGTCAGGTTGACAGGTCATGATTGCAGGCTGGCATGTGTACCAATACGCCATTCTGTTCCTGCGTTAGCGTCGGTTTTGAGCGAGGAGCAAACGTTGGCAATTATTCTGCTAGCCTAATAGAGGGTTAGTAAAAAATGGGATTTCAGTAAGCATTGGATTCTCATTCTTCCAAACGAAACTGAGGATTTTAATATGGGGCCTTATCGCACTTATCTAATCACTGGTGCAACAAAAGGGATAGGAAGAGCACTCAGTGACAAATTATCAGAACAGGGTCACCAGGTTGTGGGTATTGCCCGTAATGTTGATGCCAGCTTTCCGGGGGTTTTATATACGGCTGACCTGAGTAGCGCTGATGAGACTAACTTAATTTTATTGAAAATAGTCGAAAATCACGAAATTCACGGCATTGTAAATAATGTGGGTGTAGCCTTACCTCAACAACTTGGAGGCATTGATATTCAAACGTTCCTGAAGGTCATGGATATAAACGTACGGGTGGCAGTTCAAATAACACAAGCACTCATCGGCAACATGAAGAGCAGAGGCTGGGGAAGAATAGTTAATGTATGTAGCCGTGCCATCTACGGTGCGATTGACCGAACAGCTTACTCAGCAGCAAAAAGTGCTCTGGTAGGTTGTACACGGACCTGGGCATTAGAGCTTGCTCAATTCGGGATCACCTCGAATGCGATTGCTCCTGGGCCAATAGAGACAGAGCTTTTTCATAAAACACGACCTGTTGGAAGTGAAGCAGAACAACGTATTTTATCGACAATCCCAATGGGCAGACTGGGTTCTCCTGCTGAAGTGGCTTCAGCAATAGCCTTTCTTTTATCACCAGAAGCGAGTTTTATTACTGGCGTAGTGCTGCCTGTTGATGGTGGAGGAAGCCTGGGAGGACGTTAGAAACGTTCAGAAACTCTGTGGAAATAGATAACGCCTATCCAGGGCAGAAATTTGATATTGTCGCAGTTAGTAAGATATTTTTAACCGGTCTAATCCAATAAATACACTGATGCATTGAAGCGAGATCTATGAGTTTAAAGCTGCGTAAAATCGTTTTAATTCCAGGGTTTATGCTGAATGAAATGCTTTGGCATGAATTTGAAACATACCTCCCGTCAAACTGTATTGTTCATCATGCAGCTGTAACTGAAGGACGAACCATTCATGATGTAGTGCAGCATTTGATTACTCTTCTGCCTGAGAAGTTTTCTTTGATAGGTTTTTCGATGGGAGGGTATATTGCCCGGCAACTGGCAGCAGAATTCCCTGAACGTGTAGAGTCCTTAGTGCTTATTGCCAGTTCCTTACGGGAAGATACGCCGTTAGAGGCTGAAGCAAAGCGGAAAAGCGTGCAGTCATTGTCCCCCACAACGTTTAAGGGACTGAGCAGACATGCTATTGCCCGGTCACTCCACCCTCTAAACACATCAAATCAGGATATGATTTCAGCTATCCAGAAAATGGGATGCTCTCTGGGATTTGAAGCCTTCATCACGCAATCATCCTTGTCCAGGCAAGGTATACCTTCTGCAACGATACGTTGTCCAACACTGGTTATCGCCAGTGAAGATGATGCCATCCGTTCGATGAAGGAGGCAGAAGAATTGGTCGAAGCCATACCTTATGCGTCGTTAAGAATCATTCTGGATTGCGGCCATATGATTCCGCTCGAACAGCCCAGGGAGTTGGCAAGAACTATTGTTGAATGGATCCCGGCTACGTAAATTATTGGGGGTTTATCCGGCAAATATCCTGACTTACTTCATCAGGGTATGTAGCGCAACAGCCCATATTTCACTCCTCCCTCCAGGGCACAGGCTCACCAATAAAGGTGTGCGTACAGCAGCGGCAAGTCACTTTTACGTCCCTGGCACTAATCGATGGGTTAACCTGTTGTAAAACGCCATTCTCATCAACAAACAGGCCCGGATAAAAGCTGCTATCGCCAATACAGACTAAATCCCTTTGCTGATGCTCATGCATCGCGACTAACCAGAACACAGGCTCGGTAGTATCAAGACGTCCACAAACTTCGCTGAAAACGTCATCCCACGGTTTGCCAATCTGTTTGAGCAAAAAGTAAAACAATGGCGTGTAGTCACGTCCTCGCTTTTGTCCACTGTGCATGGTTTCACGTGTTACCAGCAACTCATCCCCGGATTTTTTACGATTACGTTCCCAGCGATACTCAGCGCCAGGGTTGTTAGAATAGTGTCGTGTCGTCGTGTTGACGCTACGATACAATTTACGTGACTTGTGCTGTTGATGAGCCCGCATAGCCAGAACTCCCTCATCCCTCTTTCTAAGCCTATAATCCCTGTCTGACGAAGACGAAAAGCCCCCTATAAGCAAAGGAAAGCTATAACCCCATCCCCATGATCTTCAATACACTTTGCTGCGACGCTGTTTCGAAAACCGTATCCTTGATAAACCGCATCCCCTGCTTTTCATAAAATCGCCGGGCACGTTCATTCTGTTCAAGTACTTCGAGCCACAGAAATTTTTTGCCATGACTTCGGGTAAGTTCGATGACGCTGCTAAACATGCTCTGACCGTAGTGATTACTCGTCTTAGTCGGATCAAGATAGAGTTTATTAAGAAGAACACCGCTGATGTCGGTATCAGGGATTGTGGCTTCCCATGTCAGTTTCATAAAACCAATCGGTTGATCAAGGTCCGCCACATACCAGCTTGTGCCGCTGTCTCTCAGACTATGTTCTATCGCCGCAACAGAATATTCGGACTTCAGAAAATCGTTTAGCTCTGATTCCGACTTCCACAGATGCTTAAAGTGCGCGGGATAGATGCGATAGCCCAGTTCACTGAGTAATACTGAATCTGCTGATGTTGCTTGTCGTATGAGTAATGTCACAGGATGCTCCCTTGCCCGGTAATATACATTCCCCCCGCTCACACCGCCGATTTCGGCCGTAAATTCTCATCAAACGTCAGTCGTTTGCGTCCCGGCTCTTCTTCGCGCAGCGGCTCCACCTGATGCATCGTCAGCTTACAGCGCTCCACCAGCACCTGATACTCGCGCGTGCCCTGCTGCTTCCAGGCCAGTTCCTGTTCACTCAGCTCACGAATCGCTTTCGCCGGACTGCCGATAATCAAATGGTTAGCGGGCATCTCGGCTTTCGCCTTCACAAACGCCGCCGCGCCGACGATGCTGTTCTCACCGATAATCGCGCCATCCATCACCACCGCGTTCATCCCTACCAGGGCGTTGCGGCGGATAATACAGCCGTGCAGAATGGCGCTGTGGCCGATATGGCCGTCCTCTTCCACCACCGTATCCTGCTCCGGGAAGCCGTGCATCACGCAGTTATCCTGAATGTTCGCGCCATCTTTCACCACAATACGGCCAAAGTCGCCGCGCAGGCTGGCATTGGGGCCGACATACACACCTTTCCCCAGGATCACATCGCCAATGAGCACCGCTGTCGGGTGGACATAGCTCTCGTCTGGCACCACCGGCGTCAGACCGTCAATTTGATAAACAGGCATCCTCACTCCTTATGCGGTCGCAAGACCACCAAAGCGTTGATAATAAAGCGTGCCGGGCACGGGCAGTTCACCCACCGAGGTTTCGCCTTTCTCGCTGACAAACGCCAGCGCTCCCGGTGCCACACGCTGATAGATGTTGATGCAAAGCTGTCGTGCGCTTTGACCCGCCCAGTGCGCAGGCAGTAGCTCCTCTGGTAGCAGCGGGTCTTTCAGCACCACACGACGATAAAAGTGGATCAGTAACAGCTGGATGTGGAAGCAACGCTCTGGCGTAAGCTCTTCCGGCGTAGCCTCTTTCAGCAGCGGCAGCAGCGGACGGAACGACTGAATAAACGTCTCGTACATCGCGTTCTGTTCGGTCAGCTGCCAGCACTCCTCAACGCGGGAACGCAGCGCCGCGCGGGAAAGTGCCAGCGGTGAATGGGCTTCGAAGAAGATAACATTTTCCGCCACGCCCGCGTCATGAAGCAGCGACTGCACATCCGCCAGATGCTGCGAGGGCGAAGCCATCAGGCTGGGCGCCAGCGTGCCAAATCCTTGCCAGATAAGCTGTTTTTTCACATCGGCAAGCGTGGTTTTATCGAGACCTTCGGAGAGCAGCAGCAGCCATTTACCATCCCAGGCGGGCAGCTCCGCGCGGTAGATCTTATTCTCCGCCCGGCGGGTTAAACGCAGCCCTTTGTCGCTCAGGCGGTAATAGCTGCGACGCCCGATGCGGGAGACATCCAGCCAGCCCTCTTTATTGAGCCGAAACAGCGCGGTTCGCACGAAGCGCTCGCCAAAGCCCATCCCTTCGAGCAACGCGGCCAGGCTGCCAAGCCAAATCTCGCCGCCGCGATGGGAAAGCGCGTCACCGTATAACGAGGAGATTAGCGACGTCCCGCTGATGGGAACCGAACTGACCGCATGCTGAATAAAGGCGTCGAGTTTCATGTGATTCATTCTGTTGGTGTTTTTGTCCTGGATGAATCATAGCATACGAATCCTGGATAGACCCTCACCCTAACCCTCTCCCACAGGGAGAGGGAACTCAATACACCCTCTCCCTGTGGGAGAGGGAACGTAGAATGAGGATAATTCAACCGTTGGCCGCCACTTTACGCAGGTCAAACACCCGGCAGGCTTTCCCCTCCGAGCGCGGGATGCTGCCGCAGTTAACGATCATGACGTCCGTGGAAATCCCGACCATCGATTTAATGCGATGACGCAGCTGATGGCAGACCTGGCAGCGCTGTTCGTGGGTCAGCGAAAGACTGCTCTCTTTCAGCTCCACTTTTACAGAAAGTGAATCAAGATGCCCCCGACGGTTCACCTCCAGCTGGTAATGCGGAGAGAGATGCTCAAATTTCACAATCTCCTCTTCCAGCTGCGACGGGAAGACATTTACACCGCGGATAATGAGCATGTCATCACTGCGACCGCTGATCCTGTCCATGCGGCGCATGGTGCGGGCGGTACCCGGCAGCAGACGGGTCAGGTCGCGGGTGCGATAGCGGATCACCGGCAGCGCCTCTTTGGTCAGCGTGGTGAACAGCAGTTCGCCCTGCTCGCCGTCATTAAGCGGGGTGCCGTCGTTCGGGTTGACGATCTCCGGGTAGAAGTGATCTTCCCAGATGGTCGGGCCGTCGGCGGTTTCGAGACACTCCATCGCCACGCCCGGCCCCATCACTTCCGAAAGGCCGTAGATATCCAGCGCCGTAATGCCTAACCGTTTTTCGATCTCATGACGCATCGCCTGTGTCCACGGCTCGGCACCGAACACGCCCACGCGCAGGGAGCAGGCGCTGGCATCGCCGCCCATCTGGCGCTCCAGCTCTTCAATCAGGTTGAGGCAGTAGGAAGGCGTCACCATGATCATATCCGGCTTAAAATCGCGGATCAGCTGCGCCTGCTTCTCGGTCTGGCCGCCGGACATCGGGATCACCGTGGCCCCTAAACGCTCGGCACCGTAGTGAGCGCCCAGCCCGCCGGTAAACAGACCATAACCATAGGCCACATGGATTTTGTCCTTCGCGCTGCCCCCGGCGGCACGCAGGGAGCGGGCCACCAGATTGGCCCAGTTGTCAATGTCGCCCTGGGTATAGCCCACGACGGTCGGTTTCCCGGTTGTGCCGGAGGAGGCGTGAATACGCACCACCTGCTCCATCGGTACGGCGAAGGTATCGAACGGATAGTTATCGCGCAGATCCTGCTTGGTGGTACACGGGAACTTGCGAATATCGGCCAGTTCGCGGAAATCGTCAGGGTGAACGCCCGCGGCATCAAACTTACGTTTGTACATCGGCACGTTGTTATAGGCGTGGTTCAGCGTCCATTTCAGACGTTGGGTCTGCAACGCCTGTAATTCGTCAATGGACGCGGTTTCGATCGGATCAAGCTTTGTTGTATTTATCATCGCAGGGTACTCACATTATTGTTCGCTCAAACACGCTCAAGGATCATGGCAATGCCCTGACCCACACCGATGCACATCGTACACAGCGCGTAGCGCCCGTGGCGTCGATGCAATTCATTGCTCGCGGCCAGCACCAGCCTGGCACCGCTCATTCCCAGCGGATGGCCTAACGCAATGGCCCCTCCGTTCGGATTGACGTGTGCGGCATCGTCCGGCAAACCCAGCTGACGCAGCACGCCCAGCGCCTGGGAGGCGAAGGCTTCGTTCAGCTCAATCACATCCATCTCGTTAATACTGAGCCCCGCTCGCTCCAGCACTTTACGGGTGGCGGGCACCGGCCCTAGCCCCATCAGACGTGGCTCCACGCCTGCGGTGGCCATGGCCACAATCCGCGTGCGCGGCTCAAGCCCCTGTCCGAGCGCCATCTGCTCGCTGGCGATAATCAGTGCAGCGGCGCCATCGTTCACCCCAGAGGCGTTACCTGCGGTAACGACGCCATTTTTGCGAAACGGCGCTTTCAGGGCGGCAAGTTGCGCCAGCGTGGTGTCGGCGCGCGGGTGCTCATCAACAGAGACCTCCGTGACGGTCCCTTTTTTCCCCGGCACCAGCACCGGCACGATCTCCTGCGCCAGAATGCCGTTTTGCTGCGCCCGGGCGGTACGCTGCTGGCTGCGCAGCGCGAACGCATCCTGATCGGCACGGCTGATATTTAACAATTCAGCTACATTCTCTGCCGTTTCCGGCATGCTGTCAGTTCCGAACGTCTGATGCATGAGCGGATTCACAAATCGCCAGCCAAGGGTGGTATCGAAGATCTCCGCCTGGCGCTGAAACGCCGCGGTGGCTTTCGCCATCACAAACGGCGCGCGGGACATCGACTCCACGCCACCGGCAATCAGCAGATCGCCATCACCGGATTTTATGGCGCGTGCAGCAAAGCCAACCGCATCCAGCCCCGAGCCGCACAGGCGGTTGATCGTCGTGCCGGAGACGCTCTGCGGCAGCCCGGCCAGCAGCGACGCCATACGCGCCACGTTGCGGTTGTCTTCCCCCGCCTGGTTGGCGCAGCCGAAGATCACATCATCAATCCGCTCCGGGTCGAGCTGCGGATAGCGCTCCAGCAAGGCACGCAGCGGTATGGCGCCCAGATCGTCCGCGCGTACGGCGGATAACGCCCCGCCGTACCGCCCCACCGGGGTTCGCACCCCATCACAAATAAATGCGTCACGCATCAGGGTTCTCCTGTCACATTGCCGCCGATGCGGTGGGATTTTCCGCGAAAGAGAGCGACGGTTTTCTGTTGTTGGTTCTGAATTTCGATGTCATATACGCCGGTCAGTTTGCCCTGATGCTTAACCCGCGCGGTGGCGGTCAGCTTGTCTCCGACAAAGCCCGGTCGAAGGAAATCGATTGTGCAGCCAGAGGCCACCGCCGCCAGCCCCTGGCTGTTGCAGGCGTAGGCAAACGCGGTGTCGGCCAGCGAGAAGAGCTGTCCGCCGTGGCAGGTTTTATGGCCGTTAAGCATCTGCGGGGTGATGGTCATGGTCACCACTGCGTAACCTTCGTCCATGTCGATAATGTCCATCCCCATTGCCTGCGCGCAGGCATCCTGTTCGTACATGGTGCGGGCGTTATGCCAGGCGTTATGACTCATAGCTACTCTCCAGAAGCGCA
Organism: Enterobacter sp. Lyrl_3; assembly: GCF_051948675.1. Taxonomy (NCBI): domain Bacteria; kingdom Pseudomonadati; phylum Pseudomonadota; class Gammaproteobacteria; order Enterobacterales; family Enterobacteriaceae; genus Enterobacter; species Enterobacter sp. Lyrl_3. The sequence continues at coordinate 70,248 of NZ_JAYJLI010000002.1, forward strand.
CGCTGGCGCAGCAGTGAACAGGGGCGATAACGTTCTTCGCCGTAATGACGCTGCAGGTTTTCCAGCAGCGTTAACAGACGTTGCCAGCCCAGCCGCGCGCCCCAGGCAATCGGCCCGGACGGGTAGTTCACGCCCAGACGCATGGCGGTATCGATATCTTTTTCGCTGGCGACCCCTTTTTGCAGCGCATCCAGCGCTTCGTTGGCAATCATCGCCACCGTGCGCCAGACCAGCAGGCCAGGGTAATCGGCAATCTGCACCACCCGCTTTCCCTGCTGTTGCAGGTAGCGGATGACTTTTTGCGTCGCGGTATGCGGGTTGCTGGCCGCCGACGCAATCACCGCCACGTCGCGCTCAATGCGATCAACCACCACCACCGGGCAGTTGAGGCGCAGCGCCAGCGCCTGAGCGGTTTCGCCCTGCGTTTCAATCAGCAACACATCATCGATTTCCGTGACACCGTCACGTTTTCGTTCAACCCGCATTGGGCTAAAGCTGTCGTTGACCGCGTCGAGCCATGGCACCTGTGGCGATTCGCCGCGCCAGTCGTAAACGCCCTTCCCGCTTTTTTTGCCCAGTCGCCCCGCCAGCACCAGCTCCTGCTGCACCAGTGAAGGGAGAAAACGCCGCTCCTGCCAGAATGCGTTAAACACCGAACAGGTCACGGCGAAGTTAACGTCCTGCCCAATCAGATCGGTCAGTTCCAGCGGCCCCATCGGGAAACCGCCGCCTTCGCGCAGGGCAGCATCAATGACTTCAGGAGCTGCAACCTGTTCCTCCAGCGCGCGCCAGGCTTCGGAATAGAAGGGCCGCGCCACGCGATTTACGATGAAGCCCGGCGTCGACTGGCAGCGCACCGGCTGTTTCCCCCAGTTCAGCGCCAGCTCGCACAGCGCGTCGGCCACTTCCGGCGAGGTCGCCAGCCCGCTAACCACCTCCACCAGCTTCATCACCGGTGCCGGGTTAAAGAAATGCAGGCCTGCCACTCGCTCTGGATGACGGATATCCGCCGCAATCGCCGTGATCGAGATAGAAGATGTGTTGCTGGTAAGCAGGGTCTGCGGCGGGCAGATCTCCGCCAGTTCGGCAAACAGCGCTTTTTTCACCTCAAGGCGCTCGGAGGCGGCTTCTATCACCAGGTCCGCCGTGGTTAGCGCACTGATATCCGTGACCGGGGTCAGCCGGGCGAGGATCTGCCCACACGCCTCCTCAGTGAGTTTGCCCCGCGTCACCCGGGAGGCCAGGCGCTGGCGAATGCCGTCAATGGCGCGGGAAATGGCGTCTGAGGCAATGTCGTACATCATCACCTGATGCCCATGGCTTGCCGCGACTTCGGCTATTCCGGCGCCCATCGTGCCGCTTCCAATGACGGCGACAGTACGAATGTTCAGCATCTTACTTCCCCGTAAAATTCGGTGCGCGCTTCGCCAGAAAGGCGCTCACGCCTTCGCGGTAATCGTCGCTGCGTCCGGCCAGCCGTTGATAATCGCGCTCCAGGTCAAGCTGTGCGTCCAGGGTGTTGGTTTCCGCGGCATTGATCGCCTGTTTGATCAGCCCCAGCCCAAAGGTGGGCTGCGAGGCAAAATGCAGCGCCAGCTGCTGCGCCGTGCTGGAGAGCTGGTCGTCATCCACCACCTGCCAGATCATTCCCCAGGCGTGCGCCTGTTCGGCGCTCAGTTTGTCGCCAAGCAGCGCCAGCCCCATGGCGCGGGCACGTCCGGCCACGCGCGGCAGGAACCAGGTTCCGCCGCAGTCCGGGACTAACCCCAGCTTGCTGAAGGCCATTACAAAGGTGGCGGAGCGCGCGGCAATCACCATGTCGCACCCCAGCGCCAGCGTGGCCCCTGCTCCTGCCGCCACGCCGTTGACCGCGCAAATCACCGGTTTTGGCAGCGCAGCCAGACGACGCACCAGCGGGTTATAAAAGGTCTCGACGGACATCCCCAGATCCGGCGCCGGACCGTTCGGGTCGACGTTACGGTCGTTCAGATCCTGCCCGGCACAGAAGCCGCGCCCTGCGCCGGTGATCAGCAGACAGCGGATAGTCTCATCGCGCTCGGCCTGCTTCAGGCATTCTGCAAGCTGCTGGTGCATCACATCGTTAAAGCTGTTCAGACGCTCCGGACGGTTCAGCGTCAGGGTCATTACGCCTTGCTCTACATGACTGAGAATAAATTCCACAATTAGCGTCCTTTAAAGTCGGGAGTACGTTTCTGTAAGAAGGCGTCGATGCCTTCTCGCCTGTCTTCCGTGGCCGAGAGCAGCGTGAACAGTTGACGCTCCTGGGCCAGACCCGCCTGCAGCGGCACTTCCTGTGACTGGCGCAGCGCCTGTTTAGCCGCCTGTAGCGCCAGCGGCGAGTGGCGCACCATCAGCGCTGCCTGTTTCAGGGCGTATTCCAGCGTCAGCGAGGCCGGGAAAACGTCGCTGACCAGACCGGCACGCTGGGCCTGCTGCGCCGTAATGATTTCCCCGGTCAGTACCATTTTGCTGGCGAGCGATTTACCCACGCAGCGGATCAGGCGCTGCGTACCGCCCGCACCAGGCATGATCCCAAGCGTAATTTCCGGCAGACCGAAGCGGGCGTTGTCACCGGCAATCACTACGTCGCACAGCAGGGCCAGCTCGCAGCCAGCCCCGAGTGCAAAACCGTTCACGGCGGCAATCAGCGGCTTATTGAAGGCGTCAATCCGCTTCCACAGCTGAGGACGACTATCGTTCAGGGTGGCAGGCAGATCTTTTTCTGCCATTTCGTTGAGATCCGCTCCGGCCGCAAAGCAGCGCTCGCTGCCGTAAATCACACAGGCAGAGAGGGTGTTATCGCTTGCCGCCGCCTCCAGCTGTTCTGCAAGCTGTGTCAGCAGCGCATTGTTAAGGGCGTTGCGTGCCGCCGGCCGGTTGAGCGTGAGTTGCAGCACGCGGTCATAACGGGTGACCAGAAGTTCGCTCATGCCATCCCCTTAGCGTCAAAGTCGACGACCACGTCGGCGGTTAGCGGCAGCGCCTGACAGCTCAGCACATACCCGGCGGCCAGTTCGTCCGGCTCCAGGCTGTAGTTGGTCGCCATGTCCACCTTGCCGCGCAGCACTTTGCATTTGCAGGTGGCGCAGACGCCTCCCTTGCAGGCATACGGCAGATCCGCCCCCTGGCGCAGGGCGGCATCAAGAATGCTCTCGTCGTCCGCCGTGAGAACAATCTCGCGGTCACGCCCGTCCTGGCGCACGATCACCTTCTGGCCTTCCGCCTGCACGCTCACCGCGCGCTTAACGGCTGTGCCCGGCGTATTGAACCGCTCTAGGTGAATGGATTTTTCCGCCATTCCCAGCGCTTTTAAGGTCGCTTCAGCCTCGTCCATCATCGCGGCCGGGCCGCAGATAAAGGCCTCGTCGTACTGGCGGAAGTTGATCAGCGTTTTTGCCAGCGCCTGCAGCTTTTCACCGTCGATACGGCCGTAAAGCAGGTCGCTGTCCAGCCGCTCCTGGCTGAAGATGGCAACCAGCTGCAACCGCTGCGGGTATTTATCCTTCAGGTCTGCCAGCGCCTGACGGAACATCATGCTCTGGCTGCTGCGGTTGCCGTAGATCAGGGTGAAGTGGCTGTTCGGTTCGGCGGCCAGCGTGGCGGATAAAATCGCCAGCATCGGGGTGATGCCGGAGCCAGCGGCAATCGCCAGATAGTGACCTTCCCGTTCAGGCTGTGGCTGATAGCCAAAATGCCCCTGGGGAACCATCACCTCCAGCGTCATGCCCGGTTTGATCTCATCCCGGGCGTAACGAGAGAAACGTCCACCTTCAATGGCTTTAACCGCGACGCTGATCTCCCCCGGCGCGCTACTCCGGCAGATGGAGTAACAGCGGCGCAATTCGTCTGCACCCAGTCTGGTTTTCAGGGTCAGGTGTTGGCCGGGACGAAAGCGGTAAGCCTCCTGCAACGCCTGCGGAACCGCGAAGGTGATGGTCACCGCATCGCGGGTTTCGGGTTCTACTTTTGCCACTGTTAATGAATGAAACGTTGTCATGGCAACCTCAAATACATTTGAAATAGTCGAAGGGTTCGCGGCAGGTATTACAGCGATACAGCGCCTTACAGGCCGTAGAACCAAACTCACTGATAAGCGAGGTGTCGGTGCTGGCGCAGCGCGGGCAACTCACCTCAGCGGGAACGTGGGCATGACAGCTGTGCCCCACGGGTGGGCTGATGCCATACGCGCGCAGACGTTCACGCGCATCGGCGGTCATCCAGTCGGTCGTCCAGGCGGGTTCCAGCTGCAGCACAATGTGCACCGGCGTATAACCGTGCGCCGTCAGGGTGTCGCGGATGGCGCCAAGCAGGTGTTCCGTCGCCGGGCAGCCTGAATAGGTTGGCGTAAAGCCAATCACCCAGCCTTCGCCCTGCGCGGTGACGCTGCGCACCATGCCTAAATCGGTGATGGTGAGCACCGGCACTTCCGGGTCCGGGATCTGGCTTAACAGGGACCAGATGTGCGGAACCTGTGGGGGGGCGATGTCGACAAGACGTTGCATGGCGTTCTCCTTTACCACTGCTGACCGGGATACGCGCGCTGGAGATACTGCATCTCTGCCAGCATCGGGCCCAGATGCTCGGTATGCAGCCCGCGTTTTCCGCCGGTACGATAGGCCGTCTCATAGGGCACGCGCAGGGTGGCTTCCCGCAGTCCGGCAAACACTTCGTGTTCCCACGGCTGGCGTAGGGTGCGCGGATCAACCGCAACGCCGGACTCAATAAGCTCAAGCTCAACGTCATCCGCCTCGAACAACTCGGCCGTAAAGCGCCACAGGTTGTCGATGGCCTGCTGCATTTTTTGCGACGAGATTTCGGTGCCGTCTCCCAGGCGCACCAGCCAGCCGCGGCTAAAGCGCAGGTGATAACGCGCCTCTTTAATCGCCTTGGCGGCTATAGCGGAAAGCTGACTGTCGCTGCTGTGGATCAACCGCTCGTAGAGGGCAACATTCCACGCGTCCATCAGATACTGGCGGGCGATCGTGTCGGCGAAGTTGCCGTTCGGCTGTTCTGCCAACAGTAAATTGTGAAACTGACGCTCATCGCGGCCGAAGGCCAGGGTGTCTTCATCGCCCTGACCTTCCCGCTCTGCCGCGCAGGCGAGGAAGTTGCGCGCCTGCCCCAGCAGATCGAGACCGATGTTGGCAAGCGCAAGGTCGATTTCCAGCTCCGGCGCGTGCCCGCACCAGGCTCCCAGGCGCTGCGAGAGCACCAGACCGTTGTCGCCCAGACGCAGGGCGTATGCAAATACTGTTTTCATCCCTGACCTCACATATGCTCGATGCCATCAGGGATGGTGTAAAACGTCGGGTGGCGATAGACCTTGCTTTCCGCCGGGTCGAAGAACTCGCCGCTCTCTTCCGGCTGAGAGGCAACGATCTCGCTCGCCTTCACCACCCAGATCGAGCAACCTTCGCTGCGGCGGGTATAGGCGTCCCGCGCGTTTTCCAGCGCCATGCGATCGTCAGCGGCATGCAGACTGCCAACATGGCGGTGGGATAACCCTTGTTTGCTGCGTACGAAAACTTCGTACAGCGGCCAGTAGACATTGCTCATCGTGATTTCCTCTTATGCGGCCTGACGGGCGCGTTGTTTTTCTGCATGCGCCAGTGCGGCTTCACGCACCCACGCCCCCTCTTCCCAGGCTTTGCGCTTGGCGGCCAGGCGTTCGTGGTTGCAGATCCCGCGTCCGTTGATCACCTCGTCAAACTCCTGCCAGTCAATCTCACCGAAGCGGTAGTGGCCGGTTTCCTCGTCAAAGCGCAGGTCGGGATCGGGTACCGTCATCCCCAGCATCTCCACCTGCGGGATGGTGTTGTCGACGAAGCGCTGACGCAGTTCGTCATTGCCAAAGCGTTTAATTTTCCAGGCGAGACTGCGGGCGCTGTTCGGCGAGTTATCGTCGTTTGGTCCGAACATCATCAGGGCGGGCCACCAGAAACGGTTGATGGCATCCTGCAGCATCTGCCGCTGGGCGACGCTTCCCTGCGCCAGCGCCATGCAGGCTTCAAACCCCTGACGCTGGTGGAAGCTCTCTTCTTTACAGATTTTCACCATCGCGCGGGCGTACGGCCCGTAAGAGGTCCGGCACAGCGCCACCTGATTGACGATGGCGGCACCGTCCACCAGCCAGCCGATTACGCCGATATCGGCCCAGCTCAGCGTCGGATAGTTAAAGATGGAGGAGTATTTCATCTTGCCGTCGAGCATTTTCTGGTAGATGTCTTCCCGCGCGCAGCCCAGCGTTTCAGCCGCGCTGTAGAGATAGAGCCCGTGCCCGGCTTCGTCCTGCACTTTCGCCAGCAGGATCGCTTTGCGGCGTAGCGTCGGGGCGCGGGTGATCCAGTTCCCTTCCGGCAGCATGCCGACAATTTCAGAGTGGGCGTGCTGACCAATCTGGCGGATCAACGTCTTGCGATAGGCTTCCGGCATCCAGTCCTGAGGCTCAATCGCCGTCTCCTGCGCTATGCGCTGCTCAAAGCGTTGTTCTTGCGTCACGTCATCACCTTTATGATTCGTTAGTTTGCAACTTAAAGCGTAATTGTGAATCACTTTGTTTTTTAAAAGTTACACAAAGGTTAAATATACCCCCAAGAAATGTTTCCTGATTTTGTGATGTCGCTCGCAGGGCTTTTGCGCAAAGGCCGCCAGATAAGGGCTGCAATCGCCGCACACCTTCCCTTGAGATCACATTGTTAACAATTCATTAAAACTCAGCTTGATTTTTATGATTCATGATCAAACTATTGATAGTGAAATAACGAAACATGTGGAGATAAGAGATGCAGCAGTTAGCCAGTTTCTTGTCCGGTGTCTGGCAGTCTGGCCGGGGCCGCGAACGTACTATTCATCACGCCATCAGCGGTGAAGCGCTCTGGAGCGTGACCAGCGAAGGGCTGGACATGGCGGCGGCACGTCGCTATGCCATTACGCATGGCGGTGAAGCGCTCCACGCCATGACCTTTATCGAACGCGCGGCGATGCTGAAAGCGGTGGCGAAGCACCTGCTCAGCCTGAAAGAGACATTTTATGCTCTCTCAGCCCAGACCGGCGCGACAAAGGGCGACAGCTGGGTAGATATTGAAGGTGGGATTGGCACGCTGTTCACCTATGCCAGTCTGGGGAGCCGTGAATTACCGGACGACACGCTGTGGCCCGAGGACGAACTGATCCCGCTGTCGAAAGAAGGCGGCTTTGCGGCGCGCCATGTGCTGACGTCAAAATCGGGCGTGGCGGTGCATATTAACGCCTTCAACTTCCCCTGCTGGGGAATGCTGGAAAAACTCGCCCCCACGTGGCTTGCCGGGATGCCGGCGATCATCAAACCCGCTACCGCCACCGCGCAGGTGACGCAGGCGATGGTGAAAGCGATCGTGGAGAGCGGTCTGGTGCCGGACGGCGCCATCAGCCTGATCTGCGGCGGCGCGGGCGATCTGCTGGACCATCTCGACAGCCAGGATGTGGTGACGTTTACCGGCTCCGCCAGCACCGGCCAGACCCTGCGTGTTCACCCGAATATTGTGGCAAACGCGATCCCGTTCACCATGGAAGCCGACTCCCTGAACTGCTGCGTGCTGGGAGAAGACGTGACGCCGGAACAGCCCGAGTTCGCCCTGTTCATTCGCGAGGTTGTACGTGAGATGACCGCCAAGGCCGGACAGAAATGTACCGCCATCCGCCGCATTATCGTGCCGCAACACCAGATTGACGCGGTAAGTCAGGCGCTGATCGCCCGGCTGGAAAAGGTGGTGGTGGGCGACCCGGCGCAGGAAGGCGTGAAAATGGGTTCCCTGGTCAATAGCGAACAGCGTGCGGACGTGCAGGAGAAGGTGGATCAGCTTGTGGCCGCAGGCTGCCAGGTTCGCCTGGGCGGAAAAGCCGATCTGCAGGCCGCCGGGGCGTTTTACCCGCCAACTCTGCTCTTTTGCCCGCAGCCGGATGAGACCCCGGCGGTGCACGCCACCGAAGCGTTCGGCCCGGTGGCGACTCTTATGCCATATCGCCACGCAGACCATGCGATGCAGCTTGCCCGCGCGGGCGGCGGTAGCCTGGCCGGGACGCTGGTCACGGCGGATCCCGCGCTCGCCCGCCAGTTTATTTCTGGTGCAGCGCGGGCACACGGTCGCATTCAGATCCTCAATGAAGAGTCAGCAAAAGAGTCTACCGGCCACGGTTCTCCGCTTCCGCAGCTCGTGCACGGCGGTCCCGGACGTGCAGGCGGCGGCGAGGAGCTGGGTGGCCTGCGTGCGGTCAATCACTATATGCAGCGCACCGCCATTCAGGGCAGCCCGACCATGCTGGCCGCCATCGGCAAACAGTGGGTACGCGGCGCGACGGTGCATGAAGATCGCGTTCATCCGTTCCGCAAATACTTCGAGGAATTGCAGCCGGGCGACAGCCTGCTGACGCCGCGCCGAACCCTGACGGAAGCCGATATCGTTAACTTTGCCTGCCTGAGCGGGGATCATTTCTATGCTCACATGGACAAAATTGGCGCAGCGGAGTCGATCTTTGGCGAGCGGGTGGTACACGGTTACTTCCTGATTTCCGCTGCCGCCGGGCTGTTTGTTGATGCAGGTGTGGGGCCGGTGATCGCCAACTACGGCATGGAAAACCTGCGCTTTATCGAGCCGGTGAAACCGGGCGATACCATTCAGGTGCGCCTGACCTGCAAACGTAAAACCCTGAAGAAACAGCGTACGGCGGATGAAAAACCCACCGGCGTGGTCGAATGGGCGGTTGAGATTTTCAATCAGCACCAGCAGGCGGTGGCGCTCTACTCCATTCTGACGCTGGTGGCTCGCCAGCAGGGTGATTTTTAAGGCTGTTACCCGTGCGGGTTTAATCAGTTAATCACACTAAAAAAGAGGGGAAAACACGGACTGGATGGCTTTGGGTAACACATCATCCAGTCCGCATAGCCTGGCTAATTTACATCCAGAAACATTAAGAAAATTGACCACATACTTAGCATGGTTATTATCCCTTGCGGGAATTTTCCCCCAACTAAATTACATGGATGATGAGTAGACTATGGCAATTCCTGTATATCTTTTCTTAACTGACGACGGCGGTGCAAAAATCACCGGCTCGGTAGATGTTTATGATCGTGAAGGGAGCATAGAAGTTACTGGCTTTACGCATGACCTCCTAATGGTATCGCATAAACGATGCCGGACAGGAAGTGGAATATTACAATATGCATCTCGATAATATTCGCGTCGTTTCCGTTACGCCCTTAATGCATGACACGAAGGATCAAACGAAAGAAAAACACAATCATCTTGAAGTTGTGGAGCTGCGCTACGACAAGATTACCTGGACGTATTGCGACGGTAATTTGCGTTTCGCAGATAGCTGGGCAGAGCGTTAATTATGCGTACTCCTTTATATTCCACGCCGTACGATATCTCTTCTTTTTCACCACCAGGGGTTGATGTTGTAAGCCATATGGTAATAGCCCGATTTCATGGCGGTGCCTCATTGATGACTTACGTATGGTTTTATCAAATGGTGAGAAACCATGGTCCATGGGATTTTAAGCAAGGCCGTGCCCAGTATGCCAACTTTGGAAATTTCCATTTCGGTGCCGTGGGCGCGGCAGCGGGCATCCCTGATGGTGTGTTACTTCGGGGTGCAGGTGCTGCGCAGATCCTTGCTGGAACAAGCGATCCGGTAGAATTTGCCAAATACCAGGATGCCTTTGCATATGGTGATGACCCGGTTGACCAATTATGGATAAGAGCAGGAGTAGATTATGCGCGACGGTCGGGTTTTTAACTGGCGAGTCGGGGTGATGGTTGTCATTCTCCTGGGCTTCATCTTGTACCCTTTTCGCGATCTTTTCACCGTGTATGAAAACCTGCAGGGAAAAATGAGGGTTAATGAGCAATTAAATTTGTATATCACGCGGGTAGAGGCAAGTTCATTATCCAAAGATACGTTTCACTTTTATCTCTATGATGCGAGAAAAAGCCCCGAAGCGTTTATGTCTCATATTAAGGACATTAAGCCTGTTATGGTCACCAATGATGATAAAGCCACCGCGACCGTAAAAGACGGTGAAATTTATCTCCACGTTCGTGGCAATGTTTACTCGTTCAACACGGTTGGGTACGACGTACATATACATCTCGATAGATCACCTTAGTGATCATCAACGCTATTTACCGGGGATGTGATTTATCCCCGCACTTTTCTAACCTGGCAAGACTGACAAATAACCTGGCAGATGCAGGCAAACGCTTTTTTCACGCGCCTGTCAGGATAAGACTCACAACACAATAAACACAACAAGATGAGGTCTACGATGAGAAGCAATTCTTCATTTTCTGCCCGTAGAACGGCACTGGCTCTGGCCGTTGCGCTCTGCTGTGCCTGGCAATCTCCCGTTTTCGCTCACGGCAGTGAAGCGCATATGGTCCCAATGGACAAAACGCTGGCAGATTTTGGCGCAGAGGTACAATGGGATGATTACGCACAGATGTTCACCATTGCGAAAGACGGTGCGTTCGTAAAGGTTAAGCCAGGCGCTAACACCGCCATCGTTAACGGCAAACCCCTTGCGCTGTCGGTACCGGTGGTGATGAAAGACAACAAAGCCTTTATCTCGGACACCTTTATCAACGACGTCTTCCAGTCCGGCCTCGACCAGACGTTCCAGGTTGAGAAACGCCCCCATCCGCTTAATGCATTAACGGCGGATGAGATTAAGCAAGCCGTGGCCATCGTCAAAGTCTCAAAGGAGTTTAAACCGAACACCCGCTTCACCCAGATTGCCCTGGCCGAGCCCGAGAAAGCCAAAGTGTGGGACTTTGTGCTGAACGGCACAGCGGTGGATGCCCCGCGTCAGGCGAATATCACCATGCTGGACGGCAAACACGTCATCGAAAGTCGTGTAGACCTGAAGGATAAGAAAATCCTGCGCTGGGAGGCCGTAAAGGATGCGCACGGCATGGTGCTACTGGATGATTTCGCCACCGTGCAGCAAATCATCAACGAGAGCCCGGGATTTGCTGAGGTGCTGAAAAAACGCGGCATCAGCGATACGAAGAACGTGATCACGACCCCGCTCACCGTCGGCTATTTTGACGGCAAAGACGGCCTGAAGCAGGAAGACCGTCTGCTGAAGGTGGTGAGCTATCTGGATGTGGGCGACGGTAACTATTGGGCACACCCGATTGAGAATCTGGTGGCGGTGGTTGATCTCGAACAGAAGAAGATCCAGAAAATTGAAGAAGGCGCGGTTGTTCCGGTGCCCATGACTCCGCGTCCGTATGATGGCCGTGACCGCATCGAAACCCCGAAAAAACCGCTTGAGATCATCGAACCGGAAGGCAAGAACTACACCATTACCGGCGACATGGTGCACTGGCAGAACTGGGATTTCCACCTTAGTCTGGACTCCCGCGTGGGGCCGATGATCTCGACCGTCACGTACAACGACAACGGTAAGAAACGCCAGGTCATGTATCAGGGCTCCCTGGGCGGGATGATCGTCCCTTACGGCGATCCGGATGTGGGCTGGTACTTTAAAGCCTATCTCGATTCGGGCGACTATGGCATGGGCACCCTGACCTCCCCGCTGGTGCGCGGCAAAGATGTGCCGTCCAACGCCGTGATGCTCAATGAAACCATCCCGGATTACACCGGTACGCCGATGGAGATCCCACGTGCCATCGCCATTTTCGAGCGCTACGCCGGGCCTGAATATAAGCATCAGGAGATGGGCAAGCCAAACGTCAGCACCGAACGCCGTGAGCTGGTGGTGCGCTGGGTAAGCACCGTTGGCAACTACGATTACATCTTCGACTGGGTATTCCACGAAAACGGCACCATCGGCATTGATGCCGGAGCCACCGGGATTGAAGCCGTGAAAGGCGTGCAGGCCAAAACGATGCATGACGCCAGCGCCAAAGACGACACCCGATACGGCACCTTAATCGATCACAACATCGTCGGTACCACCCACCAGCACATCTATAACTTCCGTCTCGATATGGATGTGGATGGCATCGACAATAAACTGGTGGCGATGGATCCGCAGGTGAAACCGAACACGGCCGGCGGCCCGCGTACCAGTACCATGCAGGTCAATCAGTACGATATCGATAGCGAACAGCAGGCGGCGCAGAAATTCGATCCGGGTACCATTCGCCTGCTGAGCAACACCCGCAAAGAGAACCGTATGGGGAACCCGGTCTCGTACCAGATCATCCCATACGCGGGCGGCACGCACCCGGTAGCCACGGGCGCGAAGTTTGCACCGGACGAGTGGATCTACCATCGCCTGAGCTTTATGGATAAACAGCTATGGGTGACGCGTTACCATCCTGACGAAATGTACCCGGAAGGGAAATTCCCGAACCGCTCCACGCACGATACGGGGCTGGGTCAGTACAGCAAAGACAATGAGTCACTCACTAATCAGGACGATGTGGTCTGGATGACCACCGGAACCACGCATGTTGCCCGCGCGGAAGAGTGGCCCATCATGCCAACGGAATGGGTGCATACGTTGCTTAAGCCGTGGAACTTCTTTGACGAAACGCCAACGCTTGGCAGAAAAAAAGACGAACAGAAATAATCACCGACCGGGCGTAATGCCCGGTTTTTTATTCATTTATTTGCCGAATCTCTCAGCCTGATTATAGTTATTTAACCACTCATTCTAATGACATCTTTTCAAACATTTTCAGCCAGGACACGACGTTTAATCACCATAACGTAGTACTTTCTCTGAGAGGTTTTAGATGAAATTGAATTTGATTGTCAGAAGTCTTGCTCTGGCTGGGCTTCTCGTTTCCGTCAGTCCCTCTTATTCCGCCGAAGCCCCAAAGGACGCGACCGCGGCGACGCAACAGGCGAATAATGCCCTTTTCAACCAACTCCCTTTCTCCGATAACACCGACTTCACCAATGCACATAAAGGGTTTATTGCCCCACTGCCGCAGGAGATTATCAAAGGGGAGCAAGGGAATGTTATCTGGGATCCGCAACAGTACGCCTTTATTAAAGAGGGTGATAAAGCACCGGATTCCGTTAATCCCAGTTTATGGCGTCAATCTCAGCTGATTAATATCAGTGGTCTGTTCGAAGTGACCGACGGGGTATATCAGATCCGCAACCTCGATCTGTCGAATATGACGATTATCGAAGGTAAAGAAGGAATTACCGTGGTCGATCCGCTGGTATCAGCAGAAACCGCAAAAGTCGGCATGGATCTGTATTACAAAAACCGGGGTAAAAAGCCGGTGGTCGCCATCATTTATACCCACAGCCATGTGGATCATTACGGCGGCGTTCGCGGCGTGGTGGATGAAACTGACGTGAAATCCGGGAAAGTGAAAGTCTATGCCCCGTCCGGGTTTATGGAAGCCGCGGTGGCTGAAAATATCATGGCGGGCAATGTCATGAGCCGTCGCGCCAGTTACATGTATGGCAACCTGCTGAAACCCGATGCCAAAGGACAGGTGGGTGCGGGGCTGGGTACCACGACCTCTGCCGGTACCGTTACCCTGATCGCACCGACCAACATCATTGAGAAAGATGGCCAGAAAGAGGTTATCGACGGGCTGACCTATGATTTTATGCTGGCACCGGGCTCAGAAGCGCCTTCAGAGATGCTCTGGTATATCGAAGAGAAAAAGGTCATTGAATCTGCCGAGGATGTCACTCACACGCTGCATAATACCTATTCGCTGCGCGGCGCAAAAATCCGTGAGCCGCTGCCCTGGTCGAAGTATATCAACCAGGCAATTGTCCGCTAGGGTGACAAAGCAGAGATCATCATGGCACAGCACCACTGGCCAACCTGGGGCAACGATAATGTGGTCAAGCTGCTGAAGAGCCAGCGCGATCTTTACCGTTACATCAACGATCAGACGCTGCGCATGGCGAACGAAGGTCTGACGCGCGATGAAATCGCCGCGAATTTCACCCTTCCTGACTCGCTGGCCCATACCTGGGCTAACCGGGGCTACTATGGTTCAGTCAGTCACGACGTAAAAGCCACCTATGTCCTTTATCTGGGCTGGTTTGACGGCAACCCGGCAACGCTTGATGAGCTTCCTCCTGTTGATGCCGCGAAGAAATTCGTGGAGTACATGGGGGGCGCTGACGCCATTCTGAGCAAAGCTAAAACCGACTACGACCAGGGCAACTACCGCTGGGTGGCACAGGTGGTCAGTAAAGTGGTCTTTGCCGATCCGAACAACCAGGCCGCGCGTAACCTGGAAGCGGATGCGCTGGAGCAGCTCGGCTATCAGGCTGAATCCGGGCCGTGGCGTAACTTCTACCTCACCGGTGCACAGGAGCTGCGTAACGGCGTCGTGAAAGGCCCAACGCCAAACACGGCAAGCCCTGATACCGTTCGGGCGATGACGCCGGAAATGTTCTTCGACTATCTGGCTGTGCATATTAATGGTCAAAAAGCCGGGGACGCAAAATCGGTATTTAATATCGATCTGGGCAGCGATGGAGGTAAATATAAGCTTGAGCTGGAAAACGGCGTGTTGAATCACACGGCCAATGCCGAAGCGAAAGACGCCGATGCGACGCTCACGCTGAACAGAGACACGCTTAACAAGATCATCCTCAAGGAAATCACGCTGAAACAGGCGCAGGACAGTGGCGATGTCAAAATCAGCGGCGACAGTGCCAAACTTGATGCCATGCTTGGCTACATGGATAAGTTTGATTTCTGGTTTAATATTGTGACGCCGTAACATCACGGATTTACGGGCGGTTTACCCGCCCGCTTTTATTTCTCTTTCTCCCTGGACGGGGTAAACATCATCAATGGAAAAAAGAAAAAACCTCCCCCCCGAACGAGCCACCTGGCCTACACGTCAGGCCATGGTGCATCACGGGCTGGCGATGAACCTGCCCTGGCTGGCCTTTGTAAACGTCAGCTTTGCCCTGATGATCCTGCTGCGCCACATCCTGCTGGAAAACAGCGCGGTGCTGTACCCCGGTTCACAACACCTGACCCGGATTGTCGATGCCTCAATGCTGGGCATTATTATACTGTCCGCTGCATTAATTCTGATGGCCTGGCGCCGTATCGCCGGGATAAGCGTAGTGCTGTTTGTCTGCAGTGCCTTCTGGTCGATGTGCAGTTACTGGTTCATTACCGCCCTGCACCTTCCCCACGTCTGGCCGCTTTGCGTGATTTTATTGCTCTCCGGTTTGACGGCACTCTATTTTTACCCGGAGGGATTACTCTCGTTTGTGCTCCCGCTCTGGCTCACCTTGCCGGTCGCCAGCTGGGTGCTGAATGATGGCCTTAATCTTCGCTTTGTCACCATCTGGAGCGTATTCACGCTGATTATGCTTTGCGGGCGGTTTATCCTGTTAAGCTGGTTTGACGAGGCCTGGCGGCGGAATCAGCAAAACCAGCTGTTAATCTCCAGGCTCGATGCGCTGGCGCACCAGGATCCGCTCACCAAAACCGCCAATCGCCGGATGATGGAAGTGGTGCTGGAGAATGCCGTTGAGCAGAATAAAGCCTTCTCGCTGATCATGCTGGATATCGATTATTTCAAGCTCTACAACGATACCTACGGACATCAGGCCGGTGACGACTGTCTGACACGCGTGGCGCAGGTGCTGAAGCAGGCCGTGCGCACCCCGGACGATGTGGTGTCACGCTACGGCGGAGAAGAATTTGTGGTGATCCTGTTTAATTGCCCGGAGAACGTTGCACAGCAGGTTGCCCGCCGCATTCAGGACGGCCTGCGCGCGGCGGCGATACCGCACGGTGCGTCCAAAGTCAGTGAGTATGTGACCGTCAGCATGGGGATTGCAGGAATTGCGCCGGGCCTGGCGGGCCCGGAACTGATCGCCCGCGCCGATGCGGCGCTGTACCGCGCGAAAGAGGCCGGGCGGGATCGGTGGTCGCTGTAAAACTAGCCCGCCAGGGCCTGATGCCCTCACCCTGACCCTCTCCCACGGGAGAGGGAACAAACACTAAAAAGGCAACCTCCCGGTTGCCTTTTGCTTTTATTAATAGCGCACGCACACCGATTTGGTTTCACACCAGCCGTCCAGCCAGTCCGGGCCGAAGTCGCGTCCGGTGCCGGATTGCTTCATGCCGCCGAACGGCAGGTTGGCGTCAATCAGCGTATGGCTGTTCACCCAGACGGTGCCCGCCTGCAATCTGTCGGTATACTCCAGCGCCTTACTGATATTCTGCGTCCAGACGCTGGCGGTCAGGCCATATTCGGTATCGTTGGCAAGGGTTAGCGCCTCTTCGCCATCGGCTACGCGTACCAGGTTGACCACCGGGCCGAATACCTCTTCGCGGGTCAGCCGGAGTCCCGGATCCGGGTTGACCACCAGCGTCGGCGAGATGTAATACCCTTTTCCGTCCGGGCCACGGTTACCGGTGATCAGCTCTGCATTGCGCGATTTTGCTTCATCCAGGAAGGTCTGCACCTTGTCGCAGTGAGCGCGGGACACCAGCGGGTTGATAAACGCCTCCGGCGACATGCCCGGCCCCACGCTCAGGGATTTCACCGCCTGCTCAAACCCGCTGACCAACGTGTCAAAAAGCGGCGCTTCTATATAGATACGCGAGCTCGCGGCGCAGACCTGGCCCTGATTAAGGAAGCTGCCGGTCATCAACCCCTCAATTACCCACGCCGGATCGGCGTCTTTCAGCACGATGGCCGGGTTTTTGCCGCCCAGCTCCAGCGTCACGCCGGTCAGCGTCTCCGCCGCCGCGCGGGCAATCTGTTTCCCCGTCGCCGTGGAGCCGGTGAAGCTCACTTTGGCAATATGCGGATGCGAGGTCAGCGCGGCACCGCACACCGCGCCGCTTCCGGTCACCACGTTAAACACACCGTCAGGGATACCGGCTTCGCTCGCCAGTTCCGCCACCCGCAGCATGGTCAGCGGCGTGGTTTCTGATGGCTTAATGACGATAGAGCAACCCGCTGCCAGCGCAGGCATTACCTTCCACATGCCGATCATCAGCGGGAAGTTCCACGGCACAATCCCGGCCACCACGCCCACCGGCTCTTTACGCGTCCACGCCTGATAGCGTGCACCTTGCGGCAAGGGAATGGAGAGATCGAGCGTTTTGCCGGTTATTTTGGTGGTCAGCCCGGCGGTATAGCGCATCCAGTTCAGGGTGCAACCCACTTCAAAGAGACGGGAAATATTGATGGATTTGCCCTGCTCCAGCGTTTCAAGCTGGGCCAGCTCCTCGCTGTGTTGCTCCACCAGGTCGGCAAAGCGCAGCAGGATGCGCTCGCGCTCTGCCGGTAATTTCCCGGCCCAGGTACGGGCGACAAAGGCTCGCCAGCCGGACATCACCGCGCGGTCGACATCATCGACGCTGGCATCTGCCGTAGAGGCGATAACCTCCCCGGTGGCCGGGTTATAAATATTCAACCGTTTTTCACTCTCCGACGCGGCCTGCCGCCCCTCAATCCACAGCCCGTGATGTCGGTCCAGAAACTGCTGTACGCCTGGCTGGATGGCGACCTGTGATTCAGACATAGGGTACTCCTTCGTTATTATTCGCAGGGTGTTACTGCAGTCTAAGAGGCCTTTCGCATTCCCGCTTTTGTCTGTGTGACATTCGCTTTGCCACCTGTGACAGGTGCCGCAATTCGTGATAATTCCGCCTTATAACGCTGTTACCGGTGAGTGTTCTTTCCTATAGTCAGCCTCATGGCTCTGACAAAACGCAACACAAATGCAACAATGCGAAAACATTGATGGCGCAGCGAGATAAACGATGGCATGTGTAAGCGAACAGGAACGGTATCAGCAGTGGCTGGCGCAAATTAACCATGTCTGCGGGCGCTTTAACGCGCGTCCTTTAGAGGGGGAATTCTTCGGCGAGCTGGAAACCAGCTACGCCCGAAGCCTGAAGTTAAGCACCGTCACCGCAGGCGGGGTTAACCTGTTCCGCTCCCGTCAGGAGATCGCTCAGAGCAATGATGCCTGGTTTTATACCGTGTTCCAGCTTGAAGGCAGCGCGCAGATTGAGCAGGACGATCGCCGCGCGGTGCTGAACGCCGGCGACATTACGCTTCTTGATGCCGCTCGTCCCTGCTCCATCAACTGGCAGCAAAAATCCCGTCAGATTTCCCTGCTGGTTCCCCGTCAGATTATTGAGCAACAGTGTCGTTTTCAGGAGGTAAGCTGCGCCCTCGCGCTCTCCCGCTCGTTGCCAACCGTACAGCTAAGCCATCGCCTGCTGCTGGAGAGTATGGGAAATGCCAACCTGAGTGACCGGGAGAGCGAAGCCGCGCTGGAAGCGATGATCTGCCTGCTCCGCCCGGCGTTTCAGCAGCGCGATGCGGTGCAGCCGCGTAAGGAGCGCCAGTTCAGGAACGTTCTGTCGCTGATTGATGACCACATTCAGTCGGAATCCCTGCGTCCGGAATGGATTGCCGCAGAGAGCGGCATGTCGGTGCGCAGCCTGTACCGCATGTTTGCCGATAAGGGGCTGGTGGTAGCGCAGTACATCAAAAATCGTCGGCTGGATCTGTGTGCGCAGGTGTTGCGCTCCGCCAGCGACGAGGAAAAGCTGGCGGGAATTGGCTATAGCTGGGGGTTTGCCGACCATAGCCATTTTTCAACGGCGTTTAAGCAGCGTTTTGGCGTCTCACCGGGCGAGTACCGCAAGCGCTTTCGCTGATTACTTCTTCAGCCATTTTCCGTTAATGCCCTTCACGTATTCTCCCGGCTGCGCGCGGGCCACCAGCTTTTGCCCGGCCATCTTCGCCACTTCATCAACCGGCAGGTTATTGCTGTCCGCCAGCTTCTGGTAGCTTTCCGTACGCGCCGCGTTGATGCGGCTCACCAGCGCCAGCGTTTCGGGGTCTTGTTTCACCGGGGCAAGATACCCACTCAGGGTTTCCCCGACCCGCCCCTGCGCCCGGGCCTCGTTTAAGGTCAGGGTTGCCGCCTGCACGTTCATGCCCAGCGCCAGTAACATCAGAGCTAATCGTTTCATGGCGTCCTCAGAACAGATCGCTGCGCGATTTCAGCAGGGTTTCAACGTCTTTATCGACTTTAATGTGGATCTCATGTTCGATTTTGACGTTCATATTGATGGTAATCGGCTCCTTCGGCGCAGCGACTTCAATGCGCGGCGTACAGCCGGTCAAGAGCGCGGCAACGGCGACGGTGAGTACACCAGCCCTCATTTTCATTGTTGTTCCTCACTTTCCTTGCCAGTCGAACTGCGGATACCAGGTAGCGCCGCGTGTTGCTCAAACCAGGTTTGTAGATTGTCTCCAAAGCGCAGGCTACGCCAGAGAGTAAAGACGTTCTCGTCATGGGTGTAGTTAAGATTCACGGAGCTGCTTTTGCCATCAACCCGACTGGTGCCTTTGAGGGTCGCCTGCATGGTTAATTCACCCAGATTATCTAAATTGAGTCTTGTCCACGACTGTGAAATTTCCATATAGCGGAGCCAGTTAATCGCTGCTCCTGCAACCATATTATCGTTGACGATGGCATCAGCGGTGTCTTTATCAATACGCAGCGTCATCGGCCCCGGATTGGTTAGCCAGCCATCTTTAATGATCCATTTTTCATTGTCCAGCCAGAACGGTAGCGCCCCGCTTACCGGGCCAGACAGGGCAAACTGCTTCGGATTAATGGCGCTGATCAGCTCGCTGGAGGAGATGTTGTCCACGCGCAGCAGCGCCGGGTCATGCTGCGGCATTCTGAGCTGCTGCATGGTGATTTTCCCGCCGAGGGTCTCCACCTTGACGTTGGTCAGCAGCAGCGGGTTTTCCTCGCTCCACGGATAGTCACCCTGCAGGTCTGCGGTAATGTTGCGCGCGGTCACCAGGTTTTCCACTTCGCCAATACGCAGCGTAACGGGGCCGCGCGTACCCAGCGACCAGGTGCCCTCGCTAAAACGGAACGGCAGCACAAAATCCACATCGTTGATCTGGTTGTCTGGCATCCAGGCGCTACCGGATTTCAGTACACCGTGGCCGCCAGCTTCAAAGCCCTGATCGGCAGCGGCAGAGAAGGCCACCTGCGCATAAAGCTCACCGTCGCGCAGCGTCATTTTCCAGTCTGGCGGGATCAGTGGCTGGAACACGGTAAGGGATTGTTTTGGCCACCAGGCCTGACCGCGAAGGCGTTCCCCGTCCCAGCGACCGTTGACCTGCACCGGGCCGATGGCCTCGGCATGCAGATCGCCTTTGAACTGGAATATCGTCGGGTCTGTTCCGTCAACGCTGAAGGTCAGCACCGACGGGGGCAACACGCTGCCGCCCGCAAAACGGGTCTCTCCGGCATTGAGCGACAGCGCACCGCTAAATGTCGGCGTGACAGGGTCACGAACCCAGCGTACCGGTTTATCCAGCACCAGACGCGGTTTACTGACTTCCATGGTGCCGTACTGCAGCTTGTCAAAGCCGGTTGAGAGCGCGGTCAGCTCGATGAGTTTGTCGCGCCATTCGCCTTTTCCGGCCACATCCCAGCGCGCGTTCATTGGCGTAAAGCCACCTTTGCCCCAGTAACGCCACTGCCAGAGGCCGTTATCGGGTAAAAAGTCGTTGGCCTGGCCGTCCAGGTGGAGTTCAAAATCCCCCATCTCGTTCTCATGGGCGCGCAGAATCGCCTGCAGACGACCATCCACGCCCTTTTGCGTGAGCTTCACGCCCGCCAGCGGCCAGCGAATTTCGTCGATATCCAGTGAATCAATAATGCGCCCGCGCGAACGCAGCAGCGCTCCCGGCTCAAAGGCAAGCTGCGGATCGTTCAGGCTGCCGGTCAGTCTGGCCGGGAGTCTGGCGTAAAGCACCAGATCGTCCTGTTTGGCCTCGCCGCTCAGGTGAAGCGGCATGTCGCTGTTTTCCAGGCTGAGCCTGCCCGGCCCGAGATTCAGCACGGCGTTACCCTTCCCGGCATCGCCCTGAGTCAGAACATTGAGGCGTCCGGTAAAGGTGGCTTTTTCCAGCCCCTGCTGCCAGTTATCCACCCGGAGACCCACGCGGCCGCTCATCGGCATGCCGGACAGGTTCCAGTTCCAGCGCCCGTCGCTGATATTCAGCTGTTGTGCCGTGATCTGCCACGGTAAATCGAGCAGCGGATCGGGGTTGTCCCGCACCATCACCAGCAGTTGCCCCTGATTCTCCTCCCAGTCCAGATCGGCATCGACCAGCGAGGTGAGCTGTGGCACGTTAAAAGTCGCGACCGCATGGCCTTTCACCGGCACGCCATCCGGCACCAGCGGCAGGGTAAACTCACCCACCAGCTTTACGGGCGGCACCTGGCCGGGGAGTTGTACATCAAGCTGACTAACCGAGAGAGTCTGGCCGCGTAACTGCCCTTTGAAACTGACCTGCTCACCGTTGTAGGTCACCGCCTGTACCGCAGGCGTCAGTGAGGCATGCAGTTCCCCTTCCCACTGTTGCCAGGGAGACAGGGTAAGACGGCGGATAGTGAGCCAGGTATTAGGCAGCACCGACTGCCATTGTGCCAGGGTTTTTGGCGCAACGGTTGAGGGGGCAGACTGGGGAATTTTACTGAGGCACACCGTGTTAAGTTCAAGCGCACCAATATCCAGATTCCAGCGGCTGGGGTGCGACAGCGTGGCGTTTTCAACCCTGGCAATCTCGCAATCCTCAACCAGATAGCGCAGATTGGGGATCACCAGCGCGTGACGGGTCAGTTTGGGGCTTTCCTCAAAGGCGATACGTGTACCGACAGGCAACCAGATACCGGCGAGGGTCGGTACCCACTGGGCGAGCGTCATCAGCAGCGTCAGCGGCAATAAAATCAACAGCAATAAGAGCGCAATCGCGGCTTTGTATTTACCCTTCATGGGCAGTTAATATCCTGATTTAGCGAGAGAATTAAGCCGACAGTGCCGATCATTGTCGCATGTTTAGTCAATCAGTTGAAGTAAATGCCAGTTTTAAGAATAGATGCTCTAAAATAATTGATAGAACTTATTGATTTAAATAATATTTTAGAAATTGTAAGATTATTTTAATCATGCTAACGTGGATGTAAAATCATTGGAGAAAGTCTTATGAAACTCGCGGTATATAGCACAAAGCAGTACGACAAAAAGTATCTGCAACATGTTAACGAGGCTTACGGGTTCGATCTTGAATTTTTCGACTTTCTGCTGACCGAAAAAACCGCTAAAACGGCACACGGCTGTGAAGGCGTCTGCATCTTCGTGAACGATGACGGTAGTCGTCCGGTACTGGAAGAGCTGAAAAAGCACGGCGTAAAGTATATCGCCCTGCGCTGCGCGGGCTTCAATAACGTCGATCTTGATGCGGCGAAAGAGCTGGGGCTGAAGGTGGTTCGCGTTCCGGCCTACTCCCCGGAAGCGGTCGCGGAACATGCTGTGGGTATGATGATGTCCCTGAACCGTCGTATTCACCGCGCTTATCAGCGTACCCGAGATGCGAACTTCTCTCTGGAAGGACTGACCGGCTTTACCATGTACGGTAAAACCGCAGGCGTGATCGGTACCGGTAAAATCGGCGTGGCCGCCCTGCGTATTCTGAAAGGCTTTGGTATGCGCCTGCTGGCGTTTGACCCGTACCCAAGCGCCGCCGCGCTGGAGCTGGGCGTGGAATATGTCGATCTCCCGACCCTGTTTTCCCAGTCGGATGTGATCTCCCTGCACTGCCCGCTCACACCGGAAAACTACCACCTGTTGAATCAGACCGCGTTTGAGCAGATGAAAGACGGCGTGATGATCATCAACACCAGCCGCGGCGGGTTAATTGACTCTCAGGCGGCAATTGAAGCACTGAAAACCCAGAAAATTGGCGCGCTGGGGATGGACGTGTATGAGAACGAACGCGATCTGTTCTTTGAAGACAAGTCTAACGACGTCATTCAGGACGACGTGTTCCGTCGCCTGTCAGCCTGCCATAACGTACTGTTTACCGGACACCAGGCGTTCCTGACCGCTGAGGCGCTGATCAGCATTTCCGAAACCACGCTGAGGAATTTACAGCAGCTGGAAAACGGCGAAGCGTGTCCTAACGAGATAGTCTAAGCCTGACATGCTGGGTGGCGGTTGCGCCCGGCACATACGCTACGCCCCGTCCGGGGCGTTATCGGTCTGCCAGGTTCGGTTCGGGAAACGCCACCAGAGCAGGACCGCCGCCAGGGCAATGGCGCTCAGCACACTGAAGGCCGTCGCAAAAGAGTAGTGTCCGGCGATCGTCCCGGTTAAGGCAGGGCTCATCGATGCGCCAACCCCCTGCATCAGCATGACCACGCTCTGCCCGGCATTAACGTGCCCGCTCCCACGCAAAAGCACCACGATAAATGACGGCACCACCACGCCCAGGATCCCGGCGGCAAGACCATCAAGAATTTGTACCGGGATCATCATAAACGGTGCATCGGTAGACGCAGCCAGCGCCGCGCGTACCGGCATGATTAACAGCGCCAGCATGATTAAACGCCAGTAACCATAGCGTTCGATTCGCCTGGAGGCCAGGATAGCCACCGGGATCATCACCGCCTGCGAAATAATCACCGTCGCCGCAGCAAACACGCCGGGATTAACGCTGGCCGGTGCGGCAGCGACCCGCATGCTGAGCATCGGCAACAGGGCCGCATTCGCCAGATGGAACAGCAGCAGCGTCAGCCCGGTCACGAACAGGGCTCTGTTTTTCATCAGTACCGCAAAACCCGGCACCGGCTGATGTTCTGACGCGTTCAGGCCACGCGCCGCCTCGTTGTCGATATCCTTGTTGCGTATCGCCAGCAGCGAACAGAGCGTTAACAGCGTTGTACAGGTCATCAGCAGGAAGATGCCCCCAATGCCCCAGTACCACGCAATGCACCCGGCGATCAGTGCCGTGAGGAAATTTCCACCGTGATTGAACGCCTCATTTTTGCCCATCTGCGCGCTAAACCCGCTCTGCCCCGTCAGCCCCAGAGTGATCCCGGTGATAAGCGGCCCCACGAACGCCGCGCAGATCCCGGTGACAATTTGCGAGAGCGCGACAACGCCACTCTGCTGGCTAAACCAGAGCAGCAGCGTACTCAGGGTGATCAGTAAACAGAGCAGCGCCAGAACGGAACGTTTGTTTTTGGTGGTGTCGGTGATGAACCCCGCCGGCAGCGTGGCCAGAAGTCCTGCCAGACCTCCGGCGGTCATCAGCAAGCCGATGTCATCCGGCGTCCAGTGCCGCTGCGTCAGGAAGATACCGAGAAAAGGACCGAGACCGTCACGGACGTCAGCGATAAAAAAACTCGTCAGGCACAACGCCCGCAGTGAACGAAGAGACATACTTCCTGCCTTTTGTCGGGATGGCTGGCTCGGTTAGCGGCGGCCTGAATCTCAAGTTCGCCCGGAAATCAAAACGTTGAGCCGAGTTTATCAGCCAGACGTCAGAGCGAAAACTACGCGATTTGATTATAGGCACGCCGGGTAACGCTGCGCTTACCCGTCCTACCGGATCAGCAGGCCCAGGCAAGCAGCATGTACCCTTAATAAATTACGTGGTTGGTTTTTAGATTTAAATCTGCAATCGCCGCCGGTTTGCCGAGTAAATATCCCTGGACTTCGTCACACTTATTTTTCTTCAGGAACGACAATTGTTCTACGGTTTCGACACCTTCTGCGGTGACCTCCATGGAATAGGCTTTACCCAGATCAATGATCTTCTCGACCACCGACTGGTTCTGTGTCGAATCCCCTAAAGAAAAAATAAAGCTTTTATCGAGCTTTAAGCCATCAAACTGGAACTTCCGCAGATAGCTCAGAGAGGCATAGCCGGTACCGAAATCATCAATCAGAATACGCACCCCCATTTTTTTCAGGGCCATCATGGTCTGCAACGTTTTCTCTGGATTAGAGAGCGTGACATTTTCAGTCACCTCTATTTCCAGCCGGGTAGGCTCAAGCCCGGTTTCATCAAGAATAGCTTTTATTCTTTCGGCGAGATCGCTTGCCTGGAATTCAATGGCTGAAATATTGACTGAAACCGAAAGCCCTGGCAGTTTTTCATGCGTCTCTGTACAGGCCTTACGAATGACCCAGTTGCTGAGGTTGATGATGAGCCCCGTTTCTTCAGCGAGTGGAATAAACTGATCGGGCATCATGTTTCCGCGTTCAGGATGCTGCCAGCGAACCAGGGCTTCTACGGCGTCGATGCGTGAATGTCTGAGGTTATAACGCGGCTGATAAACCAGATAGAGCTGGTCTTCCCGAATTGCGGTCTTTAGCGCTAATTCCAGCTTTCTGCGCTCGGTCAGCTTTTCCGACATATCCTGACGATAATAGACCCATCGGTTTCGACCGGATTGTTTAGCCTGATAAAGCGCAATATCAGCATAGCGTAAAAGGTCGTTTGCACTGGTACTGTCCTGGGGAGCCAGAGCAATGCCCATGCTTACGCCGATGGTCACATCATTGCCATCAATGGTGAACGGGCGGTTAAGCTCTTGCACGATGCGATAACACACCTCTTCTATGTGGTCCAGGTGCCGGGTGTTGTCGAGAAGCAGCATAAATTCGTCCCCGCCCTGTCGTGCGACAAAATCACCGCGACGAACACATTGTTTAAGCCGTAAGGCAACCTCGCCAAGCAGGGCATCGCCCGTTGAGTGGCCGAAAATATCATTCACGGGTTTAAACTTGTCCAAATCAAGGCAAATCATGGCAAAGGGAGAATTGCGGATATCCTCTTTAGCCAACTGTCCTGTGAGGAACTCCTTAATATGATACCGGTTGGGAAGGCCCGTTAATTCGTCATGGCGTGACAGGAATTCAACACGTTTGGTGGCTTCCACTTCCAGAGAAACATCCGATGCCGCCCCCCGTAAAACCACCGTGCCATTAGGCTGAGCAGAGAATTTTGCCAGAAGTGTGCAGTACGAAGTCGACCGTTGAGCGTTAGTGTACGGGCAGTTCTTAAATTCAAAGCGCTCCGATAACTCACGCCGCCTGACGCACGTATTTAATAAACCGTTTGTCGAAGGAAAAAGCGCATCCAGCTTGCGTCCCAGCCACTGACTCTCGTCATAGCCCGTGACAGTCGTAAAACGCCCTGATAGCCAGGTGATCGTTAACGATAAATCCGTTTCCCAGAACCAGTCACTGGTGGTTTCACTGACATCCCTGAAGCGTTTTTCACTGGTAATCAGATTTAACCGAGCCTGCTCAAGGAGAAAGATATTTTCGTCATGAATTTTTGCCTTATACAAAATATGACGCATCAGGATCGCCGTCAGCGCGAGGGTCAGAAGGACAGACAGAATGAGCAAGGGTAAAAAATAAATGATCAATGCCTGGCCAGGATTTTCTGTGTCCCAGATAATGTGGACTGGGCCATTCTGGGTACGTAACGTTAATGCTGTCAGACTGTCTGTCTCAGCAAGGGCGTCAGAAGAGACCGCGCGGACGTTTTCGATCCCTGCATCGTGCCCAATCGCAAGCAGTTTCTTAGCCGTTAAGGTGTCGATAAACAACATGGTTGATGGCTTACCGGGCAACGGCTGCACGCTGGTATCATCTCCCGTCGTTATCCATGCCGCAGAAACTATGGCGGGGACGGAATGGATAAGCGTGAGCATGGAGACCGGCAGTCCATTTTTACTGCCCGTCTCACTGAGTAAATGGTCTATGGTGGATTGATCTAACCAGCGTTCCAGCTCTTCGTGCTTCAGTTTCCCGTCAAGCACGCTGTAACGGGTGGTTCCCTCCGGGGACAGCACAAACACGCCTTCGTAGCCAAAGTTATCATACAGAGACTTGCCCAGATTCTGCTTATCCCATGCCCAGTTCAGGTCAGTTTTTTGATGAAGATGTTTGTAAGCATCTCCCCACTCAGCATTATCTTTCAAATGGCTGCGCATGTTTTCCTGGCGGGCGTCTAATGCTTGCCTTAACAAAAACTCGTCATGTTTATCGCTGATTTTATTAACATTGTTTTTAATGATCAGCAATGACACTATCGCTGCGATAAAAATACCTATCAACAAGGTAACAATATAGGTAAACGTTTTATTTATCAGTCCCTTAGAATGCTCGCTATCCGTAAAGCCAGGGGTCTTCTGAGGTATGGTCATTCTTCGCCTTCTTAACTGCTATTACGTCATTTTTGTGCTATCCACAGTTATCGGCAAAAAAACACAAATTTTTATAGCGAAGCCTCCTTAAGCAAAACATTGTTTATTTTTTTAACCAAGATCAAATTATTCCGCATTAACGCGCATAAAAAACCGGGCTGTCCGCCCGGTTCTGTTTTCAGCTAATAATGAATAACAGGTCTAAACCCATTATATTCTGTTAAGCAAAATATTAAGCATGCGGCGTAATGGTTCCGCTGCCCCCCATAATAGTTGATCCCCAACGGTCAATACCGAATAAACAGGTTCATTATTTAGCGCCATTTTTTTATAACGCCCTACGCCAACCTTAAGCGTGCCGCTAATATGTGCGGGAGTAAGCTGGCTGACGCTGGCCTCTTTATTATTAGGGACGTATTTTACCCAAGGGTGAGCGTCGCTTACCATTTTAGCAAATTCAGCTTCATCCACTTCGCGTTTGAGTTTCATTGTAATGGCCGCACTATGGCACCTGATTACACCAACACGAATGCACAGACCATTAACCGGGATGGTGCCTTTTTTCAGGCCAAGGATTTTATTTGTTTCTGCTTCACCCTTCCACTCTTCGCGGCTATTGCCATCCCCCAGGTCGCTATCAATCCAGGGAATGATGCTCCCCATCAGCGGCGCGCCAAAATTCTCAACAGGCAAGTCACTGCTGTTAATCAGTTCGCTGACTTTATTGACCAGAGGAAGCACCGAGCCTGCGTTTTCCAGCTCATCGGGGGTTAAATTTCGGGTGACAAATGCACTTTGGGCGATCAACTCGCGGACATGCTTTGCACCCGCCCCCGAAGCTGACTGATAGGTCATCACGCTCATCCATTCAATGAGATCGGCCTTGATCAAACCGGCGAGCCCCATCAGGCTTAAGGTGATTGAACAGTTTCCGCCTACAAAAAGTTTACCGCCCTTTTTGATGGAATCATCGATATTTTCACGGTTCACAGGATCCAGGATGATGCAGGCTCTTTCGTCCATTCGCAGCGCTGATGCGGCATCGATCCAGTAACCTTCCCAACCATGATCAATTAATGATTGATACATCGATTTTGTATATTCACCGCCCTGGCAGGTAATGATGATATCCATTTCCGCCAGCGCATCCAGGGAATACGCATCTTTAAGAACCGAACGGACACCATTAATGACAGGCCCAGGTGCCCCAACAGAAGACGTACTAAAAAAACTGGCTGCAATATCATTAAAATCATTTTCTTCGAGCATGCGTTGCAGCAATACTGACCCAACCATACCGCGCCAACCAACAATGCCAACCTGCTTCACGGGTTTACCTCAATGACGTTACAAAAGTGTTAAGAGAGGTAAAGTTTATAACCCGTTAAATCCCGCGCGTCATTCTTTATTTTACTCGTTTTTGCAATAATAAGAATGTTTAATAAGGGGTTAGCGAAACTGATGAATATTGTGTTTGTGTTCAAGTCAAAAAAAATAGGTATCTTTCATTAGGCTGTTTAAAACGATTTTATGCCCCTCGGAAACATAAAGTCATAGTTATCAGCGAAGCCGATGCCCACACCGATGCGCCGTTTGCAACGCCACCTTTCCTCAACGCATAAAAAACCCGCCGGTTGGCGGGTCGGTTAGTCTTTAAAGATCAGAGATTTTTTTCTTCAACTCTTCAAGCCTGCTGTTATCTTCCTCAGTGAAAATTGTTGCATCATACAACATCTGATTATCAGTACCGTCCACTCTTACGAGTGTCACAGTCAAAACAGCGTCTTTTGGGGCATAAAGTACACCCCATTCAGAATTCTTAGGGGGGCAATAGCCCATGTGGCTTCTTCATTTGGCTTAAGCCCCTCAGGAATATCATAGAAAAAATTACTTACCAGCCATGGTACTGAGTATCCCTCGCTTGCCATCACTCCGTGCAGGTACGCTCTGGATATAACGGTATCAGTATTATTTTTAACAACCAGTCTAATTACGGGTTGTGGCTTACCGTCTTGCTCAGGCTCCATGGTAAATCTGGATGATAAAACCTGGATTTTCATCAACTCTTTTTTAGCCACGTCGGCGTCAGCTTTTTTCTGTTCCAGCGCTTTGATTTCCTGAGTCATCTTTTCTTTTAACTTCATCTCTCTCTCAGCAGTGACTTGCTGTGCGTAAGAGATTATTTCTTCACCCGTCTTACCAGACAGGCTTTCGCGCATCTTTTTGCTTATCTCTTCGTTATCATTATTTGTAGTGGAACGCATCAGGTCAGCCATATTGATGTTACTGAATGCCACAACCTTTAAGGCGTTATCGAATTCCTCCCGTTTATTTTCCGGAAGTGAATCTCTGACTTTAGCTATCGAGGATTTCATTGCAGCATCAGTTGAAGAATCAATTTTGGGTTTATCGCACCCGACGAGTAAGCAAGAAAGTAATAACACACCAACAATTTTCTTCATGTTCCTGTTCCATCAGTAAAAAATTAAGATTAATCCTACCAGAGTTTGACCATACGACAAAATCTACTTGTGCATGTTATTGGAAATTTGTTGCATACCAGACGAAACCCTTAGCTTTAACTTCTTCGCCAGTGCGGAGCAAAATTAGAGGCGTTTTCGAGAAGAGAAACTGGACAAAAAAACCGGGCTTCCGCCCGGTCCTGTTTAAGCCAAAAATGACGCTACTCGCTCAGCCCGCGATTCTCCAGCATCGGCTCAATCTTCGGATCGTGCCCGCGCCAGATTCGGTACAGTTCAGCTAAATCCGTGCTGTTCCCGCGCGACAGAATCGCCTCACGGAATTTTTGCCCATTCTCGCGGGTTAAACCGCCCTGCTCGACAAACCACTGATAGCCATCATCCGCCAGCATCTGCGTCCACAGGTAGGCGTAATAACCTGCCGCATAGCCGCCGCCGAAGATATGCGCGAAGTAGCTGCTGCGATAACGTGGCGGTACGGCGGGCAGATCCAGCCCCTCTTTTTCCAACACTGCTTTTTCAAATTCCTCTACGCTCGAAACGGCCTCACGAATGCCGTGCCAGTTCATGTCCAGCAGCGCGGCGCTGAGCGTTTCCGTCATGTCATAGCCTTTATTGAAATGCGTTGCGTTGAGCATGCTTTCGCGCAGCGCGTCCGGCATCGGTTCGCCGGTCTCGTAATGGCGGGCATAGTGGGTAAATACCTGCGGGTGGCTGGCCCAGTGCTCATTGATTTGCGACGGGAACTCAACAAAATCACGCGGGGTATTGGTCCCGGACAGCGTGGCGTAGCGCTGACTGGCAAACAGGCCGTGCAGCGTATGACCAAATTCGTGGAACAGGGTTATTACATCATCCCACGAGAGCAGCGCGGCGCCTCCGTGGCTGGGTTTTTGATAGTTACACACGTTGTAGATAACTGGACGGGAGGCAAATTCATAAGATTGCTCGACGAAATTCCCCATCCACGCTCCGCCCTGTTTGGAATCGCGGGCGAAGAAATCGCCGTAGAATAGCGCCATGCCTTCTCCGGTGTGGTCGAAAATTTCCCACACGCGGACGTCCGGGTGATACACCGGAATATCGAAGCGCTCGACGAAGCGGATGCCAAACAGCTGGCTGGCCGTCCAGAATACGCCATCATGCAGCACGTTATTGAGCGCAAAATACGGCTTAATTTGCGACTCATCCAGGGCATATTTCGCCTGACGCACACGCTCGGCATAAAAGGCCCAGTCCCAGGCCTGCACGGTGAAGCCGCCCTGCTCATCATCAATGACTTTCTGGATATCGGCCTGTTCCTGCACCGCACGGGTGCGCGCCGCAGGGACAATTCCACGCATAAAGGTCAGTGCGGCCTCCGGCGTGTTTGCCATCTGGTCGGCGATGCTCCAGCTCGCAAAGTCGTCAAAGCCCAAAAGCTGCGCCTGGCGCGCACGCAATGCCGTGAGACGAAGGATCAACTCGCGGGTATCATTTTCATCGCCTTTCTGCGTACGCAGCCAGCCTGCGTTGAACAGGTTTTCACGGGTCTGTCGATTGCGAAGCAGTGAAAGCGCAGGTTGTTGGGTGGTGTTCAGGAGGGGGATTAGCCAGCGATCCTTCAGCCCTTTATCGGCGGCGGCCTGAGCAGCCGTGGCGATCTCCTCTGCGCTTAACCCCTCAAGCTGGTGAACATAATCCACCACCAGCCCGCCCGCCTTATCTGCGGCCAGCAGTCGCTGGTTGAACTGGCTGATCAATGACGCGACTTGCGTGTTCAGGTCTTTCAGTTCAGCTTTTTCAGCGTCGTTCAGTCGCGCCCCGGCCAGTACGAAGCGCTGGTGCGTCACCTCGACCAGTCGGCGGGACTCAGCATCCAGCGCCTCACGATCCTGCCAGACGCTCTCCACGCGGGAGAATAACGTGTCGTTGAGCCAGATATCATTGGCCAGCGCGGCCAGCTCGGTTGAGAGCTGTTCTTCCAGCTCCTGTAAGCGGGCATTGGTGTGCGCCGACGTCATGGCAAAGAAAATACTGCTGACGCGCGCGAGCATGGCACCGCTTTTCTCCAGCGCCAGTACCGTATTATCGAAATCGGGTGCTGCCGTTTGCGCGACGATGGCGTCAATATCTGCCCGCTTCTGGCGTATGGCCTCATCAAATGCCGGGCGATAGTGGCTGTCGTTGATTTCATCAAAACGCGGGGCCTGATAAGGCAGCAGGCTAATGTCAAAAAAAGGGTTACGGGTTGACATCTTTTACTCCTGATAACGGTTAACTTTCCCAGAGTAGGCCAGGCCGCCATTGACCGCAATGCGGTCATACAAATGATGCCTTAACGCACCCTCTCAGGGCGTGCTATGTTAGTACAACACAAAAAGCGTTGAGGAACAGTGAGATGATTATTTTAGTTACCGGGGCAACGGCAGGTTTTGGTGAATGCATCACGCGTCGCTTCGTCGCCAACGGCCATAAGGTGATTGCCACCGGCCGCCGTCAGGAGCGTCTGCAGGAGCTGAAAGAAGAGTTGGGTGACAATATCCTGACCGCGCAGCTTGATGTGCGCAACCGCGCCGCCATTGAAGAGATGATTGCCAACCTCCCCGCGCAGTGGCGTGCCATTGACGTGCTGGTCAACAACGCCGGTCTGGCGCTGGGTATGGAGCCCGCGCACAAAGCCAGCGTGGAAGACTGGGAAAACATGATCGACACCAACAACAAAGGGCTGGTGTATATGACCCGCGCCGTGCTGCCAGGCATGGTGGAGCGCAATCGCGGCCACATTATCAATATCGGCTCGACCGCCGGAAGCTGGCCGTATGCGGGCGGCAACGTCTATGGTGCGACAAAAGCGTTCGTGCGTCAGTTCAGCCTGAACCTGCGTACCGATCTGCACGGCACCGCCATTCGCGTCACGGATATCGAGCCGGGCCTGGTGGGCGGTACCGAGTTCTCCAACGTGCGTTTCAAAGGCGATGACGCGAAAGCAGATAAAACCTACGAAAATGCCAACGCGCTGACGCCGGAAGATGTCACCGAAGCAGTCTGGTGGGTCGCGACGTTGCCAAACCACGTCAATATCAACACCGTAGAGATGATGCCTGTCAGCCAGAGCTTTGCCGGACTTAACGTCCATCGAGGCTAACTCTGCCCTTCCCGGCCTGCGGGCCGGGTCTGTATCAGGGTATAAAAGAATGGTAGTATGTTCAGGCTAACTCTCTGAGAAATGACAACTCATGGCCGCTGAATCGCAACTCAATCCCACCCAGCCCGTTAACCAGCAAATCTATCGCATATTACGACGTGATATTGTGCATTGCCTGATCCCGCCTGGTACCCCGCTTTCAGAAAAAGAGGTATCCGTGCGTTTTGACGTTTCCCGTCAGCCCGTACGTGAGGCGTTTATCAAGCTTGCTGAAAACGGCCTGATTCAGATCCGCCCGCAGCGCGGCAGCTATGTGAATAAAATATCGCTTTCTCAGGTCCGTAACGGCTGTTTTGTCCGTCAGGCCATTGAGTGCGCGGTGGCCCGGCGTGCGGCCACGCTGATGAATGACAACCAGTGTTACTGGCTTGAGCAAAACCTGCATCAGCAGCGTATTGCCATCGACCGCAAACAGCTTAACGACTTCTTTCAGCTCGATGATGAGTTTCACCAGAAGCTGGCGCAAATTGCCGATTGTCAGCTGGCCTGGGATACCATTGAAAACATTAAAGCCACGATCGACCGTGTGCGTTATATGAGTCTTGACCACGTCTCGCCACCGGAAATGTTGCTTCGACAGCATTATGATATTTTCAGCGCGCTGGAAAAACGCGACCCTGACGGTGTGGAAAAAGCGATGACCGTCCATCTGCAGGAGATCAGCGAATCCGTGCAGCTTATTCGGCAGGAAAACAGCGAGTGGTTTAGCGAAGATTAAATTCGCCGCCCCCTTTCGGCGCGGCGGAGAGATTAGCGTACAACCAGGACCGGAATAGTGGCGTAGCGCAGGATAGATTCCGCATTTGAACCCAGCAGATGCGTGGTGATAGTCGGGTTTTTTGAACCGATAACAATCACGTCATATTCCCCTTCTTTGCTCATCCTGATAATTTCATCGCGCACGTTGCCGAAACGCACCTCACAATGAATGTCCTCCGGGGAGAGATCGAAGAGACGCGTTAACTCCTTCATCTTTTTGCTGGATTCCGCGGTCATATACTCTTCAAACTTCCTGATATCTGCATTGAATCCGCGCAGTAACGAGCGGCTGCTGTTGGGCAGAATGTTGACCAGGGTTATCGATGCACCTTCAGCCTTCGCCAGGTTAGCCGCGTGCCGCACCGCTTTATCGCTTAAATTCATTTCAAACACATCAACAGGCATCAAGATTTTCTTATACATAAGCCTGACTCCTTATTTCCAGGAAACGTTATTTACTGCATCCAGAGTGCCATCAGGAATATAAACCAGACTTAAACGCTCACTGGTTGAAATTATCAATTAAAGAAAATAACTGTCCGCTTTGTAAATTACCGTCGTGAACCGTCATCGCCCTGCCGAAATGAAGAAAAAAGTGTGAGTTTGATCAAAAACAAAAAAATGATGTCCAGAGAGGCGTATTTATAGTGCCCCGTGGACGGCACAACCTGAAATAGCGCCGTAACGGATGTGTTAGCGAGGAGAAAATACCATGATGACTTACGACCGTAACCGTAATGCAATTACCACCGGCAGCCGCGTAATGATTAACGGCACCGGGCATACCGGGGTAATTAAAGCGATCCACAGCGACGGACTGGATGCCGCGCAGGTACGTCGCAGCAAAACGGTGGAAGTGGAAGGATGCGAAGGTAAGTTCGAACCGATTGAACTGATTCGCCTGGGTATGCACTAACCGGTGCGACATCATGCCGCCGCGAACGGCGGCATGACTGCATTACAGCAGTGCCGCGTACTGCGCAACCGTGGCTTTCGCGCCCTTTTGCAGAAGGGTCTGATACGCCGTCATGACCGCCTCCACAAAGCACGTGTCGTGCGGCAGTTCCTTACCGAAGATGGCTTCAATGCCCAGCAGGGCTTTCACCCGACTTTCCCCTTCCGCGCTCCCGTTGACCGCGGCCTGAATCACCGCCAGCTGAGGATCGCTCACGTCGATGGCGTTCCCCTGTTCATCCACCCCGCCGACATAGCGCATCCAGCCCGCCACACCCAGCGCCAGCAGTGGGAAAGGTTTCTGATGCACCAGATGCCAGCGCACGGAGTCGAGCATACGCTGCGGAAGTTTCTGGCTGCCGTCCATCGCGATTTGCCAGGTCCGGTGGCGCAGGGCCGGGTTGCTGTAGCGCGCTATCAGCAGATCGGCATAGTGGCCTAAATCAGCCCCTTTTACTTTCAGCGTCGGCGCCTGCTCTTTCAGCATCAGCGCGTGGGCGGCACGACGGTAGTGTTCATCTTCCATACAGTCGTTAATGTGCTGATAACCCGCCAGATAGCCAAGGTAGGCCAGGAAAGAATGGCTGCCGTTGAGCATCCGCAGCTTCATCTCTTCAAACGGAATAACGTCGGCCACCAGCTCCGCCCCCGCCTTTTCCCACTGCGGACGTCCGGCGACAAAGTTATCTTCAATCACCCACTGACGGAACGGCTCGCAGGCCACGCCCGCCGGATCGCGTACGCCGGTCAGCTGCTCGATTTTATCCAGCGTTTCCGGCGTCACCGCAGGCACAATACGATCCACCATGGTTGACGGGAAGGTGACGTTGGCCTCAATCCACGCGGCCAGCTCCGCGTCGACCGCGCGGGCATAGGCGCAGGTGACATTGCGCATAACGTGGCCGTTCTCCGGCATGTTATCACAGGACATAACGCTAAAGGCAGGCAGCCCCGCCGCTTTGCGTCGCGCCAGCGCTTCAACCACCACACCCGGCGCAGATTTAGGCTGATGCGGGTTTTGCAGGTCGGCCGCAATCAATGAGTGATCGAGCATCAGTTTGCCCGTGGCCGGTGAGTGGTAGTAGCCTTTTTCGGTGATGGTGAGCGACACAATCGCCACCTGCGGCTCACACATCGCCGCCAGTACGGCCTCCAGCCCGTCAACCTGCGCGTGCAGCGCATTTTTGACCACACCGACGACCCGTGATGTCCACGCGTCCGCCGACATTTCGGCCACGGTATAGAGGTTATCCTGCGCGTTCAGATCGGCAATCTGCTGTTCGCCACCAATCAGGTTCACTTCTGTGTAACCCCAGTCGCTGCCGTGTTCAGCGGCCAGAATATCGGCGTACACCGCCTGGTGTGCACGGTGGAACGCGCCAAACCCTAAATGAACAATGCGTGCCTGGAGGCTGCCGCGATCGTACTGAGGCAGCGTCGCTTTCGCCTGTAATAATCGGTTTTCCATGGTTGAGACTCGTTTAATTAAGGAAGCTGAGTTCTGCGACCGCACGTTGGCGCGCGGCCGCGCATGCTGACTACACCAGCCAGAATGGCAGTAACCCCCTGGTGCCTTGCCCACCACCATACGGGTTATGTTCAGCGGAACATTGATTTACATTAACTTTGCGCCAACTGGTGTGATATCAAAATTAAGTTGTGTGACATCTTTCAAAAAGATATATACCAAGGTCACACAAGATTACGCGCCGGTTCTGCGCCTGAACGGCCAGCGGGCTCACGGCACAGCCTGTCGTAGGAATACCCCGTCAAATCTTCCACCACACGGCGTGCTTCGGCGGACACCAGCTGGGGAGAACCGTTTGCTTTCAGGCGGTCCAGTTCATCCACGAAGATCTTGTGCGTACGCTTGTTCAGATGGAACGTTAATGCCTGCCACAACGCCAGGATGAGTAAGCCCGCAGTCCCGATGAACATCAGCATTGCGATGGTATGAATGGCCTCCTCCGGCTGTGTCTGGCTGCCCTTCACAAAGCCGCCATTCTGTAACAGCAGCCCCACAATAAAGGTGGCGATAGCCACGGTCGTTTTGCGGGAGAAGGTCATCACCGCCGCGAACAACCCCTCGCGACGCTGGCGGCTAACCATCTCGTCAATATCGGGGATGAACGGGAAGACGTTCCATGGCGTAAACTCCAGCACACAGCGACCGACCTGATATAACCCGGCCAGAACAACCAGCGTCGCGACGGTATTAAGTGCCGGAATTTGATACACAGCGAAAAAGCCGCCCAGGCAGAGCATCATCAGCGAGTAGGCAAACACATACAGCTTCGACGGCCCGAATTTAATGATCCCCACTCCCGCAATCAGCGTGACAGGCAGGCCGACGATACTCATCGACAGCAGTGTGCCGGCAAGCGACGAAGAGACATTCAGGCAGTAAACACAGAAGAAGACAAATACGGTGTTGTAGACATCTTTCCCGGTAAACGACAGCAGGTAGATGGCAAGGTGTTTTCTGAAGGCCCGGATTTTCAGCGTTGAACCATACTCTTTAAAGAGACGACCAAAGGCAGCCAGCTTTTGCGTCAGCGTTCGGGGCGCCGTGCTTGTTTCAAGCTCGGCCAGCATTTCCGGGGTTAACTCGCGTTCCCAGGTCACCTTCCACGAGATAAAGACGCAAACCATAAACAGGACGGCAAAAATAACGCCGTTAATCAGATAAGCATGGGCGCTGTTTTCCCCAAAATAGCCAATCAGCAGCCCCGGAATGAACGTCGCAAGGAAGGTACCGGACGCAGAAAGGAACATGCGACAGGTAGAAAGTTTGGTGCGCTGGTTAAAGTCTTTTGTCATTTCCGATGGCAGCGTTTCCCAGGGGATCAATACCATCGCGGCGATAATTTCAAACGCCAGATAGACCGCGAGATAAAAACCGTAGGTCATGCCATCAAGCCACAGTAACGCATAGACCAGCATTAACGGCGCGCCGATCAGCAAAAAGAAGCGTCGACGACCAAATTTTTTACCAAAATAGTTTTTGTAAAAATGATCGGTGAAACTTCCCATAAACAGACTGACAATGGCATCAACAATACGCGCGATGGCGACAATGGAGGCTGCCTCAACCGGCGATAGCCCAACGAATGTCGTATAGAAAAATAACAGCCAGGCGCCGATCACGGTAAATGCACCGCCACCCATAATATCCGTTAGTCCGTAGCCGATACTAACCGGAATGGTAATTTTTTTAGCCGCACGAGACATATTTCATCCCCACTTGATGAAGTGAATTTAAAATTTGAAATAATTCTTAGCGTTGTCGTGGCAAATATTTTTAATCATCCGCGTGAGAATATCGTTATTATCAGGGACTTCTCCCCGCTCCACCCAACCGCCGATCATATTGCATAGAATGCGGCGAAAATAATCGTGACGGGTATAGGAGACCAGGCTACGCGAGTCGGTCAGCATGCCGACAAAATTCATTAACAGCCCCTGATCTGCCAGGCTGTTGAGCTGGTTTTCCATCCCGCGACGGGTGTCGTTAAACCACCAGCCGGAGCCGAATTGCATCGGTGATTTCACTCCCAGTTCTGCACTCTGAAAATTGGCGATCGTCGTCGCGACAATATCGTTGTAGCTGGGGTTGAGGTTATACAGAATGGTTTTCGGCAGCGCGTCTGCAAGGGCCATGGCATCCAGCAGCTGATTAATATTCGCAGCAAGATTGACCTGATCCGTCAGTGAATCAAACCCGATATTTATGCCCAGGGCACGGTACATGCGGGTATTATTATTGCGTATCGCACCGAAGTGTATCTGCATGGCCCAGTCATGCTGTCGGTAATAACGCGCCAGCATGATAAAAATAGCACTGTCAAGAATCGCGCTATCTCGCGCGTTGAGATGTTCACCCTGCCGTTTACGGACAAATATCGATTCCACGATACTGTCATCCGCAGCCTGATAATGGATCTCCACAGGGCCATGATCCGAAATACGGCACCCCATGTTGTGGAACCAGGCAATACGCTCACCGAGCGCAGCAGCGAAATCGCTAAAGGCGTGAATGGACCGCCCCGTCAGCTCCGCTAATCGATCGGTAAAGTCGGCGAACTGATGCGCATCCGGCGTAAAAACGTCATCCGGGCGGAATGTCGGTAATACCTTGACGTTGAATGTTGCGTCATCGCGCAATAACTGATGGTAACGCAGGTCATCCAGCGGGGCATCTGTGGTACAAATGACCTCCACCTTTGAGCGTTTAATCAGTTCGCGGGGCGTAAAATCAGGCTGTTGTAATAAACGATTACAGCGCTCCATTATTTCACGCCAGTTATGGCTGCCCAGCGGTTCATCACAGGAAAAATAGTGATGCAGTTCTAAATGCGTCCAGTGATAGAGCGGATTGCCATAACTGGCGTCGACCGTTTCAGCCCACGCCGCAAATTTTTCTTCCGCGGTGGCGCTGCCCGTAATGTATTTTTCATCTATACCGTTGGCGCGCATAGCGCGCCATTTGTAGTGATCGCCTGCAAGCCAAAGCTCGGTAATGTTCTCCAGCGGTTTATTTTCGAAAATATCTTTCGCAACCAGATGACAGTGATAGTCAATTATCGGCAATTCTTTCGCGACGTCGCGATATAACGCAACGCCCCTGGCGTTGCTAATCATAAAGTTATCATTAATGAAACTCATAGCAGCGCTCCATATTTGCGTGACTCACCAGCCTTATCGTTCAGCGCCTGTGGTTCAGCCGCGTCTTGTGCCGCGCTCAAATCACGGTCGCGCACTTCCGGCATGAAAATGGCTGAAACCAGACCAATTACGGAATAGGCAATCAGCATCGCGACAATCGGCCACCAGGAGCCGGTCATGTTGCAGAAGATCCCCGCCAGCACCGGACCAAAGCCCACCGCCACCAGACCGCCCGCCTCTTTGGAGATAGCCATGCGGGTAAAGCGATTACGCGAGCCAAACATCTCCGCCATGGTGATGTTTTCCAGCGCGAACAACCCCAGCACAGCGAAGTTATGAATGACAATAATCGAGAGCATAATGACGCCCGGCGCATAGCTTTTATCGACGATAATCGACAGCATCGGGTACGCCAGAATGATGGCGGAAACGTTGAGGAGGATATACGGCAGACGGCGACCGACTTTGTCCGACAGCCAGCCCAGCAGCGGGATAGAGATAAACCCGAGGATTGAACTTATCATCAGCGCGTCGGTGGGGATCGCTTTATCAAACAGCAGCGTCTGTACCAGATACCCGGCAAGGAACGTCTGGATCAGACCGGAGTTACCCGCCTGACCAAAACGCAGCCCGGTGGCCAGCCAGAAGGATTTGCTTTTCACCATCGCCCCAAGGGAGGTATCCGGCTTCGCCACCGGTACGGCAGCTTCAGCGTCGTTCACTTTTTCGAAGACCGGGCTCTCTTTCAGGTTCATACGCAGCCAGATGGCAAAGATCATCACGACGACGCTGGCCAGGAACGGCACGCGCCAGCCCCATGCCACCAGTTCTTCACGATCGAGAGCAAAGAACATCACCGCCCAGATCGCCGTGGCACTCAGGGTTCCGCAGTTGGTCCCCATCGCCACCAGCGAGGAGATGATCCCGCGTTTGCCCTTTGGCGCATACTCGGCCAGCATGGTTCCCGCACCGGAGATTTCTGCCCCGGCACCCAGCCCCTGAATAATGCGCAGCGTCACCAGCAGGACCGGCGCAAAAATGCCAATCTGGCCGTAGGTCGGCAACACGCCAATCAGGGTGGTACAGATCCCCATCATGGTGATGGTAATAAACAGCACCTTTTTACGACCGATCCGGTCGCCCATTCTGCCGAAGATAAAGGCGCCGACAATGCGCGCAATATAGCCTGCGCCGTAGGTCCCCATCGCCAGGATCAGCGCCATGGCCGCGGACTGTTCCGGGAAAAAGATCTCATGGAAGACCAGCGCGGCCCCCAGCGAGTAGAGCTGAAAATCCATAAACTCCAGCGCGGTACCCAGCCAGCCGGATACGGCAGCTTTCACCAGATCTGAAGTCGTTCTTTGAGGTTGTGCTTGAGTCATAATGGCTATCTCTGCAAGGTAAGATGCGTACCACTCAGAGCCTGTCTGCGCAGGCTCTTAACCGCGTAAATTATTATTGGTCGAAGGTGAGCAAGACTTTGCAGCACTGCCGCTGGTCTTTCTCAAACAGTTCGATGGCGTCTGTCACGTGGTGGTAGTCAAAGGTGTGGGTAATCAGTTTTTCAGGATCGATCAGCCCCTTTTCCAGCCAGTCGATCACGACCGGGAATTTGTTGGCATTCAGGCGCGAGGAGAATATCGACAGCTCTTTGCCGGTGATCCCCTGCTGAACAATCTGGCTCGGATCGCTGGAAAAGCCCATCAGCACGATACGTGCCGCCGGGGAAGCCAGGGTTATCGCTTCCTGCAGAATCGACGGATGACAGGCGGCATCAATAATTAACGTCGGTTTGATGCCTTTTTCTTCCAGCGCCTTATGCAAATCAAGATTACCGTTGTTCAGGACCCAGTCCGCGCCGCTGCGTTGCGCCATCGCCAGCCGTTCATCAATGCGGTCGACGACAATCACCTGCCTGACGTTGTAGACACCTTTCAGCGCCTGCACGGTAACCAGCCCCATCGGGCCCGCGCCATACACCAGGGCGATATCCTGTTCCGTGGGTTTTGCCTGCCCGGTGACGTTGGCGGCAATGGTAAAGGGCTCGACCATCACGGCGTGTTTATCGGGAATGGCGTCCGGGATGGGCCACGTATTTTTCGCCGGTACCACGGCGTATTCCGCAAAACCGCCGTCGCGATGCACGCCGAGCACGACCAGGGAGGTACACACGTTCGGTTTACCCACCGAGCACGGATAGCAGTGCCCGCAGCTGATCACCGGATCGACGGAAACCCGCTGCCCCAGGCGTCCGGGGTCAACGCCCTCGCCCGTGGCGTCAATCACACCAAAAAATTCGTGACCGATAACGCGCGGATATTTCGCGAAGGGGTTATGTCCGCGGTAGATATGGCTGTCGGAGCCGCAGATCCCGGCAAGTTTAATGCTGACGCGCACTTCCCCTGCCCCCGGTTGCGGGAGTGGACGCTCTTCAATCACCAGCTGGTTGGGCTGTTGGATCACTACGCTTTTCATCGTTCGCTCCTCGTTTACCAGTTCCACAGCGTGCCGTCTTCCAGACGAGCCACAGGCAGGTAGGCCGGATCGTACGGGTATTTCGCGGCCAGCTTTTCGTCGAACTCAATACCCAGACCCGGCTTGTCGCCCGGGTGCATATAGCCGTTGTCGAAGCGCCAGTTGTGCGGGAAGACTTCAAGCATCTGTTCGGAATAGCCCATATATTCCTGCACGCCGAAGTTCGGCACCCACAGGTCGAAGTGCAGCGCGGCAGCATGGCAAATCGGCGACAGATCGGACGGGCCGTGTGACCCGGTCCGCACCTGGTAGAGCGAGGCAAAGTCTGCAATACGACGCATGCCGGTGATCCCGCCAGCATGGGTAATGGTGGCGCGAATGTAGTCGATAAGCTGCTCTTCAATCAGCTGTTTGCAATCCCAGATGCTGTTAAAGACTTCACCCACGGCAATCGGCGTGACGGTGTGCTGGCGGATCAGGCGGAAGCACGCCTGGTTTTCAGCAGGCGTAGGATCTTCCATCCAGAACATGCGGAATTCTTCGATGCTCTTACCGAAACGCGCCGCTTCAATTGGCGTCAGGCGGTGGTGCATGTCATGCAGCAGATGTTCGTTGAAGCCAAATTTACTGCGCACCGCGTCGAACAGCTTCGGCGTGAAGTCGAGGTATTTCTCGGTGGACCACAGCTGCTCTTCCGGCCAGTCCCCTTTGGTGGCAGGCTCATACGCCAGCC
This sequence comes from Enterobacter sp. Lyrl_3, assembly GCF_051948675.1. NCBI lineage: Bacteria > Pseudomonadati > Pseudomonadota > Gammaproteobacteria > Enterobacterales > Enterobacteriaceae > Enterobacter > Enterobacter sp. Lyrl_3. The sequence goes on from NZ_JAYJLI010000002.1 coordinate 112,561, forward strand.
CTTTCCCCTTGGACATGCCGTAGGTGGTTTTCATTCCCGGCACGCCGCACTGGACGCGGATCGCCTTAAAGCCCATCTCTTTGTGACGGGCGTAATCTTCCAGCACGTCGTCAATGGTATGCCCGGTGGTGTGGCAGTAGACCATTACCCCTTCACGGGAAGCGCCACCCAGTAGCTGGTAAAGCGGCATATTGGCGGCTTTGGCTTTGATATCCCACAGCGCCATATCCACGGCAGAGATTGCCGACATGGTGACCGGGCCGCGACGCCAGTACGCGCCTTTATAGAAAAACTGCCAGATATCTTCGATGCGGTGCGCATCGCGGCCAATCAGTTGCGGGCAGAGGTGGTCTTTCAGGTAAGAGGCGACGGAGAGTTCGCGTCCGTTTAGTGTGGCATCGCCAAGACCGACGATGCCTTCATCGGTCGTAATTTTAAGGGTGACAAAGTTACGCCCCGGGCAGGTGACAAATACTTCAGCCCCGACAATCTTCATAATTCCTTTCCTTACATCGCATGTTGTGATGCAGGAAATTTACGCAACTGAGCTACTACCATACAAGTATAATGATCAAAATATCCGCGAGCGATCACAAAATCAGGGCGCTCAGGCGCGCCCCCAGCCCGCCACGATGATCAGCATGCCGCACAGGGCAATCAGAGCCCCGGCCCAGTCGTAGGCGCTGAGTTTTACCCCATCGACCACGCGTAACCATAGCAGCGCGGTGCAGACATAAACCCCGCCGTAGGCGGCATAGACGCGACCACTGGCCGCCGGATGGAGCGTTAACAGCCAGACAAACAGCGCCAGCGCGATGCCCGCCGGGATCAGCAGTAACACGGTTGCCCCTTTCTTCAGCCAGAGCCAGGGAAGGAAGCAGCCGATAATTTCACAGAGCGCGGTGGCAAAAAATAACAGCGTTGTTTTGATCATATTTCATTTCAGGTGAGGATTTATTTAACCATCATACCTGATGATACGGTTTACTTTTCCATACCCGCGCCGCGGGTATGCCGTCATTTCTGTTTGGTGTAGAATCTGAACAGGGTAACGTGATTATCTGCACCGATTCAAAAAGGAAACGCTATGAGTACATTAAGCAAACGCCTTTGTCTGACCGCCGCACTGGCGCTGTCAACGCTCGCCTTCGCTGCAACGGCTACCGCCGAAACCAGCAAACTCATTATTGAGTCTGGCGATAGCGCGCAGAGCCGCCAGAATGCCGCAATGGACAAAGAACAATGGAATGACACCCGCAGCCTTCGTCAGAAGGTGAACAAGCGTGCTGAGAAAGAGTGGGACAAAGAAGATGTCGCCTTTGACGCACGTGATAAGTGTCAGCAAAGCGCGAACGTTAATGCCTACTGGGAGCCAAACACCCTGCGCTGCCTGGATCGTCGTACGGGTCGTACGGTAGCACCGTAATGCCGGGTCTTGAGGTTAAACTGCGTCCGCTGGAGCGTGAAGATTTGCGCTTCGTCCACCAGCTCGACAACAACGCCAGCGTGATGCGCTACTGGTTTGAAGAGCCGTACGAGGCGTTTGTCGAGCTGTCCGATCTGTACGATAAACACATTCACGATCAAAGCGAACGCCGCTTTGTGGTGGAGTGTGAAGGCGAAAAAGCCGGGCTGGTTGAGCTGGTGGAGATCAACCACGTGCATCGCCGGGCGGAATTCCAGATCATTATCTCCCCGGAGCATCAGGGTAAAGGCCTGGCCTCGCGGGCGGCGAAGCTGGCGATGGACTACGGTTTCAACGTTCTGAATCTGTATAAGCTCTATCTCATCGTCGATAAAGAGAACGAAAAAGCGATCCATATCTACCGTAAGCTGGGCTTTATGGTGGAAGGCGAGCTAATCCACGAGTTCTTTATCAACGGGGAATACCGCAACACCATTCGCATGTGCATTTTCCAGCACCAGCATCTGGCCGGACACAAACCGTCTGGTGCCAGCCTGCTGAAACCTACCGCGCAGTAACCTGCGCGGCTTTACTCTCAGTAGTATTCAATGGTGTTTTTTATGCTGTACTTGCGCTCAACCGCGGGTTTAACGCTGTCGTCGGTGATGGTCAGGTCGCAGCTCACCGGGTTATTGTGCCGGTCGTAATCGCAGCTCTGCTTCACATTCCCCAGCGGTTTGTCATTCAGTAAACTCACGGCCGAGTAATCCATTCTTTTGCGCAGATCCTTCGAGGGTGTCGACTGTACGGATAAGTGCTGATCCCCGGAAACGGTGGTTTTACCGAGCGGGTAGCCGTCCGCGTCATAGCGATATTTCACTTCCATCTCTTTACCGTGCGCCGCGACCACAAATCCGTTGTCATCGGTATCCCACGTTACACCGGCAGACGGCAGCTCGGCCAGCTGGCATTTGCCCTGCAGTTTCACTTTTCGCTGCTGGGTTTCTGCATCGATGTAGTAGTTGGCATCCAGCACCAGCGCAACGCCGGTATTCGCTTCAAGATCGTGCAGCTCAAGCGTATCAAAGCACCCTTCTGTCGACATCGTCCCGGTCACCCGTTTGGAGACCTCGCCCTTGTCGTTAAACAGCGTCTGGGTAAAGTCTTTGACCGGGCCGCGCAGCGGGTCAAAATCAAACTCATTCGAAAAACTCGCCATCTCAGGCGTGAACGACAGCGGCGCGGAATTGTTGTCGCACCCCACCAGTGTCGCGGCCAGTAGCGTTATCGCTGCGTATTTCTTCACATCATTTACCGATTCAGGGAGATTATTCCCAATCATATTAGCAAATACAGTTGTTTACACGAACCCTGCTAAAATTAATCTACACACAGAGAAAAGGAGCTACAGATGAAACGGTTACCCTGGATTACCGCCCTGCTGTTAATGAGTGCCTCTACCGCCGCGCTGGCGGCACCGGATTCCTGCGAACGTGTAAAAAGCGACATTCAGCAGAAAATCATCAACAACGGCGTGCCGGAATCTGGCTTTACGCTGAACATCGTACCCAACGATCAGGCCGATCGTCCGGATGCGCAGGTTGTTGGGCATTGTGCCAATGATACCTTCAAAATTTTGTACACTCGCACAGGCAGCGGGGCTGCTGCTGGCGCGCAGGAGAATCCGCAAGGCGAACCGCAGTGATTTTTAACCACTTTCCTTGCATCAATCCCCCTTGAATTGATGAGGATTAATATTTAATACCTCCAAATAAGTAACACTCACCCCATCATTAGCCCGGTTGTAATCACGGGCGAAAATAATAGTCAATTAAAATGATGGGGTGAGTCATGTCCGATGTCGAACATCACGGTGGAATTAGCCGCCGAACACTCGTTAAGTCCACCGCGATAGGTTCTCTGGCGCTTGCCGCCGGTGGTATCTCGTTGCCGTTTGGATTGAAAAGCGCCGCTGCTGCAGTGCAAAACACCGTACAGCCTGCTGAAGATAAAGTGGTCTGGGGAGCCTGCTCGGTGAACTGCGGCAGCCGCTGCGCGCTGCGCCTGCATGTCCGTGACGACGAAGTTTACTGGGTGGAAACGGATAATACCGGGGAGGATATCTACGGCAATCATCAGGTGCGCGCCTGTCTTCGCGGACGCTCCATCCGCCGTCGCATTAATCACCCTGACCGCCTTAACTACCCGATGAAGCGCGTGGGCAAACGCGGTGAAGGTAAATTTGAGCGCATCTCCTGGGATGAAGCGCTGGATACCCTGACCCGCAGCCTGAAAAATGTAGTGGAAAAATACGGCAACGAAGCGGTGTACATTAACTACTCCTCCGGCATTGTCGGCGGCAATATCACCCGCTCTTCCCCTTACGCCTCGCTGGTGGCGCGCCTGATGAACTGTTACGGCGGCTTCCTGAGCCACTATGGCACCTACAGTACTGCGCAAATTTCCTGCGCGATGCCGTACACCTACGGCAGCAATGATGGCAACAGCACCTCCGACATTGAAAACACTAAACTGGTGGTGATGTTCGGCAATAATCCGGCGGAAACGCGTATGAGCGGCGGCGGGATCACCTACTACCTCGATCAGGCGCGTGAACGCTCAAATGCGCGGATGATCGTCATCGACCCGCGTTATACCGACACCGCTGCCGGACGTGAAGATGAATGGATCCCGATTCGCCCGGGTACCGATGCCGCGCTGGTAGCCGGACTTGCATGGGTATTAATCAACGAAAATCTGGTTGACCAGCCGTTCCTCGATAAATACTGCGTTGGCTATGACGAAAAAACGCTGCCGGAAGGTGCGCCTGCTAACGGACACTACAAAGCGTATATCCTCGGCCAGGGCGACGATAATACGCCAAAAACCCCGGAGTGGGCCTCACGCATCACCGGTATTCCTGCGGATCGCATCGTCAAGCTGGCGCGCGAGATTGGCTCGGCAAAACCCGCCTATATCTGCCAGGGCTGGGGACCGCAGCGCCAGGCCAACGGTGAACTGACGTCGCGCGCCATCGCCATGCTGCCGATCTTAACCGGCAACGTGGGTATCAACGGCGGTAACAGCGGCGCGCGCGAATCGACCTATACCATCACCATCGAACGGATGCCGCTGCCGGAAAACCCGGTAAAAACGCAGATCTCCTGCTTTAGCTGGACGGATGCTATCGCCCGCGGCCCGGAAATGACCGCCCTGCGCGACGGCGTGCGCGGCAAGGATAAGCTGGATGTGCCGATCAAGTTCATCTGGAACTATGCCGGTAATACCATCATCAACCAGCACTCCGACATCAACAAAACCCACGATATTCTGCAGGACGAAAGCAAGTGCGAAACCATCGTGGTGATCGACAACTTTATGACTTCTTCGGCGAAATACGCCGACATCCTGCTGCCGGACCTCATGACCGTCGAGCAGGAAGACATCATCCCGAACGATTATGCGGGCAATATGGGCTATCTGATTTTCCTGCAGCCCGTTACCGCGCCGAAGTTTGAGCGTAAGCCCATCTACTGGATCATGAGCGAAGTGGCGAAACGCCTCGGGCCGGACATCCATCAGAAATTCACCGAAGGCCGGACACAGTCGCAGTGGCTGCAGTATCTGTACGCCAAAATGCTGGCGAAAGATCCGCAGCTTCCGTCCTATGACGAACTGAAAAAAATGGGCATTTATAAGCGCAAAGATCCCAACGGACACTTCGTGGCGTATAAAAAATTCCGCGATGATCCGGATGCCCATCCGCTCAAAACCCCGTCAGGCAAGATTGAAATTTACTCCAGCAAGCTGGCAGAGATTGCCGCCACCTGGGAGCTGGAAAAAGATGAAACCATCAGCCCACTGCCGGTGTACGCCTCAACGTTTGACGGCTGGGATGCCCCGGAACGTAAAACATACCCGCTGCAGCTGTTTGGCTTCCACTTCAAGGCGCGCACCCACTCCAGCTACGGCAACGTGGATGTGCTTAAAGCCGCCTGTCGTCAGGAGGTATGGCTCAATCCGGTTGATGCGGCACAACGCGGTATTCAAAACGGCGATATGGTACGTGTGTTTAACGACCGCGGCGAAGTGCGCATTGCCGCGAAAGTCACCCCGCGCATCATGCCCGGCGTCAGCGCGATGGGCCAGGGGGCCTGGCACGACGCCAACATGAACGGCGATCGGATCGACCACGGCTCATGCATCAACACGTTGACCACCCATCGCCCGTCACCGCTGGCGAAAGGCAACCCGCAGCACACCAATCTGGTGCAGATCGAGAAGGCGTAAGGAGTAACCGATGACAACCCAGTATGGATTTTTTATTGACTCCAGCCGTTGCACCGGGTGCAAAACCTGCGAGCTGGCCTGCAAGGATTACAAAGACCTGACCCCGGACGTCAGCTTCCGCCGGATCTACGAATACGCGGGCGGCGACTGGCAGGAGGATAACGGCGTCTGGCATCAGAACGTCTTTGCCTATTACCTGTCGATTGCCTGTAACCATTGTGAAGACCCGGCCTGCACCAAAGTGTGCCCGAGCGGGGCAATGCACAAGCGTGACGACGGGTTTGTGGTGGTGGATGAGGATGTCTGCATCGGCTGCCGCTACTGCCATATGGCTTGTCCGTACGGTGCGCCGCAGTACAACGCTGCCAAAGGCCACATGACCAAGTGCGACGGCTGCCACGACCGCGTCGCAGAGGGCAAAAAGCCGATTTGCGTGGAGTCCTGTCCGCTGCGCGCGCTGGACTTCGGCCCGATTGACGAGCTGCGTAAAAAACACGGCCAGCTTGCGGCCGTCGCGCCGCTGCCGTCCGCGCACTTCACCAAGCCAAGCATTGTGATTAAACCTAACGCCAACAGCCGCCCGACGGGAGATACCTCCGGCTATCTGGCAAACCCGAAGGAGGTGTGAGATGGGAAGTGGATGGCATGAATGGCCGCTGGTGATCTTCACCGTTTTTGGGCAGTGCGTGGCCGGGGCGTTGCTCGTCAGCGGTCTGGCATGGATGAGGGAGAGTGACGAGGCGGTCCGAACCCGCATCGTGCGCAGCATGTTCTTTTTATGGCTGGTCATGGGCGTTGGCTTTATCGCATCGGTGATGCACCTGGGCTCCCCGCTCAGGGCGTTTAACTCCCTGAACCGTGTTGGCGCGTCGGCGCTCAGCAACGAGATCGCGGCAGGCTCGGTCTTCTTTGCCGTCGGTGGCTTCTGGTGGCTGGTGTCGGTTATCGGTAAAATGCCGCCCGCATTGGGTAAAGTATGGATGGTGGTGAGCCAGATCCTGGGGATTGTGTTTGTCTGGGCCATGACCCGCGTGTATCAGATCGATACGGTTCCGACCTGGTACACCGGCTACACCACGCTGGCCTTTTTCCTGACGATGGCGCTGGGCGGCCCGCTGTTTGCCGCCCTGCTGCTTCGCGCTGCTGGCACCGCCTTCAGAGGCACGTGTGCCGCATCGGTGAGCGTACTGGCGCTGCTGCTGAGCGTGGCGGTGATTGTGCTGCAGAGTAACGAACTGGCGACGCTACACAGCTCCGTACAACAGGCCAGCGCCCTGCTGCCGGACTATGGCGCATGGCAAGTTGGCCGTATCATACTGGTCGCCGCCGGATTAGGCTGCTGGCTGTGCCCGCTCATCCGGCGCCAGGGGCCGAAAACCCTTGCGCTCTTTGCAGGCCTGGCGCTAGTTGTCGTGGGTGAACTGATCGGCCGCGGTCTGTTCTATGGTCTGCACATGACGGTAGGTATGGCGATTGCCGGTTAACACAGGCGCGCGGGTTCGCCCGCGCGAGCAAGGAAGGTTGTAATGATAGATGTCTCACAGCGTGAAGCGTTCGCGTTCAGCGCCCGGGTACTGGGCGCATTGTTTTACTATTCACCCGACAGCGAGCACGTTGCGCCGCTGGTCAACGCCCTGACCGCTGGCGACTGGGTTACGGACTGGCCGCTGCCGCAGGCGGCGCTGCAGCCCATCGCCGACACCTTTACGGTATCTGCCGATGAGCCCGTCACTGACGCCTGGCAACGGCTGTTTATTGGCCCCTATGCGCTGCCCGCACCGCCGTGGGGTTCCGTATGGCTGGATCGTGAATCCGTGCTGTTTGGGGATTCAACCCTCGCCCTGCGTCAGTGGATGCGGGAAAACCAGATTGCCTTTGAGATGCAGCAGAACGAACCGGAAGATCATTTTGGTACGTTGCTGCTGCTGGCCGCGTGGCTCACTGAGAACGGACGCGAGACGGAACGCGACCAGCTTCTGGCGTGGCACCTGCTGCCGTGGAGCACCCGTTTTCTCTCCGTGTTTGTTGAAAACGCCGGGCACCCGTTCTATACCGCACTGGGAAAACTCGCGCAGCTGACGCTTGCGGACTGGCAATCTACCTTACTGATCCCGGTCGCAGAAAAACCGCTCTACCGTTAACCGCGCTGGCTTGCTCACGCATGATGAGCAAGCCAGGCTCGCCAGCCACCGAATCGCGTAATCTCCTGTGCTCCCTCTAATCCTGCCTCCTCGCAGATAAACCCGGTCAGCCAGCGCCCGTCCTGAAGTTCGACTTTTCCCAGCCCCAGCGGTGCGGGGATCCCGGCCAGAAACGATCCCACTTCGCTGTGCGGTAGCGCCCACACCTCTACGGCTATTGCGGAACCCTGTTCTGTTGCCCGCACCATGCCTGGCCGTTTGCCGTCTGCCAGGGCAAAGAGCCGATAATGCGGGGCGCTGGTGGTGGCTTCTACATACGTCGCCCCGCGCTGGCGCAGTTGATGATTCAGCGCCAGCCCGTCCAGGTGCGCGCCGCACACCACCAGATACATCCGGTCATCGGTGGCGGTCGAAACAGGTGCATCCCCTTGCATCTCGCGCCCGCCGGGCAGGGTTAACATTTGGTGACGTTGTAACGCATCGGCCAGGCTGAGCAGATACTGGTCGGTAAACGCGCGGCCAAACAGCGTTATGCCGGAAGGCAAGCCGTTGGCCATAAACCCTGCCGGGACCGCCACGGCAGCGTAATCAAGCAGGTTCATAAAGTTGGTGTAAAGCCCAAGCTCAGAGTTGCGTTTGACCGGTTCCTCCGCCAGCTCGGCCAGACTCACCGGGCGCGGATAAGTGGGAGTTAACACGCACTCAAGCCCCGCCAGTATGGCATCGCACTCGCTTTTATAGGCCTGAAGCTGGTACTGCGCTTCAAACGCCGCTACCGCACTCATGGCAGGCGCTTTTTGCAGTACATTGCGGATCACCGGCAGCACCGCGTCCGGCTGTTGCTCAATCAACGCGCCCGCCACGTGGTAGCGCTCGGCCACCCACGGGCCGTCATAGAGCAGTTTTGCTGCCGCCAGGAACGGCGAAAAGTCGATGGTCACCGGCACGCCGCCAAGGGCGATCAGCCTCTCCTTTGCGGTGTGATACAGCGCCTCGCTCTCTGCGCAGCCGAGAAACTCCAGCGTGTCCGGCACGCCAAAGCGAAAACCGGCTGCCGGTACGCCAAATGCCTGCGCTCCGTTCCAGGACGGGTTAGCACGGCTGTAGTCATCACGCGCGTCTTTCGTCGCCGTCAGCGCCAGCAGTTGGCTGGCCTCCGCTGCCGTTCTGGTGAAGAACGTTACGCAGTCCAGCGTGCGGCAGGCGGGCACCACACCCGCTGTCGAGATCAGCCCTTTGGTCGCCTTCAGCCCGACCAGATTATTGAGAGAGGCCGGAACGCGCCCGCTCCCGGCGGTATCGGTGCCCAGGGCAAAGCTCGCCAGCCCCAGCGCCACAGCCAGCGACGAGCCCGCGCTTGAGCCACCGGACGGATACTCCGGATGCACACTGTTGCGACACGCACCAAATGGTGAGCGCGTGCCGTTTAAGCCGGTCGCGAACTGGTCGAGATTGGTTTTCCCCAGCGGGACCGCCCCCAGCGCGATCAACTGCGACACTATCGTCGCATCCTGCTCTGCCCGGTACGCAAAGGCCGGACAGGCGGCGGTGGTCTCAATACCCGCCAGATCGATATTGTCTTTAATGGCAAACGGCACGCCATAGAGCGGCAACGATGCCGGATCCACGCCGTCCAGCGCGGCCAGATACGGCTCCAGCTCGTCGGGCATGAGAAGATAAATAAAGGCGTTAAATTCCGGGTTCAGCGCCAGCGCGCGCTCGCGCAGGGCAAGGATAACCGCGCGAGGACGGAGCTGACCGGAACGGTATGCCTGCGCCAGAACATCAAGGCGTAAATCAAAAAGGTGCTTCATGCTGTTTTCTCCAGGACCACCACACACTGACCCGCGCGCACCGATGAACCCGGCTGCACGCGCACCTGGCTGACCACCCCGTCCTGGGTTGCGACCAGCGGGATCTCCATCTTCATGGACTCCAGTACCACCAGCACATCGCCTTCGCGCACGGTGTTACCGACTTCAACGTTTACCTGCCACAGGTTGCCCGATACCGGGCTGTCAATCCCGGCCTGTCCGGGTGCCAGCGGCGCGTCTTCGGCGTCTGTTACCAGCACCTCGCTGCTGTCAAAATGGGCCTGACCGTTGGCGGCCCAACGCTCACGCTCGGCGTCAAACGCGGCCTGCTGATGCGCGCGGAACGCCTCAATCTCCGGCGCCTCGTAGGCCAGGAATTGCTGATACTCCGCCAGCTTCAGCGTGGTGTGTTCGATGCGCAGCGGATAACGCCCCAGCGGGAAATCCCGGCGGATGGTGAGCAACTCTTCGGCTGAGACCGGATAAAAGCGGATCTGGTCGAAGAAGCGCAGTAGCCAGGGCTTGCCGCCAAAATCCTCCACGGCGTGATAGCGATTCCACATCTGCAGCGTGCGTCCGACAAACTGATACCCGCCCGGCCCCTCCATGCCATAGACGCAAAGGTAGGCCCCGCCAATACCCACCGAGTTTTCCGCCGTCCAGGTGCGTGCCGGGTTGTATTTGGTGGTCACCAGACGATGACGCGGATCGAGCGGTGTCGCGACCGGCGCGCCCAGGTAGACATCTCCCAGCCCCATCACCAGATAGCGGGCGTCGAACACCGTTTTATAGACCTCATCGATATTCGCCAGATCGTTGATACGACGGATAAACTCCAGGTTGCTCGGACACCATGGCGCATCCCGGCGCACGGTGGTCATGTATTTATCGATAGCCTTCTGGCACGCGGGATCGTCCCAGGAGAGCGGCAGCCAGACCACGCGCGACGGCACGTCCAGCGACGCCTGCCCGCATACGTCCTGCCACAGCCCGGCCACCGTCTCCAGCAGCGCTTCCAGACTCAGCGTTTCCGGCTGATAGTGAATCTGCAGGGAGCGGATCCCCGGCGTGAGGTCGATAATCCCCGTCAGCGCGCGCGTTTCCAGCGCCTGCATCAGAGCGTGGGCACGAAAACGCAACACCAGATCCAGTTCGGGCTCGCCTATCTCCAGCAGCAGATGGGTATCGCCGGATAACCTCGCCACCAGCCGTTTATCGTCCTCCCCCACCTCCAGCACCACCGGCGAGCTCAGCCCGACAGGTTGCCACGGCATGACCTGCGGCGTCAGGCTGGCGATTTGCGCTGCCTGCCCCTGCGCCAGCCGTCGGGCGGTGGAAACGTCCACCGGCATAAAGCGCACTTTATCGCCCGCTTTCAGCTGGCCAACCGCGTGTAGATCCGCCTCGATGACGGTGACCGGGCAGACAAATCCCCCCAGACTTGGGCCGTCGGGGCCGAGGATCACCGGCATATCGCCGGTGAAATCCACCGCGCCAATGGCGTACGGGTTGTCGTGGATGTTCGACGGGTGCAGCCCCGCTTCGCCGCCGCTGTCGCGTACCCATTCCGGTTTCGGGCCGATCAGACGCACGCCCGTCCGGCTGGAGTTAAAATGTACCTCCCACTCGGTAGCAAAAAAGGCCGCCATATAGCCCGGCGTAAAATACTCCGGCGCACCATGCGGACCGTAAATCACCCGCAGCTCACGCACCCCATCCAGGCTGGTGCGCAGGGCCTGCGGCAGCTCCCCGTCCGCGACAGGTTCGGTCAATGGGGACAGATGCAGCACGTCACCTGTGCGCAGTGCTCGTCCGGCGTGACCGCCAAACTGCCCGAGGGTAAAGGTGCTTTTGCTGCCCAGATAATCCGGCACCTCAAACCCGCCGCGCAGGCAGAGATAGCTGCGCACGCCGTCACCCTGAATATCGCCCATACGCAGCGTGCTTCCCGCCCGGACGCGGAAAACGCGGTTGTTTGCCAGCGGCACGCCGTCCAGCGTCAGCGCAATGGCTGCGCCGGTCACCGCCAGCTGCGCGTCGCAGTAGAATTTCAGCGTCGGGCCGCTGAGGGTGATCTCCAGCGCGGCGGCCCCCTCCTCATTGCCCAGCAGACGGTTGCCGAGACGCAGCGCCAGGCTGTCCATCGGCCCGGAGGGCGGCACCCCGACGGCCCAGTAGCCCGTGCGCCCCGGATAATCCTGCACCGTGGTTTGCGTCCCGGCGCTGAGCACCTCCAGCGTGAAGGCCTGATAGTCCAGCGTCTCTAAACAGCGGGTCCACGGCTCGCCACGGGCGAACGGCGGGAAGGTTAAAATCTGCTGCAAATAGCTGCGGTTGGTTTCCACGCCGTAGAGACGCGTCTCTCCCAGCGCGGTGTGCAGGACGCGGATCGCCGCCTCGCGCGTGGGCTGCCAGGCGATGATTTTGGCCAGCATCGGGTCAAAAAACGGCGGTACGTCGCAGCCGGACTCCATCCAGCTGTCGATGCGCAATGTGCGACGGTCGTTTTCCGGGAACACCACTTCGGTGAGTAGCCCTGGCGACGGCTGGAACTGACGGCCCGGATCTTCGGCGTAGACCCGCGCCTGAATGGCGTGTCCTTGTGGTTGCAGGCTGGCGCGCAGCTCCGCCAGCGGCGGCAGCGTTCCGGCCGCCAGGTCAATCATCCAGCGAACCAGGTCAACACCCCACACCTGCTCGGTGACGCCGTGCTCTACCTGCAGACGGGTGTTCACTTCAAGGAAGTAAAAGCGGGCCGTGTCGCTGTCGTAGACAAACTCCACGGTACCCGCGCTGCGGTAGTTGACCGCCTGGCCGAGTTTTATCGCCGCCTCGCACAGCGCGGTCTCCATGCCGTCCGGCAAGTTAGGCGCGGGCGTCTCTTCCAGCACCTTCTGGTTACGCCGCTGTACCGAGCAGTCGCGCACGCCGAGGGCAATCACCTCGCCTTTGCCGTCACCAAACAGCTGGACTTCCAGGTGACGCGCCCGCTCAATGTATTTTTCGATAAACACGCCCGCGTCGCTAAAGTTATTCTTGCCCAGGCGCACCACGGCATCGAAGGCGTCGCGCAGCTCTTCCGCGTGGTAACAGACGCGCATGCCGATCCCGCCGCCGCCCGCGGTGCTTTTCAGTATTACCGGGTAGCCCACTACCGCCACAGCGTGAACGGCCTCATCGACGTTAGCCAGCAGCCCGGTGCCTTCGAGCATCGGCACGCCGTGCGCTTTCGCCAGCGCACGGGCAGTATGTTTCAGGCCAAACAGGCGCAATTGTTCCGGCGTGGGGCCGACAAACGCAATGCCTGCGGCTTCGCAGGCTTCGGCAAATGCGGCGTTTTCCGACAGAAAACCGTAGCCCGGATGAATGGCCTGCGCACCGCTGGCTCTGGCGGCCGCGATGATCTTTTCGCTCACCAGATAGGTGTTCGCCGCCGGGCCCTCGCCCAGGCTCAGCGCCTCATCCGCTTCCCGGATATGCAGGCTGCTGAGATCGGCTTCGGAGTAGACCGCCACGCCGCGGATGTTCATGGCGCGCAGGGTGCGCAGAATGCGGCAGGCAATCGCCCCGCGGTTTGCAATCAGGAGTGTCGTCAACATAGGTCAGACTCAATCGTGGCGGGTCGTCCCGCCGAAAATCGGCTCACCCATGGTCGTCCATGGGGAAAAAGCGGTTACGGCAGAATGCGTCCGGCGCGGACTGCAAACAGGCGATAAATGGCCTGGCGCAGGCGCTGCCAGCGGGTGGGTGTCAGTTCCATACCAGCACCTCTGCTGGCGTTGGATTCCAGCCGTTGCACGGGTTGTTAAGCTGCGGACAGTTGGAGATCAGCACGATGACGTTGCACTCGGCGCGCAGCTCGACATATTTCCCCGGCGCGGAGATACCGTCCTCAAAGGTCAGCCCGCCCTGCGGAGTCACCGGCACGTTCATGAAGAAGTTAATATTGGCGGCAATATCGCGCTTTTGCAGGCGGCCATCGTGCAGGCAGGCGCAGAGAAAGTTATCCCGGCAGCTGTGCATATGGCGTTTGTCGAGAGCATAGCGCACGGTGTTGCTCTCCTGCGCGCAGGCGCCGCCGAGGGTATCGTGACGCCCGCAGGTATCTGCCACGATGGTCAGCAGCGGGTTACCGAGGTTGGAGTACAGCACGCTGCCGTGGGTGAGATAAGCGTTGTTCTGGCGGCGCAGCGTGCGCTGTGCGTCGTAGCGCTCACGCGGGTTGTCCGCATTGTAAAACAGGGTGTCCACCGCCTGGTTGCCCTCCAGGTCGAGCAGGCGTAGCGTCTGGCCTTTCTTCACTTCAAACAGATACGGTTCCCCCGCCGGAATAACGTGGCGGAAGCTGGCATGCTGGGGATGTTTTTCGCTGGCAACGGTCATACACGGCTCCTTACAGGGCGAAACGTTGAGTGTTAGTGATGGCGCGTTCGTTTTCCGGGCGCGTCAGGAGGGCGTTAATCGCCCCCTCTTCATCCTCCGCCTGCCGCCAGCTCAGCTGTACCGGGCGCGGGGCGTACTCCCGGGAGGGATCCATCGGGTGCGGTAGCGCGGTCATGACAATCAGCGTGTCCATCGGCGCGAACAGCTCAACGTAGCTGCCCGGCTGCGAATGTCCGCTGTGGAAGCGGAACTGGCCGTTGTCCTCCACGGTGACCTTGCTGAAGAAATTAACCACCATCAGCAGATCTTCCAGGTTGAGATCCCACTTGCCCATCTCCACCAGCAGGTTGTCCGTACCGTTACGGTAGAAACCGTTGCGCAGCTCCTGATAACGCCCCTGACCGTATTTTTCCGCCACTTCGGCAGCATTCAGCACGCCGCCAAACGGGTCGTGCCAGCCGCAGGTGTCGGCGGTAATGCCCGCCAGTACACGGCCCATGTCGGAGTAAAAGCAGTGTCCGGCGGTGAGGCGCGCGGTGTGCTGGCCTTTCAGCGTGTCGGGCAGGTTCAGCCGCTCGCTTTTCTCGTGCGGGTTGAGCATCAGCAGGCTGACGTTGGCACCGCCTTGCGTATCTGTCATGCGCAGGATCTGCCCGCGCTTTAGGACAAACGAGAGGTGTCCCCCGCCGGGAAGGGTCTCTTCACGTAAAATCGTCATGGTATTCACTGTTACCCCCTTAAGGCATAAACGTTGTCGGGCGTGGTTCCGCTCAGGGCGGAGAGCCGCGTCTCGTTGAGCGGAATGTCGTAGGTAATGCGCGCGCCGTAGGCATTCGGTGCCTGCGGGTCGAGGCGCACTTTGTCGAACACCAGTAGCCGGGTGCCGAGGTTGAAGCCTTCAGACAGATCGTGGGTGACCATAAAGACGGTCATGCGGGTTTCGCCCCACAGCTGCAGCAACAGGGCGTGCATGTCTTTTCTAATCCCCGGATCCAGCGCGCCAAACGGCTCATCGAGCAGCAGCACGCGCGGCTGCATGATGAATGCCTGAGCAATGGCCAGGCGCTGCTGCATGCCGCCGGAGAGCTGGGCGGGATATTTATCCAGCGCATGCCCGAGGCCGACTTTTTCCAGCATCTCCGCCGACCGTTCACGCACGGCGCGCTTTTTGCCCCCAAACAGCCGCCCGAACAGCGGCGATTGCGGCAGTTCAAGACCGATGGCAACGTTATCCAGCACGCTGAGGTGCGGGAAAACGGAGTAGCGCTGAAACACCACGCCGCGGCTGCTGTCCGGCTCGGCGCGCAGCGGTTTGCCATCGAGGGTGATCACTCCCCGGCTGGGCGCTTCCTGACCAAGCAGCAGACGCAGGAAGGTGGATTTTCCGCAGCCGGACGCCCCCACCATTGAGCAGAACTCGCCCTCTTTCACCTGCAGGTTCAGGCGTTCCAGCACCACATGGTCGCCGTACTCCTGCCAGATATTGTTGATGGTGATAAAGCTCATGCCTTCCCTCCTTCCGCCCAGGGAAAACAGGTTTTATGCAGCTGCCGCAGGGCGAGATCCATCAGCCACGCCAGCAGGGTGATCCACAGGACGTACGGGATAATCACATCCATCGCCATGTAGCGCCGTACGAGGAAAATGCGGTATCCCAGCCCGGCGGTAGAGGAGATAGCCTCCGCCGAGATAAGAAACAGCCATGCCGACCCGAGCAGCAGGCGCAGCGAGGTCAGCAGCCTGGAGAGCAGCTGCGGAAGCACCACGCGCAGCACCAGCGTCCAGCTACTGGCCCCCAGCGTCTGGGCTTTGATGAGGATCTCCGGTGGGATTTCACAGGCGCGGTGCTCCAGATCGCGCGCCAGCATCGGGGTGATGCCGATGACAATTAGCATCACCTTCGACAGCTCATCCAGCCCGAAAACGATAAACAGCACCGGGAGTATTGCCAGCGGCGGGATCATCGACAGCACCGTCATCAGCGGCGAGAGCGATGCACGCCACAGCGGAAACACGCCCGAGGTAACGCCAATGCACAGGCCGATCAGTGAGGCGATCGCCAGCCCCGCCAGCAGACGCGCGAGGCTCACCAGGGTATCGACCCAGAACAGGTATTCACCGCTGCGTTTATCCGGGGTCAACGCCATCCGGGATAGCGCGTCCAGCATTTGCTGCAGGCCGGGCAGCAGCTTGTCCTGCGGGTTGGCCTCCAGCCTGACCGCCGAGCCAAAAAAGTAGGCAGCCAGCAGCAGGACAAAAGGCAGCATCACGAGCATCAGCCGCATGCCGGGTGTGGGATGGCGATTAATTTGTCGCATGGAGACTCCGTCCGTTATCACAGCGTGCCGGCAGCGGCCATTTTCACGAAGCTGTCGTCAAAGCGCAGTTTCACGTTGCTGGCATCGCCCACCGTGACATTGCCCGGGAAGCGCATACCGATAAAATCGGCGCTCTGCGCGCCCTCGCCCAGCAGCCCTTTGTCGAAGGAGAACGACGCCACGCGCTGCATGGTTTTCGCCAGATCCGGCGACGTGACAAACGCCATGTTGTCTTGCGGGGTATAGAACAGATGGGTGGTTTTGAGCTGCGCCTGATACCCGGCGAGATCGGTCCCGGAGGCGGCGGCCATCGCATTCAGCGCGCCGGCATCCTGCGCTTTCATCAGCCCCATCATCTCGTACCAGGCGCCAGTGAGCGCTTTGCCCAACGCCGGGTTGTCTTTCAGGGTCTCGGTGTTGACCACCATCATGTCGATAAGCTCACCCGGTACCTGCGAGGAGCTGAACACTTCGGTGGTGTTTGGCGTGCCTTTGATGACGGAAAGCTGCGGGTTCCACGCCACCGCAGCCTGCACACTGGCGGTCCCGAACGCAGAGACGATATCTGCGTCCGAGGTATTCACCACGGTGACGTCTTTCTCTGCGAGCCCGGCTTTTTCCAGACCGCGCACCAGCAGATAGTGGGACACGGAGAGCTCAGGCAGGTAGACCTTCATCCCTTTCAGATCTTTCAGGGTTTTGCCCTTACCTTTCATCACTACTCCGTCGTTGCCTTCCGAGTAGCTACCGAGGATCAGCGCCGTGGTGTCTACCCCGCCTGCGGCCGGTATGGTCAGCGCATCCATATTGGTCATGGTGCAGCCGTCAAACTGCCCTGCGGTGTACTGGTTGATGGATTCGATATAGTCGTTGAGCTGCACAACGTTGATTTTGATGCCGTATTTGCTGGCCCATTTATCGATGATTTTGCTACTGCTGATGGTGCCCCAGGGCATCCACCCGGCGTAGATGGTCCAGCAGACGTTGAACTCTTTTTTCACAGCGGCGAACGTGGGGAGACTAACCAGCATTGCCAGCGACAGTACAAGAGAGCGGAGTAATGGCGTTTTTTTCATGCTTGACCTCTGAGTGGCACAAAATTAGGGGGCAGCGCGACACCGTCTGGTGCTGCTGTCTCCCGGGCTTTTGTCCCGCCGTGTAACCTCTCAGAGGTCGCCAGCTCTTGGACCAGCCATTCACCGTGGTGAACCGGAACCCTAGCCAGCTATTGTTCAAATTGTGGTGTGCTGCCCTTTCACGGTTGATTAAGCAAGGGGTGTGCCAGGATGGTTTTGCTTTGTTTTTTAGTAGGTTGTGGATTACTGCGGGTTGGGTTTCACTGTTTTGGGGAGCGGGTTTGGGGGGTGTGCACTGCGGTGGGGCGTTTTGGGGCGGCGATTTGAATTGCCGGATAAATTAATGCATTAATAATATTTCTGCGGTGACGAAGGAAAAACGATGGAGATGGACGACTGGTGGTTTGGCTGGAAGGGTTTCACTCCCGAACGCCCCTGTCCTGGCAAAGTTGTGTTGATGGTTGGCGCGGGGATCTCCATTGATTCCCCTTCACGGCTCCCAGGAGGATACGAACTCACGGAAGCCCTGCTTGACCACTTGCTTGACAGCAACGCGGCTGACGAAATTAAAACGGTATTTGGTCAATGTGAGCAGTGGATGGGGCGAAGCCTGCCACGTCTGGAGCATGTTCTTGATAAAGCGTTTGAACCTTCAACCATTGAAGGCGTCGAGCGTAGCGGTGCCGCCCGGGAACTGCTGCGTATCTTTTCCCAACGTCCCCCAAATGCGAATCATCATCTGATTGCCGATTACCTTATTAAGCACCGTGGCTGGTGTATCACCACTAATTTTGATGACTGTATCGAGCAGGCTGGTTGTCATCAGATCCCTGTGCATGTGATTGACCCCGCGACCAAAACCCTGGACATCCTGCACCGGGAATACGGTGAAGACTGGGGTATCATCAAAGTGCACGGCACAATTGAACACGGCTGTACAGGACTTGGCGCAACACTTGCCGACCTGGAGCACGGGCTACCCGAAGCCTTCAAAATACGCCTCGAACAGGTAACAAATCAGGCCGATTTAATGGTTGTCGCAGGCTACAGTGGTACCGACCATTTCGACATTAATCACTGGATCCGCGATCGCTGGAATGGGAAGCGCTCGACGCGATTAGTCTGGATTGACCACCGCCCCAGCGTTGAAGAAGAGTTCTGGCGACTCAAAGAACATGAAAATCGCGAGCCGAGAGTCTACTGGCAATACGCTTTCGGCGGTATGAAGATTCAGCACGGACCCACGTTAGCATTACTGTCATCCCTGCTGGGGACCCCTCGTAAAACGGTTAAAGATACCGAAGAGAATGGCGACTGGTGGCGTACGGCCCTGGCAGATTATTACTCCCCTACCAAGAAAGAAAAGTACCTTACCGGCACTCGTCTGGCCAGCTCTATCGGTCTTGGCCAACTAGCCGAGGAACAGCTCCGTTATTTGAAACGCCAACTGGAAGACGACGATATGTTGGTGCCTTTCGAAGCAGAGATTTACTACTCCCGTGGGTTTATTGCCGGGGCGTTATGGTTACAAAACTATCTAAAATCATCGCACGAAAAAAACAGAAAAGTGAACAGCACCGCCCTGATCCGAGCTGAAGGAAAACCTGTAAAAGCGCTTCTGTTTTATTTTGTGCGGTGGTTAAAACGCTCACGCAGACTCTCACTTGATGAGCAAATAGACGCGTTTGCCTGTCTGCTTGATATCCACGAGCGGAGGCAACAATGGCGACTCTGGCAAAGTAAACCGTTTCGACGTCTGGGCGAAAAGGGATGTAGCGTATTCCGGCGGTATTTCATGAAGCTTGAGAACAATAAATTGCCGCTGTATCTGCATGGAAGGATGCAAATGCAGTCCATTCGCCTGGGCACGCTGTTTTACGATGAAGAGGCGTTTTCCTTTGGCGATGTCTGGAATTTACTCTACCGCGAGAATAGTCCGCCGAGTTTTTTTACCCCGTACGGCCCTGCAATCCCAGGTTTCTATCTGATTGAACGCAGCACTGCGCGTGAAGAAGACCGCATTGCCGACCTGGTGCTGGCAAATATTAATTACGTCAATACCCTCCTTTCCGCTCTGCGGCGTCGCTGGCCTAAGGGTAGCGAAAGTGTATTTAAGGAAAGACAGCGAAGAGATGGATATGTTGATTCACGAGACTATGCGGTGACGTATATCGTGCAACTGTTAAACGACAGCTCACAGATGGTTAGTGCTTTGAATGCACCGCATTTACACATCCTGATTGCCAGAGCCTGGATCAGGGCGGACAGTATTTTAGGCGGTATCGAATACTGGAAACAGCAGCGGCTTTATCTCGGCAGTCCGCGTTCGCTAACGACATAAAGAGGCGGTATTACACCTGACCTCTTTTGCTGCAAAGCGGACAGAGGGTTCCCAGCCCCCCATCACTCAAGGATGTTGCAACGTTAAAATTGATAGCTGTAATTGACACTCGCAAACCACAGGTGCGGATCGTCATAGCTTCCTTTTAGGTATTCTGGCGACTGGACGCGGGAAGACTGCATGTGTAAGTACGATAAGGCGAACCCAATATTGCTTTGCGGTGTTATTTGATACTGCGCACCGGTCGCAAAACGCCACTCATCGCCGGTAGGTAATGAAAGCGCAACATCATTTTGTGACTCATAGACCGTACTGTCGAACGCCACCCCGGCATTGATTCGCCACTGTTCTGTCGGACGATATTGCAACCCAAGCGCGGCATGCCAGGAGTCTTTGAGGCGATTTTTATGAGCGGTTTGCTGTCCGGCAACCGTAATCTGTGGACTCCCAAACTGACTCCAGTCCTGCCATCCAAGGTCACCCATTATTGACCACGTTTGGGATATATCATGCACCAGGCTAAACATGATTTGTTGAGGCGCCCTGACCTGCGCAGAAATCGGGAGTTCATATTCCACGTTGGGTAAATTCGGGAAACGGGCTTTCGCATCAATATTAAAATCATAGTCCGCTTTACTGTTCCAGGTGATACCCGCACGCGTTTGATCGGTAAGCGCCATTAATAACCCCAGACGGTAGCTCATTACCCAGTCATGATCTTTCTCTTTTACGTCGGTATCGTCGACATTACGCGTTAGCGAAAGGAATCCATAATTTACGTTAACGGATCCCCCCACAGAAACACGGTCGCTGAGCTTATAAGCCAGGGACGGACTTAATGTCATTGCAACCATTGTACTTTTTTTAATAAGGCGATCGCCGGCCCAGTTACCAAAATCAATTCCCAGACCATAATTGCCATATAAACCTACACCGGCATATAGTCTGTCATTGACTTTTTGCGAATAAAAGGCGCTTGCATTGGGGAATAAATTCATCACATTACCGGGACTTTTGCGACCAGACGCATTATCCAGGTCATAGGAAATATCACCATCCATGGCCTGTAAACCCCCTGTAAACATATGATCGGGAAGCCGCGTCATGCCCGCCGGGTTGGTCACGATTGTGGACGCGTCCTGAGCACGTGCAGCCTGGCCCGCACCGGCAAGCGCGGCATCTTCGGTTCCAATCTCATAGAAATAGAGTGCGCTGGCCTGCGTTGCGGGTGAAAGAAACGTTATCAGATAAAACAACGCCGTTTTTCTCATATGCTATTTTCCTGTTATCGAATGATAATTTTACTTCCGCGTTCTTTTTTGCCATCACCCAGCTACCGTCAGGCTGTATTACCCTTTTTAACGACGTGGTATATACATTAAATACACAGCAACGTTCCGCACTCTCATTATTTTTCAGGCAGACGCAATCCTGTTGAGCATAGACCAGCCTTCCCGTTCCGCAATGTCGCATAACGTTACCCTGTCTGGAGAAAAAAAGAAAACCCGATCGTTGCGTAAATTTATTATTAAACAACTCTTAAGGTTACATTTTTGAAAAGTTAACTATTCTTAAATGGCATTTGACATGTATCAGTGCCAGACGAGGATGTGCTTAAGCGTTTCAAAGGCATATGCCGCTGGTTTCTTCTGCTCACTCAATCAGGAAACGCTTATGAAGGTTCATGTGATAGCCTCTGCAGTTTTGCTGGCATTGACTTTTTCCCACTACGCTGTCGCTGCCGATGCCCCGCTCTCTCCATTGATGAAACAACTGAATAACGGCAACTGGCTGGCTCAGGACGAGGCACAATCGCTCAGCGATGAACTGTATTATCAGGACGCTATCCAGGCCTACATTCAAACCCTGCCCCTTCTGAACACCATTGGGCTACGCGACGGTTCTGAAGCGGCGTTTGGTAAAGGCTATAACGTTCTCCCTATCTGGAAAGAGCGCATGGATAGCCGGGCGGTGGTGCCGACGCCAAACGGGGATGTCATCTATTCGATGAGTTACCTTGATCTGAAAGAAACGGGCCCATTGGTGATTAAAGCCCCGGCGAACGTCATCGGTATGTTTACCGATTTCTTCCAGAAAACCATTACCGATGTGGGTGCCATCGGTCCGGATCGGGCTCGCGGTGGGCTGTATCTGTTATTACCCCCTGATTATGAGGGCCCTGTGCCGCAGGGCTATTACGCCTTTAAATCATCGACTTACAATGTGTTTCTCTTCTTCCGAACCATTATGGGCAAAGGCGACGGTAAACCTGACCCCATCCCGGCGGTTAAAAATGCCGAAACGACGCGCATTTATCCCCTCTGGGATGTTGAGAAAGACGTGAAGCCGATGCAGTTCCCGGATGCCAGTGGTAAACGCGTCAATATGATGTATCCAACCGATGCTAGTTATTGGCAAAAGCTGAAAGCCTTCGTGGATTATGAGCCGTTAACAGCGATTCCAGAGGAAACGCGTAGCGCGTTGTTAAGCATCGGGATTGTTAAAGGAAAGCCATTCGCCCCAACGGCGAAGCAGCAGGAAATGCTCAACAAAGCGGTTACGACTGCGCCGCGAATGATACTGGCTCGCCGACAGGTGGGGCGTGACGATCAGCGTCAGCTCTACTACAAAGACCGCCAGTGGGAGAACTCCTGGGCCGGGGCATCCGCAGAGTGGATGCAGTACGGAACGCTGGATGCCAACCAACGTGCGGCTTTCTTCCAGATCGCCTATTCCAGCGCCGCAGCTATGGTCATGCATACAACCGGTGCCGGCTCAAAATATCCCTATGCGGTAAAAGATAATACCGGCAAGTTCCTGGATGGAAGCAACACCTACAAGTTGCATTTACCACCGAATCCACCGGCAGCACTGTTCTGGGCGGTCACCGCCTACAATATTACCGACGGTACGATGCCTGAAACGGACCAGTTATTACCTTCTACAAACGGCTACTACAACATCCCGAAAAACAGCGACGGTTCCATTGATCTCTGGTTCGGCCCGAACAAGCCGGATGGCGTAGACGATGCCGCTTTTATCAAAACCGTGCCTAATCGTAATTTCCTTGTGGCGTTGCGTCTCTACGGCACAGAAGACGGTTTTTACGATCAAACCTGGGTACCAGACGATCTGGTTCAGACAAACAAATAAGGACCTTACGATGAGTAAATTAAAAACACTGGCACTTTTTACTGCTCTGGCCCTGAGTGCCAACGTTTTTGCTGAGAGCGCACCACTCACTATCCAGCATCCCACGCGTTTCGATCAGCTTAATCAACCCTCTTTAGACGTGCAGATGCCAGAAGCCTACGTGAAGGCAATAGCGCAGCAGGCTTATATCTGGGGCTGGCCAATGGTCAATCAGTTCAACCGACGCGCGACAATTACGAAGGCGCCCGAGCCCGCACTGAATGGCGGTATGGTGCCGGTTGCACCAATGGGGCAGCTCAGTATGCTGACGGACTACATCAAGCCTGAAGAAACCTTCGTAACCTGTCCGAATCAGGACGTGGCTTACGGTCTGGGCTTCTTTGAGTTGGATAAAGAACCGGTTGTGCTACAGGTGCCAGACTTTGGCGACCGCTTCTGGGTTTACGCCATTTATGATGCACGAACCGATCAAATTGGTAACGTCGGTAAGCCCTATGGCACTAAACCTGGCTTTTATTTGTTAGTCGGACCTGACTGGAAAGGCGAAACGCCGAAAGGCATTAACGGCATCATTCGCTCTTCAACGGAAATGGCAAACGTGATACCGCGTATCCAGATGGATGACACGGCCGAAGACAGAGCGGCGATTCAGGCACCGATCAAAGAGGTCATGAGCTATCCGTTAAGCCAGTTTGACGGCAAAATGAAAACCTACGACTATTCGAAATTACCGTCTATCGGTGAAAAAGCCGATCCCAGCGCAGGTGAAACGAAGTGGGTTATACCCGAAAAGTTCTTCGATCAGCTTGATAATGTGTTGAATAAAGTGCCACCGTTACCGGGTGAAGAAGCCATGTATGCCCAATACCGTCACCTTGTCGAAATGGGTAAGAAAAACCCTGAAATCCGCAAATGGATGGATGAAACAGCAGTCGAGACGGATAAAACGGTTATCGCCGAGTTTTTCAAATGGAAACATAACGGTGTACCAGCGGGTAATGGCTGGAACCGCTCAAAAAATAACGCTGAATTTGGGGTCGATTATTACAACCGGACCGGCACTTCAAAATCGAATATGTTCGATAACAAACCGGACGAAACGCAATATTTCTACACGGATAATGACGCTGCCGGTGCCCAGCTCTCTGGTGCACATAACTACACCGTCACCTTCCCGAAAGGTCAGCTCCCGCCGGTGAAAGGCTTCTGGTCTTTAACCCTCTATAACAGTAAACACCTTTTCAGCCCTAACGAACTGAATCGCTACTCGCTGGGGACAAAAAATAAAAATCTGAAATTTAACGATGACGGCTCCCTGACGCTGTATGTGAGCAAAACCCGGCCTTCAGAGGATAAACTCAATAACTGGTTACCTGCACCAGACGGTACATTCTCCCTGTACATTCGAGCGTACTGGGGCGAACAAGCCATTCTGGATGGCACCTGGCAACCGCCTAAAATAGAAACCACGAATTGATCGCAATGACATCTACAAAGGGGCTCATCGGAGCCCCTTTATCCTTTCTTTAAGCGGCTAATGACCTTTTGCTGTACACAACGAGCTGGCATCTTCAGGCTGCGCAGCGGAGAATTGTGGTTGTTTGTGGCTTAGCTGAGTTTAATGGCAAAGATTCCGGATAACGGTGGTTCGTTTCAGATAGACAGAAACCGTTTCGGCTGGAATGCGTGAATGTTGATCAGTATGATTGCGGGCAGCATCGCCAGTTAAGATTTGCTGAGAGGACAATATGGATGTTACTGAAGAGGCTTTGTTGAGTTCTGGCTTTACGCGATCTGACTTGCAGAAGATTAAGAACAACGTTGAAAGCTATGGTGGAACATTGGGGGAAGCAATTCAGGATCTGGCTAATCGATTCAGGGTTGTTTTATGGATAACATCATCTTGCCTGATGGTTTTTATCCTACTTATGTTGTTTGCTGCGAAAGAAACCGTTGTGGGTGGTGGAATATCAATACTCATCGCTATCATCATCGTTGTATTTATTCAGCCGCCAGTCCTGTCTTACAAATCCTGGCATTTCTGGAGAAAACATAAAGTTTAACACTCTGCGTCCTGGACGACCCATCGTATCCATCTTGCTCCTTTTCTACGACCTGTTTTATCTCCTCGACAAATTCGATACGCGTCAGGGCATCATGCAAATAAAATGCTGACAACCGATTTGCTGTTTCGAACAGTTTTCGGGCTTCCAGATTCACCATCGTATCTGACCATTTTCTGTTACAGCCCCTGTTAAGCAGAGCAATATCCATAATGCATCTCTTTCCATAAGTGTCTGATTATTTTACGTGCAGGATGATCAGGGGCAATAGTAAAAGCCTTGTCAGAATCTGATTTTACCCGAGTGAATCTGGTTAGAGGGTGAAGTCGCATGCACTCAATGTCGATTTTATCATGCTTGATGGTAGATCTCCGAACGGAGGACGGTCTATACCTCGACGAGGAACTTGTCCGCTTTGTGCCAAAAACATACGTTACTAAGATAATTTTTGAATGGATTTTTTATAAAATATGATAGTGCAAGTAGCCAATAAGAAACGCATTAGATACATTTCTTATTGGTAGTTTTCCGCCTGTTAATGATATTATTCTTCTAAGTAACGTTTGACCCACTTGTCTTCTAGTTCTTTAAGTCGGACGGCATCAATACCTCTTGAATACTTATTAACCTTATACTCAGAATGTTGCAAGAAATAAGATAATGACAATGCTCTGATTATGGAAAAATATCCATTCAATCGAATCACTTCTTCCTTGAGCCTTTTTTTTCTCTCTTTTCCTGTATGTATTTTAGCATTCGCTGCACTTCTAATATCGTCAGGCGGGAGATCTTCGAGTCTTACTGCCTCAGCCCATAACATATCAATTAATATCAGACATCTTCGTCTAATTCCATCATGGCAAACAAGCCAAGTGCGAATAGAACGTTGCACATCCACATGTTCTTTATCACCCCAATTGCCTTGACGTGATGAATATTCATAATCTAGTAAATTTCTCATCGCAGCACTTTGTCTAAGAAATTCAGTGCCTAGGATCGGATAAGTATCACCAATTCGAAGATGCCCTTGCATAATTCGTAAACAAATATCATTTAATTCAGTAAAAACACGTATCGTCGGTTCTAAAGCCCAAATTTCTCGGGTTGTGTTTTTTCTCTCGGTTTTCATCCTATCTATTTCAGAAATAACCTCTGCTGTGGCAATCTGATAATAGTCACCAGAAGAATGGCCGAAATAAATAACTTTACTCCAATCAATTCTTATTTCCCCCCATCGCTTTCTATAAGTTTCTGCCCAATCAAGCCTGAGCTGAGTTCGTTGACTTATTAGGATAAAAATTTGGCACAATCCAATTAGTGCTAATATTCCCGTTGCATATGCTGTAAAGATAACTGACGGGGAGTCACTCATACTCTATTCCTATACTTTCAAGTTGTTTGATAAACTTATTTACAGAATTAAGTTATAATACACCTTGTAAATATCTTTTTCCTATAGTTTATTATTTCAAGATCTATTTTTTTGATGTCCGCTCCTCGCTCATAGCAGCCATTTCCCAGCCCCAATCGCGAAAGCAATAACAACATAACCCTCAAAAACCTCAAAGGGGCTCATCATAGCCCCTTTCCCTCACCACCCTCTAAGCAGCTAACAAAGCCTGCCCGCACTCAGTGCGACACAATTCGCGGCTCCTTCACAAACTCCGCCAGAAGCCAAATCATATCGTGCAGCAGCCCCGTAAGCTCTTTCGCAACGTTCGCGGGCAATGTCCCCCCTTTAACGGCTTGGGTAAGTGCCAGCGCATAGTCTATCTGGGTAGCGGTGTCGTGCCAGCAGTCTGGGACGCAGGAGGTCATTTTCTCTCCCATAATCAATTGTTCAATAAGGTTCGGCGGGAGATCGGCATCGCAGAGTTCGCGCAGTCGATGAAGCGCTTGCAGCAGGCGCTCGCAGAGTGCAGAGCTAATGACGCTATCATCGCTTTCGACCAGCACGGTCACCAGCGCGGCGCAGTTGTCCGCAACGTCAAAGAGGTCGGCGTCAACCGGAAGGGGTCGGGTAATAAGTTGCTGAATAATGTTTTCGTCAGATTGCAGGTAAGACAGGGTTGGGATAGTAGCCATAAGGCATCCTCAGTGTATGAAATTGAATTAACCACCCGATGAGTTCCTACGCTCGAGGGGGCAGCGCTGACGGAGGTAGGAATACCGCCCACAGAGAAAACGGCCAGTCTTGACGACTGCTCCGCCAGCGCCACCGTGATTTTAACGGCATATGCACTGTTGCGACAAAATAAAGTCGCACTGTGAGATCCGGGTTCCTACACCCGATTGCGGATGTGCCGCAACGCCGTCACTTTACGGCCCAGGTAACCGGAATAAAAGCATTAACCCTCATTTTCACCGGGTTACTTTTAGGTTTGCGAGGCTCCTTCCAGAAAGACGGTATCGCTCCCCCAATCCAGCGCACTCACCACCTAATTTTGCCCCGACCTCTTTCACAAAACTGATGTATTGTTTTTAAACCATTCATTCCAGTGCAGGACACCTGACCCATGATCACCATCCTTGGCAAAACCACCTCCATCAACGTGCGTAAAGTCCTCTGGACCTGCGAAGAAGCTGGAATTGCGTACCAGCAGGAAGATTACGGCAGCGGATTTGCCTCGACGGAAACGGACGCCTTCCGCGCCCTGAACCCCAACGCCATGGTGCCGGTGCTGATCGACAGCGATTTTGTGCTGTGGGAATCGAATTCAATCTGCCGCTACCTGGTGCGCAAAGCCGATCGCAATGACCTGCTGCCGTCTCACCCGCAGGCCTGCGCTAACGTCGAGCGCTGGATGGACTGGCAGGCAACCGAATTCAACAACGCCTGGCGCTATGTATTCCCGGCGCTGGGGCGCAAAAACCCGGACTATAACGATCCCGTGCGGATTGCCGCCGGGATAAAAGAGTGGAACCACTGCATCGGCATTCTGGAGCAGCAGTTGCAGCGCACTGGCGCCTTTACTGGGGGCGAAACGTTTACGCTTGCAGATGTGGTGCTGGGGCTGTCGGTGAACCGCTGGAAGATGACGCCTTTTGACAAACCCGCGGTGCCTGCCATTGATGCCTGGTTTGAACGTCTTAATCAGCGTCCGGCATTTTTGCGACACGGAAATAACGGCATGGTCTGAATTCCCCACGGCCCTATATTCAGCAAGGATATTTTATTTAATTACAAAACCCTGCATGTCATCAGAGGGAATAATAATTAAGCCATATCCTGGACTGTCCGTTGTATCGCTTTGCTAGCCTGACGTTTCAGGCAAAGCTCACCCCGGAGGTATTCTTGCTGATTAAACTCAAAAAAGAACGAACGCATCAGGAGGATCGCCGGTTAGCCCTCTGGCTGGCGACATCCGCCGGCTTGCTCAACGCCATCGCCCTTGGGGCATTTGGCTTTTTCCCCTCTCACATGACCGGCAATACCTCACAATTATCCAGCGAAGTCTCTTCCACCGATCTGAACGATATTATTTTCTTTGGCTCCATTATTCTGGCGTTTGTCACGGGTGCCATTCTTGCGCGCATTATTGTTATCTGGGGCATTATCCATAATATCCGCCTGGTTTTTTGCCAGATCCTTTTTGTCGAAGGGTTATTACTGACCGGTATTTCGGTTTACGAGATGTATTTCCATGCCCTCACCAGCAACCGCACAATTATTATCTTTCTCTGTGGTCTGATGGGGATCCACAATTCCACCTCCACCCAGCTCTCCAGCGGCCGGGTGAGATCAACGCACATCACCGGCACGCTGACGGACGCGGGAATATCGCTGGCCTCGGTAGTCGTGGCGATGCTACGCCGGGACTACTCCAAAGACACGGCGGCGCAGAAAAGCCAGCTTAAAACCCACTTAACCACCCTGTTCTCGTTTATTACGGGCGGTATCGCAGGGTTACTCCTGTTCCGGTGGATTGGCTTTAATGCGATGCTGGCGCTGGGTGTCATACTGGCGCTGGTATCCGTTTGTTCCATGATTACCATCGCGGTGCGCGTGCGCAAAGTTCGCGCAGCCCTCGGCCGATAGTCAAAACGCAGAGGGCAGAATGTCGCGACAGTTGTGACACCGTCACTTTCATGAAGTCGCTTTAGGACTATTCTGCCCTCACTCAGCCAGCCCTTACCTCATAAGGCTTAATCAAGGTTGTCACTAGTTTCATAGGGTTACTGATTTTTCCCCTTCGCTGGAACCCTTCCCAAACGCTTGCTATAGGTCAACTACCCCTGCCGAAACATGGCATAACAACAGGCAACCTCTGGTTGCGATAACGCATGCGCACAGGGAGACACACCGCAATGCATCCATTACTCAAACGCTCGCTGCTGTTTGTCGGCGCCATTATCTTGGTTCTGGCCCTCCTCACCTGGGGCATTGGGCTGGAGACGATCAAGGCGCGTCAGGTTGACCTGATCTACCTCGGGCAACAGCATTTAATCCTCGTATTTTCCTCGATGTTCTTCGCACTGCTGGTTGGCATTCCGGCGGGTATCCTGCTCAGCCGCCCGGCGGCGCGTGGGGTAGCCGAATACGTGATGCAAATCTTCAACGTCGGCAACACCCTGCCGCCGCTGGCCGTTCTGGCACTGGCGATGGTGGTGATTGGCATTGGCGATACGCCAGCCATCATCGCCCTGTTTCTTGCCTCGCTGCTGCCGATTGTGCGCAATACCTACGCCGGGCTGTGCTCGGTGCCGTCGTCGTTACTGGAAGCGGCCAACGGGATTGGGATGACCAAATGGCAGCGTCTGCGCCAGGTGGAGTTACCTAACGCCTGGCCGGTGATGCTCTCGGGCATCCGCATCGCCACCGCCATTAATGTGGGTACAGCTCCGCTGGCCTTCCTGATTGGCGCCAGCAGCTACGGCGAGCTGATTTTCCCCGGCATCTACCTGAACGACTTCCCGACGCTGATCCTGGGCGCGGCGGCCACCGCGCTGTTTGCCCTGATCCTGGATACCCTGCTGGCTGCGCTGGGTCGCGTGATGAGTCCCCATCTCGCTCGATAACAATAATAAGGAGCTTTCATGAGACTAATATCCAGCCTGACGGCGCTGTGTGCCGCGGCGCTCTTCACCAGCCAGGCAATAGCCGCCCCGCTGATTCTGGCGACCAAGAGCTTTACCGAGCAGCATATTCTCTCGGCCATGACCGTGCAGTACCTGCAAAAGAAAGGGTTCCAGGTGCAGCCGCAAACCAATATTGCGACCGTTATCTCCCGAAACGCGATGATCAACAAACAGATTGATATGACCTGGGAGTACACCGGTACGTCGTTGATCATCTTTAACCACATCAACAAACGCATGTCGCCGCAGGAGTCTTACGAGACGGTTAAGCGTCTGGACGCGAAGCACGGTCTGGTCTGGCTCAAACCCGCCGATATGAACAACACCTATGCCTTCGCCATGCAGCGTAAACGCGCCGAAGCGGAACATATCAACACCATGTCTGAGATGGTGGCGAAGATTGAGCAGGTCCGTAAAACCAACCCGGACAAAAACTGGCTGCTGGGACTGGATCTTGAGTTTGCCGGGCGCAGCGATGGGATGAAGCCGCTGCAGAAGGCCTACAACATGGAGCTGGACCGTCCGCAGATCCGCCAGATGGATCCCGGCCTGGTGTATAACGCGGTGCGCGACGGTTTTGTTGATGCCGGGCTGATCTACACCACCGACGGCCGCGTGAAAGGTTTCGACCTCAAAGTACTGGAAGATGATGAAGGCTTCTTCCCGAGCTATGCCGTCACCCCGGTGGTGCGTAAAGACACGCTGGAGGCGAACCCGGGGCTGGAAGAGGCGCTTAACACCCTCTCCGCCCAGCTCAACAACGACGTTATCACCGAGCTGAACAAGAAGGTGGATATCGATCATCAGTCACCGCAGCAGGTCGCCCGTGATTTCCTGCGTAGCAAAAAGCTGTTGTAGGAGGCGCTATGGAGACGATTCACTACATTCTGGATAACTGGGATTACCTGTTAACCCTGACGCTGCAGCATCTGTGGCTGGTGGCGCTGGCGGTTGGCCTGGCCATTATTATCGGCGTTCCGCTCGGCATTCTAATTGTCCGTCACAAATGGCTGGCGACACCGGTGCTGGGCATCGCGACCATCGTGCTGACCATTCCGTCCATCGCCCTGTTTGGCCTGATGATCCCGCTGTTTTCGCTGATCGGTCAGGGCATTGGCGCCCTGCCCGCCATTACCGCGGTGTTTCTCTACTCGCTGCTGCCGATTGTACGCAACACCCATACCGCGCTGGACAGCCTGCCGCCGGGTCTGCGTGAGGCCGGACGCGGCATCGGCATGACCTTCTGGCAGCGGCTGCGCTGGGTTGAAATTCCCATGGCGCTACCGGTGATTTTCGGCGGCATCCGCACCGCCGTGGTGATGAACATCGGCGTAATGGCGATTGCCGCCGTGATTGGCGCGGGCGGCCTGGGCCTGCTGCTGCTTAACGGCATCGGCGGGAGCGATATCCGCATGTTGATTGCAGGGGCGCTGATGATTTGTCTTTTAGCGATTGTGCTCGACTGGCTGCTGCACCGTCTGCAGGTGGTACTGACTCCGAAGGGGATTCGATAATGATAAAACTGGAAAACCTCACCAAACATTTTTCACAGAAGCATGGCCAGACCTTTAAGGCCGTGGACAACGTCAACCTGAACGTGCCCGAAGGGGAAATGTGCGTCCTGCTCGGCCCGTCCGGCTGCGGGAAAACCACCACCCTGAAGATGATCAACCGCCTGATTACGCCGAGCAGCGGCACGATCCTGATTAACGGTGAAGACACCAGCGGGATGGATACGGTGACGCTGCGCCGCAACATCGGCTACGTGATTCAGCAAATTGGCCTGTTCCCGAACATGACCATCGAAGAGAACATTACCGTGGTGCCGCGCATGCTGGGCTGGGATAAAGCCCGGTGTAAAACCCGTGCCGAAGAGCTGATGGATATGGTGGCGCTGGATCCGCGTAAGTTTCTTCACCGCTATCCGCGCGAGATGTCCGGCGGCCAGCAGCAACGTATCGGCGTGATCCGCGCGCTGGCGGCAGATCCGCCGGTACTGCTGATGGATGAGCCCTTCGGCGCGGTGGACCCCATCAACCGTGAAGTGATCCAGAACCAGTTTCTGGAGATGCAGCGCAAGCTGAAGAAAACCGTGATGCTGGTCAGCCACGATATCGATGAAGCCCTGAAGCTGGGCGATCGTATCGCCGTTTTCCGTCAGGGGAAGATTGTCCAGTGCGCCAGCCCGGACGAGCTGCTGGCGAAGCCGGCGAACGAGTTTGTCGGCTCGTTTGTGGGTCAGGACCGCACTCTGAAGCGCCTGCTGCTGGTGTCGGCAGGCGACGTCACCGACCAGCAGCCTACTATCACGGTACGCGGCTCTACCCCGCTTCCAGAGGCCTTTGCCACCATGGATTATAACGATATCCGCGCCATCACCGTAGTGGACGAACACGGTAAACCGCTGGGGTTTGTGAAACGCCGGGAAGCGCGCAACGCCAGCGGCACCTGTGCCGATATCCTGCATCCATTCCGTATGACCGGCAAAGCGGAAGATAACCTGCGCGTGGTGCTCTCCCGCCTGTATGAAAGCAACACCAGCTGGATGCCGATTGTGGATGAAGAGGGTCGCTATAACGGCGAGATTTCGCAGGACTATATCGCGGAGTACCTCAGCTCAGGGCGTACGCGCCGGGCGCTGAATATTCACAGTGAAAGTTAATTCTTCCGGCCGGGCTTGCCCGGCTTTTTTTCGCACGCAGACCTTTTGCTAACCCCGTCATTTCCCGCCACAATATTGCATCGACCCCGTTTACTCGCGACCCATGCAACGTCTTCATACTTACCCCGATATCCGCGCGATGTTTCGCCGCCTTCTGATTGCCACCGTCACGGGCGTACTGGCCGCGCTGGCCGTTGCCGTGTTTCGCCACAGCATGTATCTGCTGGAGTGGCTGTTTCTCAGTAACGACAGCGGTAGCCTGGTGAACGCCGCGGCGGCGTTGTCCCCCTGGCGTCGCATGCTCACGCCTGCTCTTGGCGGCCTGGCAGCCGGATTGTTGCTGTGGGGATGGCAGCGGCTGACGGCGCAACGCCCGCATGCGCCTACGGATTATATGGAAGCGCTGGAAACGGGTGACGGGCAGTTCGATTACGGTGCCAGCCTGGTCAAATCCCTGGCGTCACTGCTGGTGGTTTCCAGCGGAAGCGCCATCGGGCGTGAAGGGGCGATGATCCTGCTCGCCGCCCTCGCCGCCTCCTTGTTTGCGCAGCGCTTTACGCCGAAGTCCGAATGGAAATTATGGATCGCCTGCGGGGCGGCGGCGGGAATGGCCAGCGCCTACCACGCGCCGCTAGCCGGAAGCCTGTTTATTGCGGAAATCCTGTTCGGCACGCTGATGCTCGCCTCGCTCGGCCCGGTAGTCATTGCGGCCGTCGTAGCGCTGCTGACGACGCGTCTGTTAAGCCCCGGCGCCACCACGCTGTATGAGGTGCATCTCAGCGAAACGCTCACTGCGGGCGATTACGGATTGATCGTTATCATCGGTCTGCTGGCGGGCGTCTGCGGCCCGCTGCTGATGTGGCTGATGACGGTTAGCCACGCCCTGTTTCTGCGTCTCAAACTCTCACCACCCTGGCAGCTGGCGCTCGGGGGGCTGATCGTCGGGCTGTTGTCGCTTCTCACGCCCAAAGTGTGGGGCAACGGCTATAGCGTGGTGCAGGCCTTTCTGCTCTCACCGCCGCTGCTGTCCGTTATTGCGGGCGTGTTTATCTGTAAGCTGCTGGCGGTCCTGGCAAGCAGCGGTTCGGGCGCGCCGGGCGGGGTCTTCACGCCGACGCTGTTTGTCGGGCTGGCGACAGGAATGCTGTTTGCGCAGCTTTTTGCGCTGTGGCTACCGGGTTCTGAAACGGCGATTTTGCTGGGACTAGCGGGGATGGCGACGTTGCTCGCTGCCACGACGCATGCGCCTATTATGTCGGCGCTGATGGTGTGTGAAATGACCGGGCAGTATTTTCTGCTACCCGGCCTGCTGATTGCCTGCGTTGTTGCGTCCGTGCTCTCGCGAACGTTACGCCACGACTCGATCTACGGCCAGCACACTGCCGAGAGCAGAGAGATCGATGTACTGCGCTAGTTCGCGCTGCTCGGCGCGCGGCAAATAAGGCAGTTCACCCACCAGAGGGCCGGGCAGTTTTTTGCTCAGCACGTCGATGATTTCTGCATAGTGCGCAAGGCCCGGGTTGATACGGTTTGCCACCCAGCCCACTAACGGCAGGCCATCATTGGCGATCGCCTGCGCCGTGAGCAGCGCATGGTTGATACACCCTTCCTGGATGCCCACTACCATCACCACCGGCAGTTGCTCCTGCACCACCCACTCGGAAAGTGGACGCAAATCGTTCATCAGGCTGCGCCAGCCGCCCGTGCCTTCAACCACAACGTGATCAACCTTCTCGCTCAGGTTCGCCAGCCCATCCGACAGCAGGGTGTAATTGATCAGCCCGCTGTGCGCCACGCTGCTCTCCTCTTCGCTCAGGGCTATAGGATTGACCGCGTCATAAGGCAGCTCCAGGGATGAGACGCTTTGTAAAACCAGGGCATCTTTATTGCGCAGCCCCTCTGGCGTCTCTTTACTGCCTTTTGCGACCGGTTTGTACCCTGCAACACGTTTACCGCTTGCTGCCAGCGCCTGTAGCAACGCGCGCGATACAACAGTCTTGCCGACAGAGGTATCTGTACCAGTAACAAAGAAACGCTTAAGCATGACTCATTCCACCTCTTGGGTATGCTTCGAAAATATAAACCAGGTAAATAATTCAGTGGGGGAAGTCTACGGGAAGCGTGCGCTATCCGGCTTGAGATAGCGCAATTTTTAGTAAGTCTGTGGAAAAGAGTTAGCCCTGCAGCAGGCGGATCAGTAAGGAGCCGTTATACATTGCATCTTTCACCAGCGCAGCACCGGCCATGGTGCCCTGGTTCGAAAACTGCGTGCTTTCGACCACAATGTTTTTGCTGTAGGCGGGCAGCGCCTGCTGATTAATGCAGGCCGAGATCGCCGGGAAGAGGATATCCGCCGCCTGGCTGAGCGGGGAGCCGATCAGGATTTTTTGCGGGTTAAACAGATTCACCATAATGGCGAGAATGCGCCCGACGTTATTCCCTACGCCAGTAATGATGTCCTTAGCCAGCAGATCGCCCTGCCGCGCCGCTGTGCACAAGGAATCTACCGTCAGGGGTTGCCCGTGCAACGAGGAGCTCATGGACTGGCTGAGCCTCACCTGCGCCAGTTCAAGCACGCTTTCCACGCTGGCAATGGTCTCCAGGCAGCCGTGGTTGCCGCAGTAGCAGCGTTTCCCGTAGGGATCGACCTGCGTGTGGCCGATCTCCACCAGGCTACTGCTGCCCGCATGCAACAGGCGTCCGTCGGTGATGACGCCCGCCCCGACGTTATGGTCGATCACCACCTGAATGACATCCCGCGCCCCGCGTGACGCGCCAAACAGCGCCTCCGCCATAGTCCAGGCGCTGATGTCATGCTGAATGTAGACCGGTACGCCGGTATGGTTTTTCAGGACCTCACCCAGCGGCATCTCTTTAACGTCTTCATAAAACGGCATGCGGTGCACAATGCCGTTCTCGGTATCAATAATGCCCGGCATGGTGATGGCAATCGCCGTTAAGCGTTCAAGCTTCTGCTGGTGACGAATAAAGAAATGATCGATATGCGTGACAATCGCCTCAAGAAGCGGTTGATCAGCGTTAAGCGGCAGCTCCAGCCGGTCTTCCACCACCAGCTTGCTGCTGAGATCGCGCAGCGCAAGAAAGATCTCGCCCCGGCTGATGCGCAGCGACAGGTAATGCCACGCTTCCGTCTCCACCACCAGCCCGACCGCCGGACGACCCCGGCTCCCCGGCTCCTGAATCTCCGTCTCCTGAACCAGGTGGGCTTCCAGCATTTCGCGAACAATCTTGGTAATACTGGCGGGAGCCAGTTGGGCCAGGCGCGACAAATCGATACGCGAAACCGGACCAAGCTGATCAATCAGGCGATATACCGCGCCAGCGTTGGTCTGCTTAATCTGATCAATATGCCCTGGCTGACTATCAGCAACCACCTCGTACTCCCTTATTTTCGAGCTTCGAAATAAACTTTGGGCTATGGTGAAGCACTTGCATGGCCGTCGTCAAATATTTACTTAGCCATGTGATTTACTGCACATTTTTGCCCATTTTTCCCTATAAATATCGCCCGGCAGAGGCGGTGATAAGCTGCTTTTTAAAACGCTGTGCCGCATTGCTCTGTTCATGATGTCTGGACCACACCAGCCACATCTCCGATACCGCATCGTCTTCGGCAAGCGGGACCCAGCACATTTCACGCAATTGTACCCGTTTAAAGGAGGCCGGGAGAATAGAAACCCCCAGCCCGGCGGCGACCAGGCCTATTATTGTCATCGCCTCTCCTACCTCCTGGGTAATGACCGGGGCGAGATCGTAGCGGCGCATCAGGCCCAGAATATCGTCATACAGACCGGTTCCCACCTGCGGGTCGAAAAAGACAAACGGCTCTTTCGCCAGCTCCGCCAGCGTGACGGCAGGTTTCGACGCCAGGGGGTGATCGCGCGGGATCATCGCCATCAGA
This sequence comes from Enterobacter sp. Lyrl_3, assembly GCF_051948675.1. Lineage (NCBI taxonomy): Bacteria > Pseudomonadati > Pseudomonadota > Gammaproteobacteria > Enterobacterales > Enterobacteriaceae > Enterobacter > Enterobacter sp. Lyrl_3. Next base: position 149,208 of record NZ_JAYJLI010000002.1, read on the forward strand.
GGCTCGCGCAGGATCACCTGCCACGCCAGCGAGTCCGGCAGTTGAGTGTTGCGCATCAGCCCTAAATCCAGCGCCCCTTCATTCAGCGGAGGTATTTGTTCCCGGGTATTAATTTCGCGCGTCTGAATATGCACGTCCGGGAAGTCACGGCGAAACGACGACAGGGTTTGCGAGACGGCGCTGATAAACGGGGCTGACGAGGTAAACCCGATGCGCAATTCACCGGCTTCCCCCAGGTAGAGCCGCTCTGCGCGGGCGGCGGCGTCGTCAACCATGCTCAGAATTTGTCGGCTGTCGGCCAGAAATTGCCTGCCTGCCGCCGTCAGGCTCACGCTACGGTTGGTGCGGGCGAGAAGACGGGCGCCAATCTGCTGCTCCAGGATCTGAATTTGCTGGCTGAGCGGCGGCTGCGAAATGTTCAGGCGCGCGGCGGCGCGGCCAAAATGGAGTTCTTCTGCCACCGCGACAAAGTAGCGTAAATGACGCAGTTCGATATTCATATTTTATAAGTATCATTTGAGATTATTAATATATTAGACAGAATATTTACATTTTCCTACCCTGAAGGGGTGGTCATACCCGTCACCAGAAACCACGGGGATGTTTAAGCAAGGAACATGTGTGAGTCGTACATCTACCGTTGATATCGAACCGGCACGCGATATCGATGATTTACCCGCAGCTTCTCAGCCGGCGCAGTTTATTAAACGTGGTACCTCCCAATTTATGCGCGTCACGCTGGCGCTGTTCTCAGCCGGTCTGGCAACCTTTGCCCTGCTCTACTGCGTTCAGCCTATCCTTCCCGTGCTGTCACATGAGTTTGGCGTCTCACCGGCCAGCAGCAGTATTTCTCTCTCTATTTCAACCGGGATGCTGGCTGTCGGCCTGCTTTTTACCGGCCCTCTCTCTGATGCCATTGGGCGTAAACAGGTGATGGTGACCGCGCTGATGCTGGCGTCGGTTTGTACGTTGCTCTCCACCATGATGACCAGCTGGCACGGGATCCTGATGATGCGCTCGCTCATCGGGTTATCCCTGAGCGGCGTGGCAGCGGTCGGGATGACTTATCTCAGTGAAGAGATCCACCCGAGCTTTGTCGCGTTCTCCATGGGGCTGTACATCAGCGGGAACTCCATTGGCGGTATGAGCGGACGCCTGCTGAGCGGCGTGTTTACAGACTTCTTTAACTGGCGCATTGCGCTGGCGGTGATTGGCTGCTTTGCACTGGCCTCTGCGCTGATGTTCTGGAAAATTCTGCCGGAATCACGCCACTTCCGCCCCACCTCCCTGCGTCCGAAAACGCTGTTTATCAACTTCCGCCTGCACTGGCGGGATAAAGGGCTGCCGCGGCTGTTCCTGACCGGCTTCCTGCTGATGGGATCGTTCGTCACGCTGTTTAACTATATTGGCTATCGTCTGATGCTTTCGCCGTGGCATCTGAGCCAGGCGGTAGTCGGCCTGCTCTCCGTGGCGTATCTGACCGGGACCTGGAGCTCGCCAAAAGCCGGAGCGATGACCGCCCGCTATGGCCGTGGGCCGGTGATGCTGGTCTCAACCGCCGTGATGTTGCTGGGCCTGTTGCTGACGCTCTTCTCGTCCCTGTGGCTGATTTTCACCGGAATGCTGCTCTTCTCTGCCGGTTTCTTCGCCGCGCATTCCGTTGCCAGCAGCTGGATTGGCCCGCGCGCCCGTCGTGCCAAAGGCCAGGCATCCTCTTTGTATCTGTTTAGCTATTATCTTGGCTCCAGCTTCGCCGGGACGCTGGGCGGTGTGTTCTGGCACAACTACGGCTGGAACGGCGTGGGCGGGTTTATCGCGCTGATGCTCTGCGGGGCACTGCTGGTAGGCGCCAGTCTTCATAAACGTCTGAGATAATCCGCCTGCGGGCTGATGTCTGGTAAGACGAGCGATCCAGATAAACGGCACCAGCGTACTGGTGCCGTTTTTACATTCAGGAATCCCAGGCCTGCTCTATCTTAGCGGCTTCAAACTGCGGAGGCGGTTTTCGGAAACGGCGCGTCAGCCATGTCAGATAAAGGACCCCCAGTGCCGCCCAGATGAGGCCAAGCGTCAGGGACGTCGCTTCGAGGTTTATCCACAGCACGCCGACCGTTACGGCACCAATGAGTGGCAGCAGGAGATAGTGGAACCGATCTTTCCACGTTTTGTTCAGCCCCTTACGCCGCCAGAAATGGTTGTACACCGAGAGATTAACAAACGTAAACGCCACCAGCGCGCCAAAGTTGATCAGCGCCGTCGCGGTCACGAGGTCAAAGTACAGGGCCGACAGCGCCACTATCCCTACCATAATGACGTTCAGGGCCGGAGTACGCCATTTCGGATGCACGTAGCCAAACACCCGCTCCGGAAAGACGTTGTCACGCCCCATCACATACAATAAGCGTGAGACGCTGGCGTGTGAGGCCAGGCCTGAAGCGAGCGTATTCACAAACGTGGTACACAGAAACACCGACTGGAAGAGCTTGCCGCCCACGTACAGCGCAATTTCCGGCAGCGCGGCGTCCGGGTTCTTGAAGCGCGCAATCGTCGGGAAGAAGAGTTGCATGAAAAACGAGGCAACAATGAATATCAGCCCGCCATACAGTGCGGTCAGGAAAATGGCTTTGGGAATAACCCGCGCCGCGTTTGGCGTCTCTTCCGACAGCGTGGTGACCGCGTCAAACCCGAGGAAAGAGAAGCAGACGATAGTCGCGCCGGTAATAATCGGGATCAGATGTGCGTTCTCGCTGATAAACGGCTGCAGCGACCAGACGGTGCCAACGCCCTCCCCCTTGTGCAGGCCATGCACCACGAGTATGACAAACACCACCATGATGGCGATCTGCACCAGCACAAACAGGGTGTTAAAGTTGGCGACCAAATTAACACTCTTCAGGTTCGCCAGCGTCAGGATCGTCACAAACCCCACCACCCACACCCACGGCGGGACTTCCGGGAACAATGCGGAAAGGTAGATCTTCGCCAGCAGCACGTTGATCATCGGCAGGAAGAGATAGTCCAGCAGCGAGGACCAGCCGACCATAAACCCCAGATGGGGTCCGATCGATTTCTGCGTGTAGGTGTACGCAGAGCCCGCTTCCGGGAACTGTCGTACCAGTTTGCCGTAGCTGATGGCGGTAAACATGACGCCCGCCAGCGCCAGGAGATACGAGGCGGGCACGTGGCCATTGCTGATACCGGACACAATGCCGAAGGTATCAAACACGGTCATGGGGGTGAGGTAAGCCAGCCCCATCATCACCACCTGCCAGAGCTTGAGGGAACTGCGCAGCCGGGTTCTTCCGGCCATGCCCGGCGAATCAAGAGATGTGTTAGTCGCCATAGACCATCCCCCCCATGCTTACCGTGGTTTGCAATCGCGTTGACCTTAACGCAAACCTGCTTAGCAAAGGGGGAAGTTGTAAAGAACATACGCGATCGTACCAGCGCAGCGTCTCTCGCTCGCACTCACAGCAGGCGCCTGACTGGCCCCCTTCGCCCTGCGGATAGTTGAACATCTGCATCATTTCCTACCTCGTCACACAGTGTCGTTAAGAAAGTCCCTGTGCCGCCTGCGCTCCATAACGCGACTCCCGGGAGATAGCTGGCGTGCCAGCGAACAGTTCGGCCAGGCTCCGCGCAGGCCGTTTGGTGATACGTATGCAATGAAACAAAGCGGCCCCTGACCGGGGCACGTCATCAGGCGTTTTTCAGCATCCACTCGATTTCAGTTTCGGTAATCAGGCGTTCGAACTGCAGTAATTCATCATTTTTGCAGGCGTGATAGACGTGGCAGAAACGTTCGCCCAGCCGCTCGCGAAGGTGATCGTTTTGCATAAATTCCCACAGCGCATCGCTCTGACGAATCGGGAACGGCAATCCGTCCTGCTCCAGACCATTGCCTTCAACTTCTTCCTGCAGGGGTAAATCGTTATCCAGCCCGTGTAAAATGCCGGCAAAAATCGCCGCCATCACCAGATACGGATTCGCGTCTGCTCCCGCCACCCGGTATTCGACCCGATGGTTATGGCGATCGCCGCAGGGGATACGCAGGGCAACCGTGCGATTATTGTGTCCCCATGACGCCTGCGTCGGCACGTACATTCCCGGCTGGAAACGGCGGTAGGAGTTGACGTTCGGCGCCAGCAGCGCCATGGACGCTGGCATCAGATCGATCATCCCGGCCAGCGCGCGTTTCAGCAGCGCGGAATCCTCACCGCTGGCGTCTGCGAACACGTTTTCGCCTCTGTTGTTTTGCATGCTGATGTGGATATGCATCCCGCTGCCCGCATGTTCTTCATACGGCTTTGCCATAAACGTGGCGTGCATCTTGTGTTTTTCCGCCATCTGCCTGACGAGACGTTTTAGCGCCAGCGCATCATCGCAGGCATCCAGCACGTTTTCCGTATGGTGCAGGTTAATCTCAAACTGTCCCGGGGAGGCTTCAGCCACTGCCCCGTCGGCGGGGATCAACTGCAGCTGCGCCAGTTCGTCAATGTCATTCAGCACGTCAGCAAAGTGGTTGAGATTATCAACCGAGTAGACCTGACTCTGCGTGTTACGCACGTCGGTGCCCGGCGCGCAGGGTGGCTGCAGATAGCCGTCGGCATCGCGTTTACGGTCAAGTAAATAGAACTCCAGCTCTACCGCTACCACGGGGAACAGACCGCGCTGGCGCAGCTGCTGCCAGAGTCGGTTGAGTACGTTCCGCGGCTCAACGTCAAAGGGAGCGCCATCTTCATCGACCATGGTGAGCTGCACCTGACCAATGTACTCCGGGTCGGCGGCGGAGGGTGTCAGGGTGCCCGGCACCGGCACACAGATACAGTCCGGCTCGCCCAGCTCCTGCCCCAGCCCAGCCTCTTCCACAACGTTACCCAGAATGTCCATGGCGAAAACCGATGCCGGGAAATAGCAGCCTTTTTCAAGTTTGCTCAGTCCGGCAACCGGGATGCGTTTGCCGCGAAAACAGCCGTTCAGGTCGGTCAGGAGGACATCAATAAACTGGGTGTCAGGATACTTTTCTAAATAGAGCTTCACTTCCTGCGTAAAGGCGCTGCCCCGCCTCTCATCCGTGTGCTGCACAAAGTTCTCAACTTCTACGATATTGGTTTCCATGATTTACCACCGTTTTTGGGATTTGCGTTCGCTGCTCTGGACTGTCAAATATAATGTCCACACTATCGAATCTGTATGCAAACAAATTGTTTGTCAAATGTTAAATTAAGTTTGCAAAAGGCAGATCCCGTTGCTAGATTGAGAAAATATTGAACGAAAAGGCCGTTTCACAGGCGAGAATGGCCTAAATTTAGTCCACTTTGTGAGGGCGATCATGGAAAATATAATGAACAAGCCAGTTATTGGCGTGGTGATGTGCAGAAACAGGCTTAAGGGTCACGAGACCCAGACCCTGCAAGAAAAGTACCTGAATGCCATTATTAACGCGGGGGGCTTACCTGTTGCCTTACCGCATGCGCTGGCAGAGCCAGAGCATATTACCGCTCTGCTGCCAACCCTGGACGGAATTTACCTGCCGGGCAGCCCAAGTAACGTGCAGCCGCACCTTTATGGTGAAAACGGCGATGAGCCTGACGCCGATCCCGGGCGAGATCTTCTGAGTATGGCGCTGATTGCTGCCGCGCTCGAAAGGCGCATCCCCATTTTCGCCATCTGCCGGGGGCTGCAGGAAATGGTTGTTGCCACGGGAGGGACGCTGTATCGCCGCCTGTTCGAGCAGAACGACCTGCTTGAGCACCGGGAAGATCCTGAACTGCCGGTTGAGCTACAATACGCCCCTTCTCATGAAGTTCAGGTCCAGGAGGGAGGACTGCTGTCTCAATTAATACCAGGCTGTAACACATTTTGGGTAAACTCGTTACACGGGCAAGGTGCACGGACGTTAGGACCACGGCTTCGCGTGGAGGCCCGCTCGACGGACGGGCTCGTTGAAGCGGTCAGCGTTCATGACCACCCTTTTGCCCTCGGCGTGCAATGGCACCCCGAATGGAACAGCAGCGAGTACGCCCTGTCACGCATGTTGTTTGAAGGTTTTATCACTGCCTGTCAAAGCCACATTGCCGAGAAGCAACGGCTTTGACCACTACCGTAAAGGAAATGCAACTATGAGCGATGACGGACTGGCGCCAGGGAAACGTCTGTCTGAGATCCGCCAGCAATTGGGTCTCTCGCAGCGGCGTGCCGCCGAACTGTCTGGGTTAACACACAGTGCCATCAGCACCATTGAGCAGGACAAAGTCAGTCCTGCCATCAGTACGCTGCAAAAGCTGCTGAAAGTTTATGGGCTGTCGCTCTCGGAATTCTTTTCGGAACCGGAAAAACCTGATGAACCGCAGGTGGTTATTAATCAGGAAGACCTTATCGAAATAGGCAGTCAGGGGGTTTCGATGAAGCTGGTTCATAACGGAAATCCGAACCGTACGCTGGCGATGATTTTTGAAACTTACCAGCCAGGAACCACGACCGGAGAGAGGATCAAACACCAGGGTGAGGAGATCGGTACGATACTGGAAGGTGAAATAGTGCTGACCATTAATGGCCAGCCTTATCACCTGGTTGCGGGGCAAAGCTATGCCATTAATACCGGCATACCGCACAGCTTCAGCAACACCTCGGCAGGCATCTGCCGCATTATCAGTGCCCACACCCCCACCACGTTCTAATTACCACTCAGTCCCGACGTAAGTGCGCTTACGCCGGGACAAATAAAAACGATCAATGTCGGCATTCAACGGGTTAATTCCCGGGATGCCCCACGGCTTTGTATTGCCTGAAACGGCCATGACCTTATTTATCTGATTGCGAAAGAAAGGAGTGAATATGCATTTTCAGCACCTGACTTACTGGCAGGATAAAGCAAAAAACAGCGCCATTGAGACCCGGTTATTTATTAACGGTGCCTATTGTGACGCCGCCGATAATGCCACGTTTGAAACCGTCAATCCCGCTACCCAACAGACGCTGGCGAACGTGGCCCGGGGCAAGCAGGCGGACGTGGACCGTGCAGTTCAGGCGGCGCGTGAGGTATTTGAGCGCGGTGACTGGTCGCAGGCGTCTCCGGCGCAGCGCAAGACCGTGCTCAATAAGCTCGCCGATTTAATGGAACGCCACGGCGAAGAGCTGGCCTTACTGGAAACACTGGACACCGGTAAACCCATCCGCCACAGCCTGCGCGACGATATTCCCGGCGCGGCTCGTGCCATTCGCTGGTACGCCGAAGCGGCGGATAAAGTCTACGGCGAAGTGGCGCCTACGGGGCCGGGCGAACTGGCGATGATCGTGCGCGAGCCGATCGGGGTGGTTGCGGCCATCGTTCCCTGGAACTTCCCGCTGCTGCTGGCCTGCTGGAAGCTGGGTCCGGCACTGATTGCGGGCAATAGCGTGGTATTGAAACCGTCGGAGAAATCGCCACTCACCGCCCTGCGGCTGGCCGGGCTGGCGAAAGAGGCGGGCCTGCCGGACGGCGTGCTGAATGTGATAAGCGGTTACGGCCACGAAGCGGGCCAGGCGCTGGCACTGCATCCAGAAGTCGAGGTGCTGACCTTTACCGGCTCTACCCGTACCGGCAAGCAGTTGTTGAAGGACGCGGGAGAAAGCAACATGAAGCGCGTCTGGCTGGAGGCGGGCGGCAAGAGCGCCAACATTATCTTTGCCGACTGTCCGGACCTCGACAAAGCCGTGAGCGCGACCGCCGCCGGGATTTTTTATAACCAGGGGCAAGTCTGTATCGCCGGTACCCGCCTGCTGCTCGAAGACAGCATCGCCGACGACTTTCTGGCAAAGCTAAAAGCGCAGGCCCGTCACTGGCAGCCGGGCGATCCGCTCAACCCTGACAGCACGATGGGCATGCTCATCGACGCTGCACATGCCGATACCGTCCACACGTTTATTCGCGAGGGAACCCGAAAAGGTACGCTGCTGCTGGACGGGCGGGTACAAGCATGGCCTTGTGCAGTCGGTCCCACCATTTTTGTCGACATCGACCCTGCCTCCCCGCTGTGTCGGGAAGAGATTTTCGGGCCGGTGCTGGTCGTCACCCGTTTTAAAACCGAAGAGGAAGCCTTAACGCTGGCCAACGACAGTGAATATGGGCTTGGCGCGGCGGTATGGACCCGCGATCTTTCCCGCGCGCACCGCATGAGCCGCCGTCTGAAAGCAGGCTCGGTCTTCGTCAATAACTATAACGACGGCGATATGACCGTACCCTTTGGCGGCTATAAGCAGAGCGGCAACGGTCGCGATAAGTCCCTGCACGCGCTGGAAAAATTTACCGAACTGAAAACCATCTGGATTGCCCTGGAGTCTCAATCATGACCGAACATACCACCAGCTACTACGCGGCCAGCGCGAACGCTTACGAACCTTTCCCGACGCTTAACGAGTCGATCAGCTGTGACGTGTGCGTGGTGGGCGGCGGCTATACCGGCCTCTCCTCCGCGCTGCATCTCGCCGAAATGGGCTACGACGTGGTGCTCCTTGAAGGGGCGCGCATCGGCTTTGGCGCCAGCGGACGCAACGGCGGCCAGCTGGTTAACTCTTACAGCCGCGATATCGACGTGATTGAGAAAAACTATGGACCCGATGCCGCCAGAGTCCTTGGGAGCATGATGTTTGAAGGCGGGGAGATCATCCGGGAGCGTATCCAGCGCTATCAGATCCAGTGCGACTATCGTCCGGGCGGGCTGTTTGTGGCGCTAAACCATAAGCAGCTCGAGACGCTGGAGGAGCAAAAAGCCAACTGGGAACGCTACGGCAATACGCAGCTGAAGTTGCTGGACGCCAGTGCCATCCGCCGGGAAGTCGACAGCGAACGCTATACCGGCGCGCTGCTGGACCGCAGCGGGGGGCATATTCACCCACTGAACCTGGCGATCGGCGAAGCGGACGCGATTCGCCTGAACGGCGGGCGGGTGTATGAACAGTCCCCGGTGACCGCCATTCAGCACACCAGCCCGGCTGTGGTAAGCACACAGCATGGCCAGGTGACGGCCCGCTACGTGATCGTCGCCGGGAATGCCTACCTGGGCGACAAGATAGAACCGGAACTGGCAAAACGCAGCATGCCCTGCGGCACTCAGGTTGTGACCACCGCCCCGCTGCCGGAAGCGGTCGTCCGCACGCTGATCCCCAATAACTACTGCGTGGAAGATTGTAACTACCTGCTGGATTACTACCGTCTTACCGCCGACAACCGCCTGCTGTACGGCGGTGGCGTCGTCTATGGCGCGCGCGATCCGGACGATGTCGAGCGCCTGGTGATGCCAAAGCTACTGAAAACCTTCCCACAGCTGGCCGGTGTCAAAATCGACTACCGCTGGACGGGCAACTTCCTGCTGACCCTGTCGCGCATGCCGCAGTTTGGTCGTCTGGATAAAAACATCTATTACATGCAGGGCTACAGCGGCCACGGCGTCACCTGCACCCACCTGGCCGGACGGCTGATCTCGGAACTGTTGCGCGGTGACGCTGAGCGCTTTGATGCGTTTGCCAACCTTCCGCACTACCCCTTCCCGGGCGGTCGCAGCCTGCGGATTCCATTCACGGCGATGGGCGCGGCGTATTACAGCCTGCGCGATCGTCTTGGCGTATGAGCGTTTCGACAAAAGGGTATCTGACATGAGTAACCAGGAATTTCATCAGCGTAGACTTTCTGCCACCCCGCGCGGCGTAGGCGTAATGTGTGATTTCTTTGCCCGCACGGCGGAGAATGCCACGCTTACCGACGTGGAAGGCAACGACTATATTGATTTCGCCGCCGGGATCGCGGTACTGAATACCGGCCATCGTCATCCTGAACTGGTGGCCGCAGTGGAAAAACAGCTTCACCAGTTCACCCACACGGCCTACCAGATTGTGCCGTATGAAAGCTACGTTTCATTAGCCGAAAAACTTAACGAGCTGGCTCCGGTGCAGAGCCCGGCCAAAACGGCATTCTTCACAACGGGCGCAGAAGCGGTGGAAAATGCCATTAAAATCGCCCGGGCCCACACCGGCAGACCGGGCGTGATTGCCTTCGGAGGAGGCTTTCACGGTCGAACCTATATGACCATGGCATTAACCGGCAAGGTCGCGCCTTATAAGCTGGGATTTGGCCCCTTCCCGGGGTCGGTTTATCACGTGCCCTATCCCTCGGAGCTGCACGGCATCACGACGCAGGATGCCATCACGGCGATAGAACGTCTGTTCAAAGCAGACATTGAGGCGAAACAGGTAGCAGCGATTATTTTTGAACCCATTCAGGGTGAAGGCGGCTTCAACGTCGCCCCGCCAGAGCTGGTGGCCGCCATCCGCCGTATCTGTGATGAACACGGGATCGTGATGATTGCCGACGAAGTACAGAGCGGTTTCGCCCGTACGGGGAAACTGTTTGCCATGGAACACTACGCCGACAAGCCCGACCTGATGACGATGGCGAAAAGCCTGGCAGGCGGAATGCCGCTGTCCGGCGTGGTGGGCCGCGCCGAAATCATGGACGCGCCGGCGCCTGGCGGTCTGGGGGGGACCTATGCAGGCAACCCGCTGGCGGTGGCCGCCGCGCACGCGGTGCTGAATATTATCGACAACGAGTCACTGTGCGCCCGCGCCCGACATCTGGGCGATCGACTGAAAGCCACCCTGGAAGAGATTCAGGGCACCTTCCCTGCGCTCGTGGCGATAAGGGGAAGAGGATCGATGATTGCGGCGGAGTTTTTTGATCCCGAGAGCCGTGCACCTTCGGCCGCCATCGCACAGGCGATCCAGCAAAAAGCACTCGCCCAGGGCCTGCTGTTATTGATCTGCGGCCAGTACGGCAACGTGATCCGCTTCCTTTATCCGCTGACCATTCCGGATGCCCAGTTCACCCAGGCGCTGGCGATCTTGCAACAGGTTATGCGTGATAAGGCCTAATTACCTACCGAAAACCGTCTCCCGGCATTCCGGAGACGGTTTCAACGGAGGAGATCGGCTTAGATTTCCTCCGTGTGGGAAATGCTGGGGAATTTGGTCTGTTTCATTGTATGCTCCCTGAAACACATCCCTGGCAAGAGGAAATAAGAATTGCAAAAAACATCCGCCTATCAGACACTTGTGAAAACCTTCCAGCGTCTCTCCCGCTTCTCGCACCTCTCCTCCATCGCCAGCTGGGACATGTTCACCATGATGCCGCCCGGCGGCAGCGCCGCGCGCGGTGAAGCGCTGGCGGAGATGAGCGTCCTGCAACATCAGATCCTGACCGACAAAAAAGTGGGTGAATGGCTGGCTGCAGCGGCAGGTGAAGATTTGAATGACGTCGAACAGGCCAACCTGCGTGAAATGACGCGTCAATATCAGCAGGCCTCGCTGCTGCCGGAATCGCTGGTGGAAGCCAAATCGCTGGCGGGCAGCAAATGTGAGCACGCCTGGCGTACCCAGCGTCCGGCCAATGACTGGCAAGGCTTTTCCGCCAATCTGAAAGAGGTGGTAAAACTCAGCCGTGAAGAGGCGCGTCTGCGCGCGGAGGCAAAAGGTTGCTCACCTTACGATGCGCTGCTGGATATTTTTGAGCCAGACATGACCAGCGCCCGTCTGGACGTGCTCTTTGCCGACATGAAGTCGTGGCTGCCGGATCTGCTGGCAAACGTGGTCGACAAGCAGGCCAGGCAGACCTTCGTTCCGCCTCAGGGCCCCTTCCCGACGGCAACGCAGCGTGAGCTGGGGCTGGAAGCCATGAAGATGCTCGGCTTCGATTTCAACGGCGGTCGTCTGGACGTGAGCGCGCACCCGTTCTGCGGCGGCGTGCCGGAAGATGTGCGCATTACCACGCGGTATGACGAAGATGAACTCCTCAGCGCCCTGTTTGGCGTGATCCACGAAACCGGACACGCGCGCTACGAACAGAACCTGCCGCGCGCGTGGGCCGGTCAGCCCGTTGCCCTGGCGCGTTCAACGGCAATCCACGAATCCCAGAGTCTGTTCTTTGAGATGCAGCTTGGCCGCAGCGAGGCGTTCCTGAAACATCTCCTCCCTGCCGTTCATGCCCGTTTTGGCAGCCAGGCGGCGTTTAGCGAAGAGAACTTTCTCGCCTGGAACCAGCGCGTGAAGCCGGGCTATATCCGCGTCGATGCCGACGAAGTGAGCTACCCGGCACACGTGGTGCTGCGCTATGAGATTGAGCGGGCGCTGATCAATGGCGATATCGAGGTGGAGGACATCCCGGCCCTGTGGGATGAGAAAATGCAGGCGTGGCTCGGGTTATCCACCAAAGACAACTACCGCAACGGCTGTATGCAGGATATCCACTGGACCGACGGCGGATTCGGTTACTTCCCGTCTTATACGCTGGGGGCGATGTACGCCGCGCAGCTGTTCCATGCCGCGAAAACGGCGCTGCCAGGTCTGCAGGCCTCTATCGCTGACGGGGATCTGTCGGCCCTGTTTGACTGGCTGCGCCAGAACGTCTGGCAACACGGCAGCCGGTTTACCACATCACAGCTGATCACCCAGGCGACGGGAGAAGATCTGAATATCCGCTACTTCCGTGAACACCTGACCTCGCGTTACCTGTAATGACCCACGCCGGGGAAAGCCCCCGGCGTTGTACAAACGGTTACACGCCGATACCAATCACTCACGGAAACCCCGAATTTACAGGGATATAGTTATTTCAACGGCCCCGCAGTGGGGTTAAATGAAAAACCAAATTCGAGGGTATGAACATGAATAAAGTATTAGCTCTGGTTGTTGCCGCTGCTATGGGTCTGTCTTCTGCTGCGTTCGCTGCTGAGACTACTGCAACTGCTCCAGCTGCCGCTGCACCTGCTGCAACCACCGCTGCACCGGCAAAAACGGTACACCACAAGAAACATCACAAAGCCGCTAAACCTGCTGCTGAGCAAAAAGCGCAGGCGGCTAAAAAGCACCACAAAAAAGCCGTAAAACAAGACGCCGCTAAACCTGCTGTTGAGCAGAAAGCACAGGCCGCCAAAAAGCACCACAAAAAAGCGACTAAACCCGCTGTAGAGCAGAAAGCTCAGGCCGCTAAAAAGCATCACAAAAAAGCAGTAAAACACGAAGCTGCTAAACCAGCTGCTCAGCCAGCTGCGTAAGAGTACAAGCTAAACCGTGCCCTTCGGGGCACGTTGGTAAACCGGCGCTGAACCTTTCAATACAGCGCCGTTTTTTTATCCGGAGGGCGTATGCTGCGACGCTATCGGTTTGAGTTGATCCTTATCCTGCTTATTTTATGCGCGCTCATCGCAAGCCAGTTTTATCTTTCCTGATCGTAGCACGCTGATTTTACTCCCACTTTAGCGCTGTCCCGTCTATAGTATTTTCATAGGGTTCACTTTTAATAATCATAATTACCCCCACCAGAGTGTGATATGCGTAAATCTGTTGTGTTATTACTGGGAACGTTTGCTCTTTTTTCTGGATTCGCGCATGCGGATGATGGCGATGATGACACCATTAGCGCGAAAGAGCTTAAAACGCTGTTTTTCGGTCATGATGATCGTACGCGTGTCGCCGATCCTACCCAGGCCCCGTGGGATGCCATCGGGCAACTGGAAACCGCCAGCGGTAACTTATGCACCGCCACGTTGATTACCCCTCAGCTTGCCCTGACCGCAGGCCATTGCCTGTTGACACCGCCGGACGGCAAACCCGACAAAGCCGTGGTACTGCGATTTGTGTCTCAGAAAGGGATGTGGCGCTATGAAATTCACGGGATTGAAGGCCGGGTTGACCCTTCGCTGGGTAAGCGCCTGAAACCGGACGGCGACGGCTGGATAGTCCCGCCCGCTGCGGCCTCCTGGGATTTCGGTCTCATCATTTTGCGCTACCCGCCTTCTGGTATCACTCCTCTGCCCCTGTTTGATGGCGATAAAGCCGCGCTGACCGCCGCGCTGAAAGCCGTCGATCGCAAGGTGACACAATCCGGTTATCCGGTCGATCATCTGGATACGCTGTACACCCACACCGACTGCATTGTGACCGGCTGGGCGCAAAACAGCGTACTCTCTCACCAGTGCGATACGTTACCGGGCGACAGTGGCTCACCGCTGATGCTGAAAACGGATAACGGCTGGCAGTTGATTGGTGTGCAGAGTTCAGCCCCGGCGGCCAAAGACCGATGGCGCGCGGATAACCGTGCTCTCTCGGTGACCGGTTTTCGCGACAAGCTGGAAGCGCTGGCACAACAGTAAATCAGCACTGTTTGACCTGACGTAGCGCCACGATTGACTCAATCGGCATTGGCTGGCTGAACCAGAAACCCTGCAGTTGATCGCAGCCAGCCAGCCGCAGCAGTTTCATCTGTTTTTCGTTTTCCACCCCTTCCGCGACCACCGCCATGCCCAGAGCATTGGCGATACGCACCGTTCCACTCACCAGCGCGGCAGCCTGTTCGTCGTTATCTACCAGCCCGGCGAGAGATTTATCGATCTTAATGGTGTCGAAATTAAAGCGCCGCAGATAGCCAATGCTCGAATAACCCGTGCCAAAGTCATCCAGCGCTACCGCAGTGCCCAGTGCTTTAAGGTTAGCAATGGCCATACGGGCGCGCTCCGGGTTTTCCAGTACATAGGTTTCCGTGACCTCCAGCTGCAGCCGGTTGGCCGGGAATGAAGTGGTATCAAGCACCTGGGCGACTTTGTTTTCGAATTCAGGATCGCGAAACTGTGCGGGCGAGATGTTAACGGAGAGTTTTAGCTCGCTGAACGGTACCATGTCCCGGCACGCTCGTTGCAGTACAAACTGGCCCAGTTTGTAAATCAGGCCGCTGGTCTCGGCAATGGTAATAAAGGTGTCCGGGCCAATCTCGCCGCCCGGACGGCGCGGCCAGCGCACCAGCGCTTCAACGCCGCTCATTTTCTGACTCCGTGCGTCGATGATTGGCTGGTACCAGACCTCAAATTCCTCCCGCTCCAGCCCGTTACGGATCTGATTCTCAATCGCCAGCTGGCGTTCACGGGCGCTGTTCAGCTCCGCGTCGTAGTGAGTGATCCGCCCTTTGCCAGTGATTTTGGCGTGATACATGGCAATATCGGCACGGCGAAACAGTTCGGAACTGCTGCACTCAATCAGGGTGCCGCTGGCAATACCAATACTCGCGCCAATATGAATGGTGCGACCGCCCAGCCGTATGGGGGTGCTAAGGAAGTCCAGCACAGCGTTGGCAAACGCGGTGGCGAGCGTTTGCGCATGGTCGCCACCGACGGTCATAGCAAATTCATCGCCGCCCAGGCGCGCCAGCATTCCCCCCGGTGGAACACGCTCACGCAACGCCTTCGCTATCGCCACGATCAAATCGTCCCCCACGCTATGACCGTAAATATCGTTCACATCCTTAAAGCCATCAAGATCGATAAACACCACGCTTTTTACATCAATATCACCGCGTAAACTTACCTGTTCCAGCGCCTCGATTAACGCGCGTCGGTTCGGCAAATGGCTTAACCAGTCCGTTCTCGCCACCAGCCGCGCCTGGCTCTCACCCCGGGCCAGTTTGTAAAGACCCACACTGCTCACCAGAATAAACAGCAGGATCAGTGCCGATGCCAGCACCACAATCTGCGTGATATCGGATGAGGCCGCGCGGGCGGCCTCAGCGCCAGGAAGGCGTGCCTGCCAGTTGATATACCCCAGCAGCTCTCCTGCCGAACTGCGCAGCGGCAAGCTCAGATCGCTTATTTTGTCAGGGCTATAGTTGAGGTTATCAATCTGAAATGTCGTTCCCAGATCGGATAATATTTTGCCGTTAAGGTGGCGGGTAATGACCAGATAGCGGCGCGTGCCGTCGTTAACCTGTAATCGTCCGACCATCGGGCGAATCAGGCCAATCCCGATAAACGCCACACCGTTGCGCGTGCGGGTGATCCCCGCATAGATATTTTTATCGCGGGATAATGCACGCCGGTGTTGGTCAATCAGCGCTTTCAGACCATTGCCAAAAAAGTCGAGCGTCGTCTCGGTGAAGGGCTGACTCTGAAACGAGCCCCAGATAACGTTGAAGTGTTCATCCAGCACGAAAGTGCCATCATAGAGGTTATCGATCTTAAAGCCGGCACCCCAGGTGTTATACAGCCATTGGGTATCGAGCTTTGGGCTGTAGGTCTCGCGAACCGCGTCGTCCCAGACTGCGTTATCTATGACCAGAGAAGAGATCCGGTTAACCGAGGTCTGAATCGCCCCTTTTACGGATAGCGCCGAGCGGTGTTCATCAATCTCGTTGGTTTTGGTGCTGATAAGATGCAGGGAGAGGTAAAGCAGCGCGACGATGGAGATGATTAAGCCGATCCCCGCCATGAAGATCATGGCAAACAACGTTCTCGCGGTGGGAATATTGCGCCAGCTTAATGTGCGATACATCAGCCATCCTCATCATGTTTTGCTTTTCTAAGCGTAATACAGGCGGCGAATTTCGCCGCCTGTAGATGATGGCTGTCTTTTATCAGGCGAGTTTTATCATAATCATACCGGCCAGCAGCAATACCAGGCCGATCCAGCCTTTATTATTTAACCGTTGGCCGAAGAGCACCCATCCTGCTGCCAGGGTCGCGGCAATACCAAACCCGCCCCACAGGGCATAGGCTACTGACAGATCGATACCTTTGACCGCCTGAGACAGGGCGCTAAACGCCCCCAGCACAGCGGCAATCGACATCAGACCGTAAACTTTACGGCGAAAACCATCAGAGAATTTCAGAAACACGTTCGCCAGAATTTCCAGAACAATGGCGAACCCCAGCCAGGCCGCGTGGATCCATTCAAACTGCTGCATGGGTCTGCTCCTTCTGCGGTTTTGTCGGTTTACGTGTACCCGATTTAATCAGCACAATCCCGACTACCAGCGTCGTCAATCCGGCGATCTTCATTGTTGATAAGGTTTCGTCAAATAACAAAACGCTGAACAGCGTAATCAACAAAATACCGATACCTTCCCAGAGGGCATAAGCCACCCCCAGCGCGATTTTCTTCACCGCAAACGAGAGGAAAATATAGGAAAGCGAAATCATCACCAGCATTAAAATAAAACCGGTGTTGCCATCGCTGACGCTTGCCCATTTCATAGACAGCGTGCCGGTAATTTCAGCGAGAATAGCCAGGGCTAATAAAATCCAGTAAAACATGTTTTTCTCCTGCTTGAGAATATAATCCATCGCGGCTCGCTGCGAACAGCAAACCCAAAAAAGGAAATTAAATCAGATAGCTAAGCGCATGGCGCCAGCTCAGGCAGAAGAAGTGACTATAGCGCGTTGCGCCAGTGTTGCTCACCGGACAGAAAGAAGAAAGAGGTGGAGAATACAGCAGTATGGTTTGAAGAATACGTCCTGAACAAATTGTCCATAAAATTACAATTATCCGCGGTGTTGCTTCTCGTCTTTGCGGATCAAAATTGTCCTCGGTAGTTAAACACGCTAAATTTGTACCATAAGCCAGGATTTTACTCAAAGTCTTTTCAATTCTTTACCGAGGCCGTTTGATTTTGGTTAGTTTATTAAACGCCTTTCGCCTTTATTATAAATAAAAAAATACGCAGGAATTGCCATGGCTAAACCCATCATTACCCTGAACGGCCTCAAGATTGTCATCATGCTCGGTATGCTGGTGATCATCCTGACGGGCGTTCGTTTTGCCGCCGATATTATCGTGCCTTTTATTCTGGCGCTGTTTATTGCAGTGATCCTTAACCCGCTGGTTCAGCGCATGGTGCGGATACGCATACCGCGCGTGCTGGCGATCACCCTGCTCATCAGCATCATTATTATCGCGATGGTGCTGCTGGTCGCTTATCTGGGCACATCCCTGAATGAACTGGCGCGCACGCTGCCGAAATACCGCTCGTCGCTGGTGATACCGCTGTTGCAGATTGAACCCTGGCTGCAGCGCGCGGGCATTGAGGTCTCCGTTGAGGAACTGCTGAAGTATATCGACCCCAACGCAGCCATGACCCTCGTCACCAGCCTGCTGGCGCAGCTCTCCAACGCCATGACCTCTATTTTCCTGCTGTTTTTAACCGTGGTATTTATGCTGCTGGAGGTGCCGCAACTGCCTGCCAAACTACAGCATATAATGGTTCGGCCGGTGGAAGGCATGGGCGCGATTCAGCGTGCACTGGACAGTGTTTCCCGCTATCTGGTGCTGAAAACGGCGATCAGTCTCGTCACCGGGTGTGTTGTCTGGGGCATGCTGGTTGCGCTGGATGTGCGGTTTGCGTTCGTCTGGGGACTGCTCGCCTTTGCGCTTAACTATATTCCCAACATCGGTTCCGTGCTGGCGGCCATCCCGCCTATTCTGCAGGTGCTGGTTTTCAGTGGTTTGTATGATGCCCTGATTCTGCTGGCCGGTTATCTGGTAATTAACCTGGTCTTCGGAAACATTCTTGAACCGCGCATGATGGGACGCGGGCTCGGGCTTTCGACCCTGGTGGTGTTTTTGTCCCTGATATTCTGGGGTTGGCTGCTCGGCCCCGTTGGCATGCTGCTCTCCGTTCCGCTGACCATCATCGTCAAGATTGCGCTTGAGCAGACGGCGGGCGGGCAAAGTATCGCCGTACTGCTGAGCGATATGAGCCACAGAGGCTGAGCACCCCGTCAGTTTACCTACTCGCGCCAGCCCATTGCTGGCGCCACATGTTTGAGGATCGACTCAATCACATGCGCGTTGTAGTCCACGCCAAGCTGATTCGGTACGGTCAGTAACAGGGTATCCGCTTCGGCTATCGCGTCGTCCTGCTTCAATTGTTCAACCAGCTTGTCGGGCTCTGCCGCATAGCTGCGCCCGAAAATCGCCCGCGTTTTTTCATCCAGATAGCCCACGCTATCGCTGTCGTTGCGGCTGGCCCCGAAATACATCCGGTCACGGTCGTCCATCAGGGCAAAGATACTGCGGCTCACCGACACGCGCGGCTGACGGGTATGGCCCGCCTCAGCCCAGGCCTGACGATACGCGCGGATCTGTTTTGCCTGCTGAATATGGAACGGCTCGCCGGTTTCATCGTCTTTCAGCGTTGAGCTTTGCAGGTTCATGCCCAGTTTTGCGGCCCAGACCGCCGTTGCATTTGAACCGGCACCCCACCAGATGCGGTCGCGTAAACCTTCGGAATGAGGCTCCAGGCGCAGCAGGCCCGGCGGGTTCGGGAACATCGGTTGCGGGTTTGGTTTCGCAAACCCTTCTCCGCGCAGCACCTCAAGCAGCACCTCGGTATGACGACGCGCCATATCCGATTCGTTTTCCCCTTCCTGCGGGACATAGCCAAAGTGACGCCAGCCATCAATCACCTGCTCCGGCGAGCCGCGGCTAATTCCCAGCTGCAAACGCCCGCCAGAGATCAGATCCGCCGCCCCGGCATCCTCCGCCATGTACATTGGGTTTTCATACCGCATGTCGATCACGCCGGTACCGATTTCGATGGTTTTGGTTTTTGCGCCTATCGCCGCCAGCAAGGGGAACGGCGAGCTGAGCTGCCGGGCAAAGTGGTGCACTCGGAAATAAGCGCCATCGGCACCCAGCTCTTCAGCGGCCACGGCCAGGTCGATGGACTGGAGCAGCGTGTCCGCTGCGGTTCGGGTACCGGACTGTGGCGACGGCGTCCAGTGACCAAATGATAAAAATCCGATCTTTTTCATAAGGGGTAATCCTAAGAATGTGTTGCGTTTCTTCTACTCTACGCATTACCCGGCAACAATAAATGCCGTTTATTTAACGGAAAGCGTCAAATAAATTGACTGACCTGAGCAGATCGCTATTGCGTTCCATAATGGGATATAATTTCGCTCACTCTTTTCCTGGCAGGTAAAACCGGCAATGGCTCTGATCCCTAAAAACTACGCGCGGCTGGAAAGCGGCTACCGTGAAAAAGCATTAAAAATTTATCCATGGGTCTGTGGGCGCTGCTCACGGGAATTTGTCTATTCCAACCTTCGGGAACTGACGGTTCACCATATCGATCACGACCATACCAATAACCCGGAAGATGGCAGTAACTGGGAGCTGTTGTGCCTGTTTTGCCACGATCATGAACACTCGAAGTACACCGAAGCGGATCAGTACGGCACCACCGTTGTCGCGGGAGAAGACGCGCAAAAAGATGTGGGTGTGGCCACTTTTAATCCGTTTGCTGATTTGAAAGCGATGATGAACAAGAAGAAATAATCTTCCAGGAATTTTCTCGCTCCGGCCAGCTCTGTTCACCCGTATACATAGACGTACCAGGTAATGACATAGATGGCCGTAATGATTACCCCGGCTACGCCGAGGAAGATCGCATCTCTCACCTCCACACTAGAATGTCCAGGTGATGGCGGCGGTGACAGCGCCTTCGTTACGTCGCGATACGATCGGGCTGTTATTTGCATGCTCCCCAAGCCAGGTGTAGTCGGCACTCAGTACCGTGCCCCAATGGGTATCGAACTGATGACTCCATGTCAGGCTGCTGTCTATACCGTAGAATCCACCGGGCGCTGAATAACGGCTATAACCGGAGCGCTGACTCTGCTGCTGACTGACGCCATACCAGGTATTGAGGTAACGGCTGTCGCCAAACAGGGATGCAGACTGAAAAGCAATCGTGTCCTGACTGGTTTGTAGAGGAAGCAGCGTAACAGAGGCCTGGTAGTTTACCCCCTGACTGTCCGTTACAGGCAGGGTCGCTTTGCCTTCCACACTCAGCCAGGAAGTGATTTGCCAGCCGACCGC
This sequence comes from Enterobacter sp. Lyrl_3, assembly GCF_051948675.1. NCBI lineage: Bacteria > Pseudomonadati > Pseudomonadota > Gammaproteobacteria > Enterobacterales > Enterobacteriaceae > Enterobacter > Enterobacter sp. Lyrl_3. The sequence continues at coordinate 169,881 of NZ_JAYJLI010000002.1, forward strand.
CAGCCCGGTATTCAGGCTGGTATCGATCTCTCCCATCCCTTTCAGATTATTTGCCCCCTCGCGCCAGCTGGCGTTTTCGTCCGCCCTCCCCAGGTCGTAACCCAGCGTATGTTCAAGGTACACGCCGCTGTCATTTTGCAGGTCATATCCAATGCCTTTCTGCGCATCAATAAAGAATGCACCTTTGCGCCCCTGTAAAACAGGAACCCCTTGCCATACCTGCTTGTCAGAGCCTGAATAACGAGGCGCATAGCGTCCTCCTGCCCCAATCGTCAAATAGTCGGAAGACGTTTGTGCCTCATCGGCGTGTACGCCGGATGCTGCCGTCATCAGAAACGGAACGGTCATATACAGGGCTTTTTTTCTCGCTATCATACTGGTCTCCACTTCTACGTTGTGCGCAGTATGATTTGGCTAAATCAATGAATAGTCGGGATAGTGTTAAGAAACGGTCAAGGTGAACAGATGTTGTCCAGAAGAGTGCTGATTATTGAAGATGATGCCGATGCGGCTGGCGTACTTGAAGCTTATTTACGCCGTGAAAATTACGATGTGACCGTCACGGGGGACGGGCTGGCCGGGCTGGAGATGGCGCAACGCTGGAAACCCGATCTTGTCTTGCTGGATGTCATGCTTCCCGGACTCAACGGAACTGAGGTGCTGGCCAGCCTGCGTCGCAAAAGCGATGTGCCCGTTATCATGGTGACGGCTATGGGCGATACGCCCGATCGCATCGGCGCGTTGAGATACGGGGCTGATGACTATGTCGTTAAACCCTATCATCCGGGTGAAGTCGTGGCACGGGTGCAGGCGGTGCTGCGCCGGAGCAATAAAAACACGCGCGAAGAAGAGATCCTTCGCTGGCAGACGCTGGAGGTGGATGTCACGGCCATTGTGGCGAGCATCATCAATGATGACAATACGCCGCGGGTTCTGGATCTGACCCCAACGGAATTTTCGCTACTGACCACGCTGATGCGTTCACCTTCGCGTCCTTTTTCCCGTCAATATTTACTGGAGCACTGTTTGCCGGAAAGCGAGGCCCTGGAGCGGGTGGTGGATACCCATATTTATAACCTGCGTAAAAAACTCGAAGCCGCGGGTCTTTCCGGCGTGCTGGTTAACGTTCGCGGCGTGGGTTACAGGTTCAGACAGCCATGATAAAGACCCGTCATTCCTCCCTCTGGCGCTGGATTTGCGCGCGTATCCTGGCGCTGGCGATTGGCAGCGTGATCGTTATAGCTGCCTGTATGTGGCTGCGTTACGCCGTGCAGAACTACTGGATAATGGGCAAAATGCCCGCAGCGGTCCGGCAGGAGTTTCTCACGCTCAGCCAGAATCCGCAGTCAAACCCGGCCCGCTTTCACGATATTGTAGACAGCTGGTGGGGGCTCAGTTACTCCACCCCATCTATCGCCTCGGCTGACTGGGTCACCGTGGCTCTGCTGGTGCTGGTGATGATCCCCTTCATTGTGGTGATGGGACTTAAGCACGCGCGTCCTCTGGCGCTGCAGTTCAGCTGTCTTCGTGATGCGGCCAAAGATGTGGCCGATGGGCAGTTTGGCCGACAGGCAGAGCTGGTGAAAGAAGCGCCCGCAGAAATGATCAGCTTTGCGGCTGACTTTAATACCATGACCGGACAACTGGCTCGCTATGAAAAGGAGCTTCGCGCCTCGCACGTTGCCATGGCACATGAGCTGCGCTCTCCCCTGACGGCAGCCATTGGACGTCTGCAGGGTATGATGGACGGCGTGTTTGACGCCACCCCGGAGCAGTTGGGGATGGTGATGAAACAGCTCCAGCACCTCAACCGGCTGACCGATGAATTGCACCTTCTCTCTTTGGCTGATGCGGGAAATCTTGTGCTTGAAGACAGGCCATTCCGTCTGGATGAGCTGATTCAGGAGCGGGCAGACTGGATAACCCCGCAGGCCGATGCGCATAATTTTACGATAACGTTGCGTAACCCGCGCGCATGCCCCTTCAGAGGCGATGCGTTCCGTATGGGACAGGTATTTACGATCCTCATGGAGAATTCACTCCGCTACGGACGCGAGGGAGGCCATCTGGAGGTGGCCCTGCATTATGCCCAGGGGCAGTACACCCTCGAATTCGCCGATGACGGTCCGGGTGTATCAAAGCACTTTTTACCGGACATGTTTAAGCGATTTAGCCGCGAGGAACAATCACGCGCCCGGCACTCCGGTGGCAGCGGCCTCGGTTTATCAATTGCGCAGGCGATTTGTCAGGCGCATGGGGGAAGTATTAGCGCGTCATTACCAGAAACCGGAGGGCTTCTGGTGCGCATCCAACTGCCCTGGCGCGCTTGTGACGAGGAAAATTCCCGCTCTTGATAAACCCTTGACACAACATCGAATCTTTCTCGATGAACAGCCGATTAAATAACGCCATCCCTTTTCTGGAGCGGCGTTATGTCAGACGAATTCATTCTCTCCCTCCGCCACAGCCTGCATCATGTATACAGCGTGGCGCGCACCCTTTCCTGGCTACACTTTATTCCCCTGGTGATACTTGCCCTGGCTATCTTCCCGCTAACCGGTTGCGGCGATAAACACGAAAACACGCCGCCCCCCGTGCGGGCGGTACGCTACAGTGTGGTGGGTTCAGCGAAAACGCTGCCAGCACTGGAAAGAACCGGTGAGATCCATGCCCATGATGAGACGACGCTGAGTTTCCGTACCGGGGGCAGGATCCTCACGCGCGTCGTCGATATTGGCGATCGGGTTACCGCCGGGCAACTGCTGGCGACCCTCGACAATACCACCGGACAAAATCAGCTCGACGCGGCCACCGCTGACTATGAGGGTGCCAAAGCCTCAGCGCAGATTGCCGCGCTCAACGTCAACAGAATGCAAACGCTGATGCCCACCGGCGCTATAGCCCGCACACAACTCGACACAGCCCGTGCAGACTGGCTTGTCGCCAGCGCGCGTCTGAAAAGTAGCGAGGCGGCACTGCGCAACGCCCGGGAAAGTCTGGGCTGGACCCGCCTTCTCTCGCCGAAGGAAGGCATCATTACCGCGGTTAGCGCCTCTGCGGGCCAGATTGTCAGCGCAGGCCAGTCGGTGCTGACGCTGGCGACCGGTGAAGCCCGCGATGTGGTGTTTGATGTTGCCGCGCCTGATGAGATCCCCTCACCAGATAAGGCTGATTTCCGCGTCGCCTTGCTCAGCGACCCGACGGTCAATGCTTCAGCGGTGTTACGCGATATCACGCCTCAGGCCGATCCCCTGACCCGTACCTGGCGGGTCAGAGCCACCCTGAACAACTCGCCCGCCGCCATGGCACTGGGTGCCAGCGTCACCGTAACCCTGCCCTCCAGTGCCGCGTGCGGTTACGTCCTTCCTGCGTCGGCACTGAGTCGTTACGTAGACAAGCCCGCTGTGTTTGTAATCAACCGGCAATCTCAGGCGCAACTGCGCGTGGTTGTGCCTGCACGTTACACGGCCTCCTCCGTCATCATCGCCTCCGGTCTTGCGCCCGGTGACAGGGTGATTACGGCTGGCGTGAGCAAATTACGCTCAGGAGAACAGGTGATTGCCGGGGAGGAGCAGCCATGAACATGAGAAGCACAAAAGAGACATTTAACCTCTCCGCCTGGGCGCTTAAAAATCAGCAGATGGTCAGTTTCTTTATGCTGCTAGTGATGGCGATGGGCGTGTTCTGTTACGAGCGCCTGCCGCGCAACGAAGATCCGGCGTTTACCATCAAAACGGCCGTGGTCTCCGCGCAATGGCCGGGGGCATCGGTAGCGGACACGACTCGCCTACTGACGGATACGCTTGAGAAAAAGTTACAGGAGATCCCCTGGCTTGATTATATCGAAAGCGAAACCCGGGCAGGACGCACCGTTATTCATGTCAACCTGCGCGATGATACGCCGCCGCAAACGGTGCCGGATATCTGGTACCAGGTGCGGAAGAAAATGCAGGATATCGCCCCGTCCCTGCCAGAAGGCGTTCAGGGCCCTGATGTCAACGACGAATTTGACGACACGTTCGGCACAATTTATGGCTTCATCCCCGAAGGCTATACCCTGCGGGAGGTTCGGGATCGGGTGGAGACACTGCGTCGGGAACTGATGTCCCTGCCGGATATCGGCAAAACCACCCTGCTGGGTGAACAGCAGGAACAGATGGTTCTGGCCTTTTCCCCGGCCCGTCTGGCGGGGATGGGTCTGGATATTCAGCAGGTGGCGGAGGCGCTCAGGGCGCAGAATGCAGTCGTCCCGGCGGGCATCATACGCACGGGGCAGGAGAACATCGCACTCCACGTCAGCGGTGCGCTCACCTCAGAGGAGAGTTTACGCGCGGTCACGCTGCATATTAACAATCGTTATATCCCCCTGACTGACATTGCCACCCTCACCCGGAAAAGCGCCGAGCCGCCCTCACCGGCGTTCCGGGTCAACGGAAAACCGGCTATCGGGCTGGCGATTTCAATGGCGCCGACAGGCAATATGCTGCGCTTTGGCGCCGCGTTGAATCAAAGAGTGGCCGCCCTCAGCGCCGGGCTGCCGCACGGTATCGAGATGGTGAAGGTCGCCGATCAATCCGCGGTAGTCAGTGACGCGGTGAGTGGTTTTATCAGGGTTCTTATTGAAGCGGTGGTTATCGTCCTGGCCGTTTCATTTGTCTCTCTGGGGCTACGGGCGGGGCTGGTTGTGGCTGCGGCAATCCCGCTGGTTCTGGCCATGACCTTCGCCGGAATGATGCTGGCCGGGATTGGCCTGCAGCGCATCTCGCTCGGGGCACTGATTATTGCGCTGGGTCTGCTGGTGGATGACGCCATGATCACCGTGGAAACCATGGTTTCTCGTCTGGAGGCTGGCGATTCCCGTCGGCAAGCGGCAACCCGGGCGTTCACAACGACGGCATTCCCGATGCTCACCGGCACACTGGTGATGATCGCCGGATTTATTCCGGTCGGCTTTGCGGCATCCAGCGCGGGTGAATACTGCTTTTCTCTGTTTGCGGTCGTGCTGATTGCCCTGCTGTGTTCATGGGTGGTCGCGATCCTGTTTTCACCGCTGACCGGAACATGGCTGCTGCCGAAGAACGTCAGGCATCATGCCTCCGGCCCGGGGCGGCTTGCTCGCGGGTATCACTGGCTGCTGCGTAAGGTATTGCGCCACCGACTCACCACCGTGCTTTGCGCCCTTGCCGCACTGGTTTTGTCCATATTCGGGACGACATTTATGCAGGGTGAGTTTTTTCCCGCTTCCGACAGACCAGAGCTGCTGGTGAGCCTGACGCTTCCGGCCAACGCCTCACAGCCGGAAACGCAAAGAGAGGCTGAAAAGCTGGAGAAGGCGCTGGCAGGCAATAGCAATACCGATCATTACTCAACATACGTAGGATCGGGCGCTATCCGTTTTTATCTGCCAATGGATGTGCTGCTGGAGAATGAAAACAGTGCCCAGTTGGTGGTGGTCGCGAAAAACCTCGCCGCCCGCGACCGTCTGCACGCACAGCTGAACAAGATACTGGCGACGCAATTTAGCGACATCATCACACGCGTATCGCCCCTGGAGCTCGGCCCCCCGGTCGGCTGGCCAATCAAATACCGGGTTAGCGGGCCGGACTATGTGAAGGTTCGGGCGCTGGCGAATCACCTGACGGAGGTGATTGGCCGATCACCGCTCTCACGTGAAGTCAACCAGACCGCTGGTGAACCGGAGAGAGTGATTACTCTTGAGGTGAATCAGACAGCGGCCCGGGCTGCGGGCGTGTCGTCAGAAAGTCTGGCCCGGACGCTGAATACGGTCTGGTCCGGCAGCGTCGTGACCTCAATACGGGATAATGACCGGCTGGTGGATGTGGTGCTCCGCGCCAGAGACAGTGAACGTCTTAATCTGGCCACACTGTCGTCACTGACCGTTGAGGGGAACGATGGCAAAAAAATTCCGCTCAGTGCTGTCGCAACGCCGGTCTGGGGTGTGGACGATCCGGTTGTCTGGCGTCGTCAGCGCCTGCTGTTTATCACCGTGCAAACTGACCTTGCGCCGGGACTCAGAGCCGAGGTCGTCTCCGCCGCGCTGCGCCCGGCAGTGGATAAACTGCGTGCCCGTTTGCCTGCGGGCTACAGTATTGAGGAAGGCGGCGCGGTTGCGGAGTCTGATAAAGGAAACCGCTCTGTCTTTACCGTTCTTCCGGTGACGCTGGTCATTATGTTGTTATTGCTGATGCTTCAGCTACGACGCTATTCCCGGATGTTTCTGGCCCTGTTCATGGCCCCGTTTGGCTTACCGGGCATCGTTCTGGCGATGCTGCCGGGTGGAACACCGATGGGGTTCGTCGCCCTGCTGGGCGTGATCGCGCTGGCGGGCATGATCATTCGTAACGCGGTGATCCTGCTCGGCGAAGCTGACAGCAATCTGGCTCAGGGGATGACGAACGATGCCGCCATTATCGCAGCCGCAGAGCACCGGGCCAGACCTATCTGTCTGACCGCCTGTGCCGCCATTCTGGGCATGATCCCCATCTCGCACCAGGTATTCTGGGGACCTATGGCGTATGCCATTATCGGGGGGTTGCTGGTCGCGACGCTGGTCACACTCACGGTACTGCCCGCGTCGTTCAGTCTGTTATTACAGTGGGGGGACGGTTTACGCAACCGGCACAGCGTATAAAACCCGGTCTGTGCTGAAAGCGAAATTGTCCCCCGATCCGTTACGCGGCCGTCAGCGCAAAACGGGTTCTCAGGACCTCAGCAATATCCTCTTCCGCCAGTTGCTGTGTCTTTGTGCCATTTGCGGTGATGGTCTTCAGCATATTGCCCAGCAGGATCTGGCGTCCTCCTTCGTTGCCAGGAGGCCGAAGGTCTGATCAATGCGCTGGAGGTGCATCGTCGCGATTTGTGACGGGCTGGCGGGTACCGCGTTCAGAGCGTCGATGCGTTAATGGTTAGTGACTGGCTGGATCGTCTCTGAATGCCGCATGGTGGCATTCAGAAATTGAAAACGGAAAGATCTTTAATATCGGCGTGTGGATTGGCGTTTTTTACCGCTATCAAAAAAGCAGAGAAATTATGATTAAACATCGTTACGTTCGGGTAAAACTGCACCTGTTTTTCCCTTCCGTTTTCAACATAGCTTACTGACCAGATCCGACGATTATTGACCATCGTCGATCCCGGCTTAATGTTTACTATCCTGGCCAGTTCAACCTGAGTGGTTCTATCCTTCTGAATTTCATAAAAATATCGCTCATCATAAAAATAAACCTTGCGGGAAAAACAATCAAAAAACCACGGGTTAGTGGATATTTTCTTCTTGCCCTGGGCATCTGAAACGATGCGTTTCGGCTGGCGAAATGACCTCACTCCATTCCTTATCACCAGATATAACCCAATAACCGGCAGAGCCATTAATAAAACGCTGATTGCTTCCCGCATATTCACCAATCCCGTTGATCACAGTCATGAGCGAGTATAACGGGTTCGTTCCTGAGAACAACATCCCCCCTGTCAGGGAATAATGCGTGCCGCCCTGAGCTGTGCGAACAGGCTGAAAAACATCTCGTCGGTGGCCCGCATGGCGGTGAATCCGGCCCGACGCAGCTTGCTGCCATCGCCAAACATATCGTAATCCCAGCCAAACACGAAGTCGGCAAACTGTCCGTCATTCAGCTGCAAAATATCGCTTTCCACCAGCCCGCGAGCTGCGGCGAGTTCGCGCCATACCGCGCGGTAGTCCGTAAACAGCTGCTGAAATGAGAGCCGGACCGGGGGGGCAGACTCCAGTTCAAACCAGTGTGCAATGCGTGGCCACAGCTCGCTCCAGCGCCAGATGTCACCGTTATTCACATTGAATGCCTGGTTCTCTGCTACCGGCGACGTGGCGGCCCACACGGTCGCCTCTGCCAGCAATTCACCGTCTGTATGATCAACAATGCTGTGCCAGGTCTGTTCGGCGCCGGGAAAACGCAGCGGTAAATTCAGCGCCTTACACAGCGATGCGTACAGCGCGATGCTCAGGGCAAGATTCATGGCGTTACCCGGCACCGTGCTGCCCACCACGCCCGGCCGGATGGCGCTCCAGTGCCACGCTTTTCCCCGCTGAAAATCGCTAAGCCACCTGAGCTGGGCCGCGTTAAACTCCGCGCCCGGTACGCCGGGATCGCTTTCACGTGCCGGGGTTTTGAACGGGCCAAGATGCGCGCCGTAGACTTTGTAGCCCTGCATCAGGCTGACCGTCTCAAGGGGCGCCGTGTTTTCGAGGTTACTGACCAGATGGCGCAGCATGGTGACGTTCGGTTCAACCATCTCTGTCCAGTTCGCGGCATTGACCCAGGCGCTGTAAAACACATGAGTGATCCCGCTGAGCGATGACAGTGCCCGCGCGCTGTCCTGCGCATCCAGTAAATCAACATTAACCATCGCAATGCCTTCAGGGTGAGATACCGCCTGGCGGCTCAGGCCAATGACCTCCCACTGATGGCGCAAAAGCGTTTTGACCAGCTGGTTGCCAACAATCCCGCTGGCGCCAGCGACCAGCGCGACCCTGTGTTGCTGCGTCGTATTCATGGTGTTTCTCCGAAAGGGGTGACAGACACAGTGTGATCTATTATTTTTTCCTGATATATCCCCCAAATCCGATGGCATTTATAAGCAGAATCACGAAATGAATAATAAGCTCAACGCCATTTCCACCTTTCTGCGCGTCGCCGAAGCGGGCTCCTTTTCCGCTGCCGCTCGCCTGGCCGGGATCAAGCAGTCCGCCGTCAGCCAGCAGATCGCCGCCCTTGAGGAAGAGCTCGGTGTGGTATTGCTGCATCGTACAACGCGCAGGATGAAGCTCACCGCGCAGGGTGAGTGTTACCGGCGGGATATGCAGCTTGTGCTGGAGGCCATGCAGGAAGCAGAGCGACGCCTGAACCCGGTTGAGCATCAATATCAGGGGGCCGTACATGTGCAGTTGCCGAGCGGCCTGGGCCAGATCGTGTTGCCGCGCCTGCTGACGCTACAGCGCATGAATCCTGAATTACATCTGCAGGTTTCGCTTGATGACCGCATCGCCGATCTGGTCACCGAAGGGGTGGATGTGGCGCTTCGGCTGAGCGCGGAGCCTCCGCAAACCCATGCCGCACGCGTACTGGCACGCATTGAAACGCCGCTCTTTGCCGCCCCGTCATACCCGCCGGTCGAGTCCGTGTACGCGCTGGCGGCGCTTCCCCACGTGCGATTCAGCGGCATCCCGCCGGACGCCCCTTTGCGTCTGGTTTCTGATGACGAAACGATTGATATTGCAGTGAATACCGTTTTCCGAGCCAATACCAGCGACGCCCTGTTACAGGCGCTGGAGGCAGGCATGGGTATTGGCGGTATGCAACTACCGCTCGCGGCACGGGCGTTGCAAACCGGCACGCTGGTGCAGGTACTCCCCGCGTGGCGGTTACCCGACCGCTTTCTCTATGCGGTTTATCCGGACGCTCGCTTTATTCCACACAGGGTCAGAAGCGTTGTGGGGGTTATAGAACAGCTACTGCCTGAAATAATTAAGAAAAATTAAACATTCCAGAATGCATACTCGCCAGCGCGCCTTGTTGAACTAAAAATTTTCGACTTTCAACGAGTTCCGGAAAATTCCCCTCCCGTCTCTTGATCGTTCTGGTTAATCATGAATACTGTATATAAACACAGTAATATGAGTTAACCATTATGCAGTTGATCTCTCCTTTGGGGCCTGATGCCACGTTATTGCTTCCGTTGTTTATGGAGCGGGTGCCCTGTGGCTTCCCCAGCCCTGCTCAGGATTATGTCGAGGATAGCCTTGATCTGAACAAGCTGGTGATCAAACACCCCAGCGCGACCTATTTTGTCAGGGTGAGCGGTGATTCGATGATCGGCGCAGGCATCAGCCATGGTGACCTGCTGGTGGTTGACCGTTCGTTAAACGCCGTTCATGGCGATATTGTGATTGCGGCGGTCGCGGGCGAATTTACCGTGAAGGAGCTGCAAACGCATCCGCGTCTTCAGCTCATCCCCCATAATCCTGACTACGCACCGGTCGTTTTTGCCGCAGAAGACGAGCTGGAGATCTTCGGCGTTGTGACGTTTACCCTGAAAGCTAACCGCCATGTTCGCGCTCGTTGACGTAAACAGTTTTTACACCTCCTGCGAGACGGCGTTTCGGCCCGACCTTAAGGGGAAACCCGTGGTGGTCGTTTCAAACAACGACGGCTGTATCATTTCACGTTCAGCAGAAGCAAAAGCATTGGGGATCGGCATGGCCGGTCCCTACTTCAAGCTGAAGGATGAGCTGAGACGCCAGAAGGTACACGTCTTTAGCTCCAATTATGCGCTGTATGCGGATATGAGCCGCCGGGTGATGACCATTCTCGAAGAGATGGCCCCGAGAGTGGAGATCTACTCGATTGATGAAGCCTTTCTGGATCTGACGGGCGTCAGCCAGTGTATGTCTCTGGAGGCGTTCGGTCAGGCTATCCGCCAGCGCCTGTACAAAGAGACCGGCCTGCTGGTCGGGGTCGGTATCGCGCCCACCAAAACCTTAGCCAAGCTGGCTAACCATGCCGCCAAAACCTGGAAGAAAACCAACGGTGTGGTGGATTTATCGAATATCGATCGTCAGCGTAAACTGCTGTCACTGGTACCGGTCAGCGAAGTGTGGGGCGTCGGGCGCAGGATCAGCAAAAAACTGAATCTGATGGGGATTGAGACTGCCCTGCATCTGGCGGAATGTTCAAGCTGGGTGATCCGTAAACACTTTAATGTCGTGCTGGAAAGAACCGCCCGCGAGTTACGCGGTGAACCGTGTCTGGCGCTGGAAGAGTTTTCGCCAACAAAGCAACAAATCATCTGCAGCCGCTCCTTCGGCAGCCGTATCACCCGGTATGACGATATGCACCAGGCGATCTGCGCCTATGCCGAACGCGCCGCCGAGAAGCTGCGCGAAGAGAAACAGTTTTGCTGCTATATCAGCGTCTTTATTCGCACCAGCCCGCATGCAGAGGACGAGGTTTTTTATGGTAACCAGGCCTCCGGCAAGCTGACGATCCCCACCAACGATACGCGGGATATTATCAGGGTAGCTATCGAGTCATTAAACCGAATCTGGAAAGAGGGACATCGCTATATGAAAGCGGGCGTCATGCTCAGTGACTTTTTCAGTCAGGGCGTGGCGCAGCTTAGCCTGTTCGATGAACACCCACCGCGGCCAGACAGTACAGCCCTGATGCAGGTTATCGACCGCCTTAACCGTTCAGGCCGGGGGTCTGTGTGGTTTGCGGGCCAGGGGGCGGTGAAATCCTGGGCGATGAAGCGGGATATGCTGTCGCCCTGCTACACCACGCGCTATTCCGATTTGCCGATCGTTAAATAACAAAGCCCGGATCCCTCCGGGCTCTGTTTATACGTGATTACACCAGCGCATTCAGCGTAGCCAGCGCGTCAGGCGGTAACACCAGCTCCCCTGCCGCGAGGTTTTGCCGCAGATGCGCCACGGAAGAGGTTCCCGGGATCAGCAGAATGTTCGGAGAACGCTGCAGCAGCCAGGCCAGCGCAACCTGCATCGGTGTCGCCCCCAGGTCGTCCGCCACCGCCTGCAGCCCGGAAGATTGCAGCGGCGTAAAACCGCCCAGCGGGAAGAACGGCACATAAGCAATCCCCTGCTGCGCAAGCGAATCCACCAGCGCATCGTCACTACGGTTCACGATGTTGTACATGTTTTGCACACACACCACGGGCACCATCTTCTGCGCCTCGGCAACCTGCATGGCGGTGACATTGCTCAGACCAATATGTCGCACCAGCCCTTGCTGCTGTAGCTCTGCCAGGGTGGACAGCGGTTCAGCGATCGAGCCTTCCGCCGGTCCGTGTGCGCTAAACATAATCCGCAGGTTCACCACGTCCAGCACATCCAGCTGCAGATTGCGCAGGTTGTCGTGTACCGCCTGGGTCAGCTCCTGGGCGGAAAAGGCCGGCAGCCAGGCGCCTTTATCATCGCGTCGCGCACCGATTTTGGTGACGAGGGTAAGATCGTCCCGGTACGGATGCAGCGCCTCGCGGATCAGCTGGTTAGTCACATGCGGACCATAAAAATCGCTGGTATCGATATGATTCACGCCCGCCGCCACGGCTTCCCGGAGCACCTCCAGCGCGGCATTTTTGTCCTTCGGTGGCCCAAAAACGCCCGGCCCGGCCAGCTGCATTGCGCCGTAACCCAGCCGTTTAACCGTGCGTGTGCCCAGCGCGTATGTCCCGCTTTTATCGATGCTGCTCATGTTCACCTTCCTCATAAAAAAGATCCGGATTTACAACAGGTTCCCGACCAGAACCCATAGTTAAGCGCGAGTTAAATTAAAGTTTAAATTTTAGACGACGATAGTATTTGTGTACCCCTGCACTTTCTTACGGACGACCGCTATGCTGAAAAATCTGCACGTGATTACCGGTATTATCTTTGCTCTCACCATATTCTGCCTGCTACAAGTTGTCACGGGAGGGTTGTTCTACTCTGCCGTCAGCAACGATCGCCATAACTTCCAGAACTCCGGGGTGCTTAATGCCCAACAGGAGAGCCTGAGTGACAGCGTTAACACCCTCATCAAAACGCGCGTTACCGTGACGCGCGTGGCCATCCGCTATCTGAAAAATCAGCGCGATCCGGCGTCCCTTGAGGCGATCAACAAACTGCTTGGCACCGCGGGTAACTCTCTGGCTAAAGCAGAAGCCTATAACAAACAGTGGCAGGCCCTGCCGCAGGTTAACGGCCAGAGTGCGGCGCTAACCGACGAGATGCTGAAATCCTGGAACCAGATGCACGAAGTGATGCGTCTGTCGATTGAGTATCTGCGTGCCGACAACTATCAGGCCTATGGCGATCTGGATGCGCAGCAGGCACAGGACGATATGGAAGCGGTCTATAACCGCTGGCGCGCCGAAAACAACACGCTGCTGAAAGCAGCGGCCGAAGAGAACCAGAGCAGCTTTACCCAGATGCAATGGACGCTGGCGGCTATATTCCTGGCCGTTATCGCCGTGCTGGTGGTGATCTGGCAGGGGTTACAGCACCTGCTGTTAAAACCGCTGCAAACCATTATGAACCATATTCGCACCATTGCGGCGGGCGACCTGACGCAGGATATTACCCTCTCTGGCCGCAATGAGATGGGCCAGCTGGCGGCCGGTCTGCATGAGATGCAGCAATCTCTGGTCACCACGGTCAGCGCCGTACGCGGCAGCACCGACTCCATCTACACCGGCGCAGGCGAAATTGCCGCCGGGAGCAACGATCTTTCCGCCCGTACGGAAGAACAGGCCGCCTCGCTGGAAGAGACCGCGGCCAGCATGGAAGAGCTGACCGCCACGGTGAAACAGAACTCCGACAACGCCCGTCAGGCGACCCTGCTGGCGAAGAACGCGTCTGAAACAGCGGCGCGCGGCGGTCATGTGGTGGATAACGTTGTCCGCACGATGACGGAAATTGCCGACAGTTCGCAGCAAATTGCCCACATCACCGGCGTGATTGACAGCATTGCCTTCCAGACCAACATTCTGGCACTGAATGCCGCGGTAGAAGCCGCACGCGCCGGGGAACAGGGCCGTGGCTTTGCGGTGGTCGCCGGGGAAGTACGTACCCTGGCGAGCCGCAGCGCGCAGGCGGCAAAAGAGATCAAGGGCCTTATCGAGAACTCTGTCAGCCGCGTGAATACCGGCTCTGAACAGGTCAGCGAAGCCGGTGCAACGATGAAGGAAATTGTGGCGGCGGTCACCCGCGTGACCGATATCATGGGCGAGATTTCATCTGCGTCCGATGAGCAGAGTCGCGGTATTGAACAGGTGAGCCTGGCCGTTTCGCAGATGGACAGCGTCACCCAGCAAAACGCCGCGCTGGTGCAGCAGTCCGCCACGGCGGCAGCGGCGCTGGAAGATCAGTCCGAACAGCTGCGCCAGGCGGTAGCGGCATTTCGTCTGAACGGTAAACAACAGGCCACCGCGCCCCGTACAACGCATGTGAAAACACCAAAGCTGTTGCGCCCGGCCACGGCAGGCACCGCCACCGACAGCAACTGGGAAACCTTCTGAGTTCAGCGCGGGCGAGCACCTCGCCCGCGCTAATCCCGTTAACGGCTGCGCTTGGCGTGCCGTTCCCAGTTCTCCTGTTTCGCGTCGTTGGATTTTCGCAGTGAAACATAACAGGCCCCGCTGCCGCCGTGATGCGGCAGCGCCACGCAGAAGGCCTGCACTTCCTCAAACTCTGTTAACCAGCGCGCCAGATAGCTACGTATCACGTTAGGATGAGCATTCTGTTCACGCCCTTTTCCATGAATGATAATCAGATTGCGTAATCCGTCGCGTCCGGCCTGGCGAATAAAGGCGTACAGCATCTGGCGGCAACGCTCGGCGGGCTGACGTAACAGGTTCAGGCTGGCCTCGCGGGAGTATTTCCCCGAGCGCAGCTTATCCATTACGCCCTGTTGTATCCCTTCACGCTGAAATGCCAGCGGCTCATCCAGGGGCAGAAGTTCCAGAAAGCCCAGGGTGAGGAAGTTATCCAGTTGCTCGGTATCAATCTCCTGGCGCGCCCGCGTGTTGCGGCTCGGCTGCCAGTGAATATCTGCGCAGCGCTTCAGGGGCTGGACATCCTCCATGGCGTCAAGAAACAGTGATTTGTCGTCAGGGTTCATGGAAATCCTCCGGCTACATCTGAGCCTGTACTATACCTTCGCGGGGGGTGTGCCTCAACAGCCGTTCCCCCGGGTAGGGTGGCGCTGAAAGCAAGCTGATGAATATCAATCGACAGCCGGGGAAAAATTAAACATCACTTAACTCAAACTTCAGCGTAAATAAAACACGCAATTTGGCTTAAACATCCATAAAATCAAACACTCAACCGCCTTTCATTTTGAGAGAAAGCTGTTATAACTTAATTAACCTGCCTCATGGATATAACATCCAGGATATGCGAAGGGATGCACTGCTGTGTGTACTGAAGGGTCTGTCTGATGTCGGACAGGCCCTGTTTTTTATGGATGATGTTTCACGCAGAGACGATTGCCCGCGCCTCGCGTCTGAACTGCGTAATTAACGACTCCGTAAGCGGGGTCTGGCGTGAATCCCGACGCTGAATTAAATAATACGTCGCTTTTGGAAGTGATTCGACAACCGGCAGCATAACCAGACGCCCTGCCAACAGGGGGTCACAACCCAGCTCCTGCGGCAATATGCTTAAAAAGTCGCTTTGTGCGACAAGGCTGATACACGACGAAAATGTTTCGCAGACCACGCCAATGCGGGGTATTTGCGAGCGATGGCTAAATACATCCTCTAACTGCTTATAATAACTTCCCCGGGGCGTTGGCATGGTCCAGTTATAATGCAGCAGATCGTTAATGGAGGTTGCTCCCGTCGCCGGATGCCCCTCCCGGCAAAATACGGCAAACGGTTTTTCTAATAGCTTTTCAAACGTAAATTCATGATCGTAAGGACCCTGATAATAGGTATTGATGGTGAAGTCCAGTTCGCCCTGGCGTAATTCATTGATCATCGATACCAGCTGCCCTTCCATAATTCGCACCTTAACCTGCGGATGCTGCACATGAAAGCGGGTGATAACCGCAGGCATAAGGCTTCGCGAAATACTCGCCCCCATCCCGATATTGATCTGCCCGGCCAGCTCGCCCTGCCGCTGGCGAATGTCATCCTGCGCCGCGCGCAGCTCTTCCAGAATCAGCCTGGCGCGCTGATAGAAGCCCTCACCACACTCGGTTAACGCCACGCCTTTGCTTCGGCGCACAAAGAGCTGCGCCGCCATGCCCTCTTCCAGCTCTTTGATCGATTTGGTCAACGCCGGTTGCGAAAGATTCAGCGTCCTGCTGGCGCCGCGAATGCTGCCCTGACGCGCCACTTCAACGAACGCCCGAATTTGATGAAATTTAATCTGAAATGACATAGCCCGACCGATAACCGTTGTTTATCAGAGTAAAGAAACTGTCATCTACTTTAATGGAAAGGGATGTGCGAGGGTAATTCCTGAACGGTTAAAACTGTGAAAAATCGGTTAGTGATAAGTAAAAACTATCACAGCGTGAAGCAGTTCACATATTTTAATGATGACAGGAACAGATATGGACTCACTGGCACAGTACATCCAAACCTTAGCCCCGCAACTGAGCGCATGGCGTCGCGATTTTCACCATTTTGCCGAATCCGGCTGGGTGGAATTTCGGACTGCCGCGAAGGTCGCGGAGATCCTGGATAGCCTGGGTTATGACCTGGCGATGGGCCGCGACGTGGTGGATGCCGAAAGCCGTATGGGGTTGCCGGATAACGCCACCCTGACGCGAGAATTTGCCCGCGCCCGTGCGCAGGGCGCGCCCGAAAAATGGCTCGCGCCGTTTGAAGGCGGCTTCACCGGCCTGGTTGCCACGCTTAACACCGGCCGTCCCGGCCCGACGCTGGCGTTTCGCGTGGACATGGACGCTCTCGACCTGAGCGAAGCGCTCGACGACAGCCACCGCCCGTTCCGCGACGGCTTTGCCTCCTGCAATCCGGGCATGATGCACGCCTGCGCGCACGACGGCCACACCACGATTGGCCTTGGGCTGGCGCACGTGCTCATGCACAACAAAGCGCAGCTGAACGGCACCATCAGGCTGATCTTCCAGCCTGCCGAAGAAGGCACTCGCGGCGCACGCGCCATGGTGGCCGCCGGGGCACTGGACGGGGTGGACTATTTCACCGCCATTCACATTGGTACCGGGGTGCCTGCCGGGACGGTGATCTGCGGCAGCGATAACTTTATGGCGACAACCAAGTTTGACGCGACGTTTACCGGCGTTGCCGCACACGCAGGCGGTAAACCGGAAGAAGGCCGTAACGCCCTGCTCGCCGCCGCCCAGGCCGCGCTCGCGCTGCACAGCATTGCGCCACACAGCGAAGGGGCTTCCCGGGTGAATGTGGGAGTGATGCAGGCCGGCAGCGGACGCAACGTGGTACCCGCCCATGCCCTGCTTAAGGTCGAAACCCGCGGCGAGAGCGAGGCGATCAATCAGTATGTGTTCGAACGCGCGCAATCCGTCATTACCGGTGCCGCCGCGCTGTACGGCGTGACGGCTGAGATGCGCCTGATGGGGGCTGCCACCGCCAGCGCTCCGACACCTGCCTGGGTGGATTATCTGCGCCAGCAGGCAAGCCAGGTGCCCGGTGTGGAACAGGCCATTGATAAGGTTAAAGCCCCGGCCGGTTCCGAAGACGCCACGCTGATGATGGCCCGGGTGCAAGAAAACGGCGGCATGGCCTCCTACATGGTGTTTGGCACCGATTTGAGCGCCGGACATCACAATGAAAAATTCGACTTTGATGAGCGCGTCATGACCGTCGCTATCGAAACGCTGGCGCGCACTGCGCTGAATTTCCCCTGGACGCGAGGTGTGTAATGCAGGAGAACTACGCTTTTATTGCCGATGCAATCGACACGCGATGTCAGACGTTCACCGACATTGCCGACGAAATCTGGGATCACCCGGAAACCCGCTTTGAAGAGTTCTGGTCCGCAGAGCGGCTGGCCAGCGCGCTGGAAGCGGAAGGCTTCACCCTGATCCGTGAGGCTGGCGGCATTCCGAATGCCTTTATCGCCAGCTTCGGTAGCGGTAAACCGGTGATTTCCCTGCTCGGCGAATATGACGCGCTGGCCGGATTAAGCCAGCAGGCACACTGCGCGACGGCACACGCCACCACGCCCGGTGCTAACGGCCACGGCTGCGGGCATAACCTGCTCGGCACCGCGGCGTTTGCGGGTGCCGTTGCGGTGAAAAGCTGGCTGGAGCAGCACGGCGGGAGTGGAACCGTGCGTTTTTACGGTTGTCCCGGCGAAGAAGGCGGTTCCGGTAAAACGTTTATGGTCCGTGAGGGCTTGTTTGACGACGTTGACGCCGCGGTCACCTGGCATCCGGAAGCGTTTGCCGGCATGTTTAACGTCAGTACGCTGGCCAATATCCAGGCCGCCTGGCGCTTTAAGGGCGTGGCGGCGCATGCGGCAAACTCGCCGCATCTGGGGCGCAGCGCGCTGGATGCGGTGACGCTGATGACCACCGGCACCAACTTCCTCAACGAACATATCATCGAGAAAGCACGCGTCCATTACGCCATAACCGATACCGGCGGCATCTCCCCCAACGTGGTGCAGGCGCAGGCCGAAGTGCTGTACCTGATCCGCGCCCCGGAGATGGCCGACGCGCAGCAAATCTACGCGCGCATTGAGAAGATCGCGCAGGGTGCGGCGTTGATGACCGAAACCACCGTCGAGTGTCGCTTTGATAAAGCCTGCTCCAGCTACCTGCCAAACCGCACGCTCGAAGCGGCGATGTATCGCGCCCTGCAACATTACGGCACGCCAGCCTGGACGGAGGAAGAACGCGCTTTTGCCCGGGAGATCCGCGCCACCCTGACGGCAAACGATCTGCAAAACAGCCTCAGAAACATTGCTGCAACCGGGGGGAACGAAGGTAAAGCCTTTGCCCGCCGCCACCAGGAGACCCTGCTGGTGGACGAGGTCGCGCCTTACGCCATCACCGATAACGTGCTGGCAGGCTCCACGGACGTGGGTGACGTTAGCTGGAAAATGCCCGTCGCCCAGTGTTTCAGCCCCTGCTTTACCGTCGGCACGCCGCTGCACACCTGGCAACTGGTGGCTCAGGGGCGAACGTCCATTGCCCATAAAGGCATGCTGCTGGCCGGGAAAGTGATGGGTGCCACCGCGCTACATCTGCTGCAGGACGCAGACCTGCTGAAAAAATGTCGTGAAGAGTTCGAACAACAAACACAAGAAAAACCGTACGTGTGTCCGATCCCTGCGGGCGTGACACCGTCACCTTTAAAATAAAAAAACACAACACAACACAACAGTCCCGAGGAACGCCCATGAGTATGTCATCCATACCTTCGCATTCCCCATCCGGTAAGCTCTATGGCTGGGTTGAAAGGATCGGCAATAAAGTGCCACACCCTTTCCTGCTTTTTATCTGGTTAATCGTGGTTTTGATGGTGGCGACAGCCGTGCTGTCCGCCTTAGGGGTGAGCGTGCGCAGCCCGGCCGATGGCAGCATGGTAAGCGTAAAGAACCTGCTGAGCATTGAAGGGTTGCACTGGTTTTTACCGAATGTGATTAAAAACTTCAGCGGTTTTGCGCCGCTGGGCGCCATTCTGGCGCTGGTGCTGGGGGCCGGTCTGGCTGAGCGCGTTGGCCTGCTCCCCGCGCTAATGGTGAAAATGGCTTCTCACGTCAGCGCACGCTACGCCAGCTATATGGTGCTGTTTATCGCGTTTTTCAGCCACATCTCTTCTGATGCCGCGCTGGTGATCATGCCGCCGATGGGGGCGCTGATCTTCCTTGCCGTCGGGCGTCACCCCGTGGCGGGTCTGTTGTCGGCAATTGCCGGTGTGGGATGCGGTTTCACTGCCAATCTGCTGATCGTCACCACCGATGTCCTGCTTTCGGGGATTAGCACCGAGGCGGCGAAAACAATCGATGCGGCCATGCACGTCAGCGTGATCGACAACTGGTACTTTATGGCCAGTTCGGTCATCGTCCTGACGCTTGTTGGCGGGCTGATTACCGATAAGATCATCGAGCCGCGGTTAGGGAAATGGGAAGGCCGTAGTGACGAAAAGCTGGAAACGCTGAGCAAAGAGCAACGCTTTGGCCTGCGTGTCGCCGGGATAGTCTCGCTGGTATTTATCGCGATGGTGGCGCTGATGGTAGTGCCGGAGAACGGTATTCTGCGCGACCCGGTGAAACATACCGTCCTGCCCTCGCCGTTTATACAGGGCATTGTGCCGCTGATCATTCTGTTTTTCTTTGTCGTGTCGCTCGCGTATGGCATCGCCACCGGCAAAATCCGCCGCCAGGCCGATCTGCCGCAGCTGATGATTGAGCCGATGAAGGAGATGGCGGGCTTTATCGTGATGGTCTTCCCGCTGGCCCAGTTTGTCGCCATGTTTAACTGGAGCAACATGGGCAAATTTATGGCCGTTGGCCTGACCGATGCGCTGGAAGCCGCCGGGTTAAGCGGCGTCCCGGCGTTTGTGGGTCTGGCGCTGCTGTCGTCACTGCTGTGCATGTTTATCGCCAGCGGATCCGCCATCTGGTCGATTCTGGCCCCCATTTTCGTGCCGATGTTTATGATGCTGGGCTTCCATCCGGCCTTTGCGCAGATCCTGTTCCGTATCGCCGACTCCTCGGTGATCCCGCTGGCGCCGGTTTCGCCATTCGTACCGCTGTTTTTGGGCTTCCTGCAGCGCTATAAACCGGAGGCGAAGCTGGGTACCTACTATTCGCTGGTTTTACCCTATCCGCTTATCTTTTTAGGGGTATGGCTGGTGATGCTGGTGGCATGGTATCTTGTCGGCCTGCCGATAGGACCGGGTATCTACCCGAGGCTGAATTAAAGGAAAGAGGATGCTGAGATTACTCGAAGATAAAATTGCAACGCCGCTTGGGCCGCTGTGGGTTATCGCCGACGAGCAGTTCCATCTGCGTGCCGTGGAATGGGAAGAGCACAGCGATCGCATGGAAGAGCTGCTCAACATCCATTACCGCGCCCAGGGTTTTGAGCGTATCAGTGCCACCAATCCAGGTGGGCTGAGCGACAAGCTGGCGGCGTACTTCGAGGGCGATCTCAGCATCATCAATGACCTGCCAACCGCCACGGCCGGTACGCCATTCCAGCGTGAAGTCTGGCAGGCGCTACGCGATATTCCGTGTGGTCAGGTTATGCACTACGGACAGCTCGCAGAACAGTTAGGCCGCGCGGGCGCGGCGCGGGCGGTGGGTGCCGCGAACGGTTCTAACCCCGTCAGTATCGTGGTGCCCTGCCATCGTGTGATCGGCCGCAACGGCACCATGACCGGCTATGCCGGCGGTGTGCAGCGCAAGGAGTGGTTACTGCGTCACGAAGGGTATCTTTTGCTGTAGTTTCCAGGCTTTTTGTGCTTAATTTTCTACCGGTTAGGCTAAAAATCCATAATCAAGCTGTGGAATTTCAAGAAGATGGCAACACGTTGCCGTCTCTTGTCCTTATTGATGGTTTGCCAGGCTTACGTACTTACCAAAAAGATGTTAAAATTGACCAATATCAATTAAGGCTTGAGCAAACCTATGATCCCAGAAAAGCGAATTATACGACGCATTCAGTCTGGCGGTTGTGCTATCCATTGCCAGGATTGCAGCATCAGCCAGCTCTGTATCCCGTTTACCCTGAATGAGCATGAGCTTGACCAGCTTGATAACATCATCGAGCGCAAAAAGCCTATTCAGAAAGGGCAGACGCTGTTTAAAGCGGGAGACGAACTGAAATCGCTCTATGCTATCCGTTCTGGCACCATCAAAAGCTATACCATCACCGAACAGGGTGATGAGCAGATCACCGGCTTCCATCTGGCAGGCGATCTGGTCGGCTTTGACGCCATCGGTACTGGCCATCACCCGAGCTTTGCGCAGGCGCTGGAAACCTCAATGGTCTGCGAAATCCCGTTTGAAACGCTGGACGATCTGTCAGGCAAAATGCCAAACCTGCGTCAGCAGATGATGCGTCTGATGAGCGGTGAGATCAAAGGCGATCAGGACATGATCCTGCTACTGTCCAAAAAGAATGCGGAAGAGCGCCTGGCTGCATTTATCTATAACCTCTCCCGCCGTTTCGCCGAACGTGGTTTCTCTCCACGTGAGTTCCGTCTCACCATGACCCGTGGCGATATTGGTAACTACCTGGGCCTGACCGTGGAAACCATCAGCCGTCTGCTGGGCCGTTTCCAGAAAAGCGGCATGCTGGCCGTTAAAGGTAAATATATCACCATCGAAAATGGTGAAGCGCTGGCTGTTCTTGCCGGCCACGCCCGCAACGTGGCATAAACCCCACGAATGATTGATGCCAGGCCGATAAATTTTTATGATTTATTGGTCTGGCAGGTAAGCACACCACTTCCCGCCCCTGCGACAGACATCCCCCGCTCCTGAAAGGTTCTCGTTGAGGTTAAATTGAGAGAAAGTTTATTTTTCGTTTCAGTTGTTATTGCCTCCGTGACCTTCCTCTTCATCTGGATCATGCTTGTCGGCCCAATGAAGGGAGAGGAAAAAACCTACGTTCAGGACTCCACCACGTTTGCCATCGTGGTGATGGTGCTGTTGTTGATTGCGTTTATCGCGGTGACAACGACGGTGCTATTCTTCTGAGATATTTTCATGAATTATTGATCTGGCAAAACCTTACCTCTGTTTCATTCAGGATATATAGGTTACTCTTTTAATTACAGACTGTGGTGACAGTAGTAAGGAGACCTGTATGGCAAAGTATCAAAACATGCTGGTAGCTATCGATCCTAATCAGGACGATCAGCCGGCATTACGACGTGCTGTGTATTTACATCAACGGATTGGTGGCAAAATCAAAGCGTTTTTGCCGATCTATGACTTCTCGTATGAGATGACCACCCTTCTGTCGCCTGACGAGCGTACCGCTATGCGTCAGGGAGTGATCAGCCAACGTACCGCGTGGATCCGCGAACAGGCGAAGTACTACCTGGAAGCGGGTGTGCCTATCGATATTAAAGTGGTCTGGCATAACCGCCCCTTTGAAGCGATTATCCAGGAGGTGGTCGCCGGTGGGCACGATCTGCTGCTGAAAATGGCGCACCAGCACGACAAGCTGGAATCCGTGATCTTCACGCCGACAGACTGGCACTTACTGCGTAAATGCCCGTGCCCGGTCTGGATGGTGAAAGATCAGCCGTGGCCTGAAGGCGGCAAAGCCGTCGTGGCAGTAAACCTGGCAAGCGAAGAGGATTATCACAATTCGCTGAATGAAAAGCTGGTCAAAGAGACGCTGCTGCTTGCCGAGCAGGTTAACCACACCGAAGTGCATCTGGTCGGCGCTTATCCGGTTACCCCTATCAATATTGCCATCGAACTGCCTGAATTTGACCCGAGCGTATATAACGACGCGATCCGCGGACAGCACCTGCTGGCCATGAAAGCATTGCGCCAGAAGTTCAGCATTGATGAGAACATGACGCATGTCGAGAAAGGATTGCCTGAAGAGGTGATCCCGGATTTAGCCGAACATCTGCAGGCAGGGATTGTGGTGCTGGGCACCATTGGACGGACCGGTATTTCTGCCGCGTTCCTGGGCAATACCGCAGAACAGGTGATTGACCATCTGCGCTGCGACCTGCTGGTCATTAAGCCGGATGAGTACCAGACACCGGTTGAGCTGGATGACCCGGAAGACGATTAACGTCAGTCTACTCGCCCGCCTCCCCGGCGGGCTTTTCTTATCAGCTCTCGATCGCTGTCTGTGTCTCTTCAGTTGATCGATCCTGCATCCACGGTGCGTGTAACACCATGCTGGGCAGCGCCAGCTTAATCTCCTGGGCGTTCAGCCCTTCGAGAATACGGATATTGATCTCCTGCTGGATATCCATGTATTTGTTGTAATCCGCCGTATTGACAATATGAACCACTTCAAACGTCAGGCGGTCACGGTCAAACCCGAGGAAATGGGCGCGATCGAACTTTGTCTCACCCACATCGGTGATGATCTGCCTGACCATATCCCCCACATAGCGCAGCTTTTCAGGCGGCGTGTCGCTGGCGACGCCAAACGTGAAGACGATGCGACGGGTCTGCATACGTTTATAGTTGTGGAGCGTCTGCTGAAGCAAAATGGCGTTACCGCAAACGATCTGCTCCCCACTCAGGCTACGAATACGGGTCGTTTTTAAGCCTATGTGTTCCACCGTTCCCGCCACGTCGTTGAACACCACGAAGTCACCAATTTCAAACGGTTTATCAAAGCCGATAGAAAGCGAAGCGAAGACGTCGCTCAGAATGGTTTGTACGGCGAGGGCGATAGCAATACCCCCTACCCCCAGGCTTGCCACCAGCGCGGTGATGTTGACGCCCGCGTTAGCGAGAATCGACAGCAGCATCACAGACCAGACGATAGCGCGAAGGATAAGACCGGTGATCACCAGGGTAACCGGATTTTTATGACTGCCGGGGGCCAGCATAACGTGTCGCAGCCACGACACCACGCCCTGATCCAGCCAGAGCGCCACCTGTATCGCGAAGACAAGGAACCAGGCGTGGCTTACGGTGCTAAAGAGCCGGTCGGGTAAATCAACAAAACGCAAGCTGATGAGCAGCGCCACGACAAAAAGCAGGAAGCGACTGGTGCGGTTAAGCATATCGGTCAGGATAAAACGCATCCTGTTTGTGGTTGGGTGCTTATCTCCCCAGGTTGTGATCCCTCTCTTAACGAATGCGATCAGGCGCGTCAGAAGCCAGTAGACCAGCAGCGTCACAACGATAACCGTGGCGACGTTTACCCAGAATGTCGGCGTCATCATCAGCTCCAGGATGTCGAAGCGGGACAAAAATTGCATTTCACCTCCTCGTAGTACACAAAGGATAAAGTATAGACAGAGGAGAAACGCTGACCGCAGAAATAAGAAAACCGCCCCGAAGAGCGGTTTTGGAGGAGAACGCGAATTACAGTGCTTTCAGGATCGCATCCACGCTGGCTTTGGCATCGCCAAACAGCATGTGGGTGTTCTCTTTGAAGAACAGCGGGTTCTGAACGCCAGCGTAGCCGGTGTTCATGGAACGTTTGAAGACAATCACGTTCTGCGCCTTCCACACTTCCAGAACCGGCATCCCGGCGATTGGGCTGCGTGGATCGTCCTGCGCCGCCGGGTTAACGGTGTCGTTGGCGCCAATGACCAGCACGGTGTCGGTGTCGGCGAAATCATCGTTGATCTCGTCCATCTCCAGCACGATGTCGTAAGGCACTTTCGCTTCTGCCAGCAGCACGTTCATGTGGCCTGGCAGACGCCCCGCTACCGGGTGGATGCCAAAGCGCACCTTAATGCCGCGCGCGCGCAGCTTCTCGGTGATTTCAGCGACCGGATACTGCGCCTGCGCCACCGCCATGCCATAGCCTGGGGTGATGATGACCGAGTGCGAGTTTTTCAGCATCTCTGCCGTATCTTCCGCGCTGATCTCACGGTGCTCGCCCACTTCTTCGTCAGAACCGGTCGAGGAGCCGTCAGAGCCAAAACCACCGGCGATAACGCTGATGAATGAGCGGTTCATCGCCTTACACATGATGTAAGACAGAATCGCACCGGAAGAGCCCACCAGCGCACCGGTGACAATCAACAGGTCGTTGCTCAGCATAAAGCCAGCCGCTGCCGCCGCCCAACCGGAGTAGGAGTTCAGCATCGACACCACAACCGGCATATCAGCCCCACCGATGGAGGCCACCAGGTGCCAACCGAACGCCAGCGCAATGATGGTCATCACCAGTAACGCCAGCACCTGCAGACCTACGCTTTCGGTACGCACAAAGACCACCAGCAGCACAAAGGAGACCACCAGCGCCGCCAGATTCAGCTTATGACGATTTGGCAGCATCAGCGGTTTGGAGGAGATCTTACCGCGCAGCTTACCGAACGCCACAATCGAGCCGGTGAAGGTCACTGCACCGATGAAGATGCCGAGGAACACTTCGGTCAGATGAATGTTGACCAGAATCGGCTCCATGCCCGGTTCGTGGTACAGATAGCTGTTGAAGCCCACCAGCACCGCCGCCAGACCCACGAAGCTGTGCAGGATCGCCACCAGCTCCGGCATTTCGGTCATTTCAACGCGTTTTGCCAGACGAATACCGATCGCCCCGCCGATGATCATCGCCACCAGGATCCAGGCAACGTTGCCGGTATCGGGTCCGAAAATAGTGGCAATCAGCGCAATCGCCATCCCGGCGATACCAAAGTTATTACCCTGCTGAGACGTTTCGTGCTTGGAAAGTCCCGCCAGACTGAAAATAAACAGGATTGCAGCAACAATGTATGCGGCTGTCACTAATCCTCCAGACATATGCTACCCCTTAGCCTTTACGAAACATTTTCAGCATGCGCTGAGTCACGGTGAAACCACCGAAAATATTGATACTGGCGATCAGCACCGCGATAAAGCTCAGGAAGCTAATCCAGCCGCCGTGACCAATCTGCAGTAACGCCCCGACCACGATGATCCCGGAGATGGCGTTAGTGACCGACATCAATGGCGTGTGTAGTGCATGGGAGACATTCCAGACCACGTAGTAACCCACCACGCAGGAGAGCGCGAAGACGGTAAAGTGGCCGAGGAACTCTTTTGGCGCGACATCGGCCAGCCAGCCAAACAGAATAATCGCCAGCGCCATGAGCGCGTATTTACGCCACGGAGAAGCCGGTTTAGCAGGCTCTGTGGGTTCTGGCGCCGCTTTCGGTGCTGCCTGAGGCTGGGCGGAAACCTGAATCGGTGGCGCAGGCCAGGTGATTTC
Source organism: Enterobacter sp. Lyrl_3 (assembly GCF_051948675.1). Taxonomy (NCBI): domain Bacteria; kingdom Pseudomonadati; phylum Pseudomonadota; class Gammaproteobacteria; order Enterobacterales; family Enterobacteriaceae; genus Enterobacter; species Enterobacter sp. Lyrl_3. The sequence goes on from NZ_JAYJLI010000002.1 coordinate 196,247, forward strand.
GCCTTCACGCACCACGGTCACGCCGCGTACAACCACATCGTCAAAATCAACGGTGATGTTGCCATCTTTCTCTTTGCAGAGCAGTTTCAGCAGGTTAACGAGGTTAGTACCGTACAGCTGGGACGACTGCGTGGGCAGACGGCCAGGCAGATCCGTATAACCAATCACCTTCACGCCGTTGGCGGTCGTGGATACCTGGTTCGGCACGGTATATTCACAGTTGCCGCCGTTTTGCGCGGCCAGGTCGACAATCACGCTGCCCGGCTTCATGGTGTCCACCATCTCACGGGTGATCAGCTTCGGTGCCGGTTTACCCGGGATCAGCGCGGTGGTGACAATAATGTCCACCTCTTTTGCCTGCGCGGCAAAGAGTTCCATTTCCGCTTTGATAAAAGCTTCGGACATCACCTTCGCATAACCATCACCGCTGCCCGCTTCTTCCTTGAAGTCCAGCTCAAGGAACTCGGCGCCCATACTCTGCACCTGCTCCTTCACTTCCGGGCGGGTGTCAAACGCGCGGACGATAGCGCCCAGGCTGTTTGCCGCACCGATAGCCGCCAGGCCTGCCACACCGGCACCAATCACCATCACTTTTGCCGGCGGCACTTTGCCTGCCGCCGTGATCTGACCGGTAAAGAAACGGCCGAATTCATGGGCGGCTTCGACGATTGCACGGTAACCGGCGATGTTCGCCATTGAACTCAGGGCATCCAGAGACTGCGCGCGCGAAATACGCGGCACGGAGTCCATCGCCATTACCGTCACGCCACGTGCCGCCAGCTTCTCCATCAGCTCTGGGTTTTGGGCAGGCCAGATAAAGCTCACCAGCGTGGTGCCCGGGTTCAGCAGCTCAATCTCGCTCTCTTGCGGCGCATTCACCTTCAGAATAACGGGTGATTGCCAGACTTCAGCACCGTCCACCACGTCCGCACCAGCCTGAATAAAGGCCTCGTCATCGAAACTCGCCAGTTTGCCCGCGCCGCTTTCAATGGCGACGGTAAAACCCAGTTTAAGCAGTTGCTCCACCGTTTTTGGTGTCGCCGCTACGCGGGTTTCATTGGCAAACCGTTCTTTTGGTACCCCAATACGCATAGTTTTCCCTTCCATCGGTTTTTGATGATGGTTTATCGATAAATGCCCGCAGTTGCATCAAATTTCGCCATCCTTAGAGCGGCGGCAAATGAGTAACCCCGGAAAATAAAACAGTAACAAACTTTCTATAACCTACTGAAAATAGCGCCTGCGATCTACCGCCTGAAAACACTATTTCTTACATTATCTGTGAAAAATAAGCGAACGGCCTCGCTGACAGAGATATTTACCTTAAATTCATCCTCAGAACCGATAAATCGCGCAAGCGAAGCGGTAAAAACATGATATAGCGCCATATGAGATCAACTTATTAACATTAAATTAACTTGTAAAAGTCATATGCTTTATCACTTTTGCTTGTCAAACGCCTGTTTTTTCAACATATCACTAAATGTTATCGAATCAGATCCTTCGGTGAGCACAGGCTGTGAAAAATGGCGCAGACAGCAACAGGTTTTAAATGCCATAATCGGGACCGTCTCAAATTAACAACAATACCAGTACATGGTTTGCGCAAGGCGAAGGATTATTTTTATGAAGCTTAAGAACACACTCCTGGCGTCCGCACTTCTTTCCGCGACCGCCCTGTCTGCGAATGCCGCGACAGAGTTAACGCCGGAGCAAGCGGCAGCGTTAAAACCTTTTGACCATACGGTCATTGTGGGTCGTTACAACTCTATTGGCGATGCCGTTACCGCCGCATCAAAAGCCGCTGATAAAAACGGCGCAGCGTCGTTTTACGTGCTTGACCAGTCCGATCAAGGCAATAGCGGCAACCAGCGCGTGACCATTGCGCTGTACAAAGAGAATGCGCCAAAAGCTGACGCGCCGAAAAACCGCGTGATCAACGGCGTCGTTGAACTGCCTAAAGATCAGGCGATTGAGCTGGAACCGTATGACACCGTTACCGTTCAGGGCTTCTACCGCAGCCAGCCAGAAGTGAACGATGCCATCACCAAAGCCGCGAAACAGAAAGGGGCTTACTCGTTCTACATCGTGCGTCAGGTAGATGCTAACCAGGGTGGCAACCAGCGTATTACCGCGTTCATCTATAAAGCAGATGCGAAAAAACGCGTTCTGCAAAGCCCGGATGCCATCCCTGCTGATTCAGAAGCCGGTCGCGCGGCGTTAGCGAAAGGCGGCGAAGAAGCGAAGAAAGTCGAAATTCCAGGCGTAGCAACCTCCGCAGCGCCAAGCGCTGAAGTGGGCCGTTTCTTTGAGACGCAATCCACGAAAGGTGGCCGTTACTCCGTTACCCTGCCAGACGGCACCAAAGTTGAAGAGCTGAACAACGCCACGGCTGCGCAGATGGTGCCGTTCGACAGCATCAAGTTTACCGGCAACTATGGCAACGGTACGGAAGTCTCTTATCAGGTCGCGAAGCGCGCGGCGAAGAAAGGGGCGAAGTACTACCACATCACCCGCCAGTGGCAGGAACGTGGTAACAACATGACCATCAGCGCCGATCTGTACAAGTAACAAAACGCTTCATTAAAGGCGGCGTAATGCCGCCTTTTTTTGTTACTTTTTTTGAATTTCTGCTACACATCATTGCATGCGTTCGTGACACTCCGTAAAATCCCGCGCCTTAGTGTGATCCACCATTTTTATGCGCCTGTGCGAAATAATTATTCTGGATTTGGACCTTTCATAACAGGAAGCCAATGGAAAAGAAACTTGGCCTGAGTGCTTTAACTGCACTCGTTTTAAGCTCAATGCTGGGTGCGGGGGTATTCAGTTTACCGCAGAATATGGCGGCCGTCGCAAGCCCTGCCGCACTGCTGATTGGCTGGGGGATTACCGGCGTTGGCATTTTGCTGCTGGCCTTCGCCATGCTGCTGCTGACCCGTATTCGTCCCGATCTCGATGGCGGTATTTTCACCTACGCGCGGGCCGGTTTTGGGGAGCTGATTGGCTTCTGTTCCGCGTGGGGTTACTGGCTGTGTGCGGTGATCGCTAACGTCTCCTATCTGGTTATTGTCTTCTCGGCGCTCAGTTTCTTTACCGATACGCCCGAGCTGCGTCTCTTTGGTGACGGCAACACCTGGCAGTCGATTGTCGGGGCGTCGGTGCTGCTGTGGGTCGTACACTGGCTCATTTTGCGCGGCGTCCAGACAGCGGCAAGCATTAACCTGGTGGCGACGCTGGCCAAACTGGTTCCGCTCGGGCTGTTTATTGTGCTGGCGTTTATGGCATTCCGTCTGGATGTATTTAAACTCGATTTCACTGGCCTTGCGCTGGGCGTCCCCGTCTGGGAGCAGGTGAAAAACACCATGCTGATCACCCTGTGGGTTTTCATTGGTGTTGAAGGTGCGGTGGTGGTCTCTGCCCGCGCGCGCAACAAGCGCGACGTCGGACGCGCCACGCTGCTGGCGGTGCTGGCGGCCCTCGGTGTCTATCTGCTGGTGACGCTGCTGTCGCTGGGTGTGGTGGCTCGTCCTGAACTGGCCGAAATGCGTAACCCATCCATGGCCGGTCTGATGGTGAAAATGCTCGGTAGCTGGGGCGATGTGGTCATTGCCGCGGGGCTGATTATCTCCGTCTGCGGGGCTTACCTGAGCTGGACCATCATGGCGGCGGAAGTGCCTTTCCTGGCTGCCACGCACAAAGCGTTTCCGCGTCTGTTTGCCCGTCAGAATAAAAACAGTGCGCCGTCAGCGTCGCTCTGGCTGACGAATATCAGCGTTCAGGTCTGCCTGGTGCTGATCTGGCTCACAGGTTCGGACTATAACACCCTGCTGACCATCGCCTCGGAGATGATTCTGGTACCCTATTTCTTAGTGGGTGCGTATCTGTTAAAAATCGCCACTCGCCCGGCGCATTATGCGGTAGGGATCGGCGCCTGTATTTACGGTTTGTGGTTGTTGTATGCTTCCGGGCCTATGCACCTGCTGCTGTCGGTGGTGTTGTATGCGCCGGGCCTGCTGGTGTTTATCTATGCCCGCCGTACTCATCAGCTGGAGAACGCGCTTAAACGCCGTGAAATGGCCCTCATCGGGCTGTTACTGGTTGCTGCCGTACCGGCAACCTGGATGTTAATGGGATAACCCTGCGTTTCCCATTGTTGAACTGAAAAGGAGAATACGATGGGAACTGCGCAGCATCGCCCAATACTGATCACCGGTGGAGGCCGTCGTATCGGCCTCGCCCTCGCCCATCACTTTCTCAACCTTCGCCACCCGGTCATTGTCAGTTACCGCACGGAATACCCCTCGATAGACGGGCTACGAAAAGCAGGTGCAACCTGTATTCAGGCTGATTTCTCCACCGACGACGGCATTCTTGCCTTTGCGGATAAGGTCAAATCAACGACCCACGGTCTGCGGGCGATTATCCATAACGCCAGCGCATGGCTTGCAGAAAAACCCGGTACGTCGCTCCGCGAAACGCTCGCCTGTATGCTGCAGATCCACGTCAATGCCCCCTATTTGCTTAACCATGCCCTACAGGATCTGCTGCGCGGCCACGGCCATGCCGCGGGTGACATTATTCATTTCACCGATTATGTGGTGGAGCGCGGGAGCGACAAACACATCGCTTATGCGGCGAGTAAAGCCGCACTGGATAACATGACGCGTTCATTTGCCCGCAAGCTGGCACCAGAGGTCAAGGTGAACGCCATCGCCCCGGCGATGATTTTATTCAACGAGGGCGATGATGCCGAGTATCGTCAGCAGGCGCTGAATAAATCCCTGATGAAAATCGCCCCTGGCGAGAAAGAGGTCATCGATCTTATCGATTATCTGCTCACCAGCTGTTACGTCACCGGCAGAACCTTTGCCGTGGACGGCGGGCGACCGCTGCGCTAGTGATAGCGGCTCCAGAAGAAAATCAGCACCCAGGCGCTGAGCCCCCAGCAGACCACCGCCCCGCCCAGCGCCAGGGGAAGCCGCAGAAAGCCCGTGAAATACCACAAGGACAACAGGTAGAGAAAGTAAGGGATGATTGACCACATGCCAAACACAATGGTGGTGCGCAGCGCCTCAGTGCCGCGTTCCGAGGCGACAATGTAGTGTGCAATGAGCGCAAACGTCGGGAAGAGCGGAATCAGCCCGGCAATGTAGTAATTTTTGGTTTTTGCCAGTACGCCAATCAATAACACCACCAGCGCGCCCAGCGCGGCTTTTATCGCCAGCCCCATGCTTTTTCCTATAACAATCAAGTAACAATATGAGTCAGAATAACGGAACTGACGTTAATTTTGAAAGATTAATGGAAGGTTAAGGTTACGCGGTGTATGTTGGCATTTTTCGCGATAACAGACGTTGTATGAATAAGATTGTTTATGTAGAAGATGAGCCCGAAGTGGGGCAATTGATCGCCGCTTATCTGGGTAAACATGATATGGACGTTATTGTTGAGCCACGTGGCGATCGCGCCGAAGAGGTCGTGGTGCGTGAAAACCCGGATCTGGTGCTGCTGGATATCATGTTGCCCGGCAAAGACGGGATGACGCTGTGCCGCGACCTGCGGGCTCAGTGGGATGGCCCTATCGTGCTGCTGACCTCACTGGACAGCGACATGAACCATATTCTGTCGCTGGAGATGGGGGCCAATGACTACATTCTTAAAACCACGCCGCCTGCCGTTCTGCTCGCCCGTCTGCGCCTGCACTTGCGCCAGCATGCCAGCAGTGAACGCGAGGTGCCGGCGCAGTCCCTGATGCCGCATAAAGCGATGCGGTTTGGCACGTTATCCATCGATCCGGTTAACCGCCAGGTCCTGCTCTCCGGTGAGCTTATCGCGCTCTCTACCGCCGATTTTGACCTGCTCTGGGAGCTGGCCACCCATGCGGGGCAAATTATGGACCGTGACGCGTTGCTGAAAAACCTGCGCGGCGTAAGTTACGATGGAATGGATCGCAGTGTTGACGTGGCTATTTCGCGACTGCGTAAGAAACTGCAGGACAACGCCACCGAGCCGTACCGCATCAAAACCGTGCGTAACAAGGGTTATCTGTTCGCCCCGCACGCCTGGGAAACCTGATCGCGTTAGCAAAATAGCATAGCCTGCGCGAAATGAAGGCATTACATGACAATGCCCTTTCTTTCGCGCGTTAATTTGCCCGTTGGCGCAACAATTAACTTGCTAAGCCAGCGAACTAATCCATAATTACTTTTCCTGCATTCCTTCTTGAGCTCGCACCGGGCCCGCCACATAAACGTTTTTATCGCGACGCTTTCGCTACCTCTCTCCCATAAAATCTTGAAATGAGGATTTAAGCCTATGACATATGTATAGTTACCATGACGTAGAAGCCATCAAAACCAATCTTGAATGGATTGTTAATCAGGCAACGCTTAACCAAGCCTCCCCCACGCGTGCCGACCAAAAAGCCCTCTTTGATCTTCTGGAACTGATTCAGTCTTACGAAATATTGTTGGATTTAATTAACGAATTCGGAAGCGCCGTGATTGATGCGGAGATCGCGGAAGGCCTGAGCGTGACAGAAAAACTCATCGCCAAAATCAAAAGAAGTACTCACGCCATGTAACAAACCTCGGCACGGCTCAGATAATACGTTTGTCGTGCATGATGGTGGTGAAAACACCGGAAGGTTTTTCATGTATATTCTGCATGTATCGTTTTTTCGGTGAGATTTAATGAAAAAGCTTTTTGTGCAGTTTTATCTTTTGCTGTTTGTCTGCTTCCTGGTGATGACCATGCTGGTCGGGCTGGTCTATAAGTTCACTGCCGAACGAGCGGGCAGGCAGTCGCTGGACGATCTGATGAAAAGCTCTCTTTATCTGATGCGCAGCGAACTGCGTGAAATTCCGCCACATGACTGGGCGAGAACCTTAAAAGAGCTGGATTTGAACCTGTCGTTCGATCTGCGCATTGAACCGCTGAAGGATTTCGTTTTAGATCCGCCTGCCATGCAGCGCCTGCGTGACGGGGATATCGTGGCACTGGATGAGAAATACACCTTTATCCAGCGCATTCCGCGCAGTCATTATGTGCTGGCTGTAGGGCCGGTGCCTTATCTCTATTATCTGCACCAGATGCGCCTGCTGGATATGGCCCTGATGGCCTTTATCGCCATTTCACTCGCCTTCCCGGTCTTTATCTGGATGCGCCCACACTGGCAGGACATGCTCAAACTGGAATCCGCCGCACAGCGCTTTGGCGAGGGGCATCTTACCGAGCGTATTCACTTTGACAGCGGGTCCAGCTTTGAACGTCTGGGGGTGGCATTTAACCAGATGGCCGATAACATCAACGCCCTGATTGCCAGCAAAAAACAGCTGATCGACGGGATTGCTCATGAACTGCGCACGCCGCTGGTGCGTCTGCGCTATCGGCTGGAGATGAGCGAAAACCTTACGGCGGCAGAGTCTCAGGCGTTAAACCGCGACATCGGCCAGCTTGAAGCGCTCATTGAGGAGCTGCTCACCTATGCTCGTCTTGACCGTCCACAAAATGAACTGCACCTCAGTACCCCGGATCTGCCGACGTGGATCCAAACCCATATTGATGACGTCCAGAGCGTCAATCCGCAACGCACCCTGTTAACGCGCGTCACGCAGGGAGATTACGGCGCGCTGGACATGCGCCTGATGGAACGCGTGCTGGATAATCTGATGAACAACGCCATGCGCTACAGCGAGAGCACGCTGCGGATTGGCCTGGACTTGCAGGACAATCAGGCCCGTCTGACGGTGGAAGACGATGGCCCCGGCATCGCCCCGGATGCGCGTGAAACCGTGTTCGAGCCGTTTGTGCGTCTCGACCCGAGCCGCGACCGTGCGACGGGAGGGTGTGGTCTGGGGCTGGCGATTGTCCACTCTATCGCGCAGGCGATGGGCGGCACGGTGCAGTGCGGGGAGAGTGAACTCGGCGGCGCATGCTTCTGCTTTAGCTGGCCGGTGTACCATAACATCGCCCTTCCCGTTCCTGCCTGACCTTAACCGCACGCTGGCCTGACCCGGCGTGCTGTGCTATACCATGAGTATGTTGTAACTAATGGGGATTCACATGGCGACATACGATCTTATCGAAAGGCTGAACAGCACCTTTCGGGAGATGGAGCATGAGCTGTTAACGCTGACCGGGCGCCTGCAGGCCTGCCGCCTGTTGGCTGCGCGGGTCTTTACCCTGCCGGAGGTGGCAAAAGGCGCAGAGCACGATCCGCTGCAAACCATCGACGTCAAACAGCATATCGGCCAATCCGCGCGGGATCTGGCGCTACAGCACTATCGTCGCCTGTTTATTCAGCAGCAGTCAGAAAACCGCAGCAGCAAGGCGGCCGTTCGCCTGCCGGGGGTGATCTGTCTGCAAACGGACGCCGAAACCCGTGAGGCGCTGGAAACCCAGATTACGCACATCAATACCCTGAAAGCGGCATTTGAAAAAATCATTACCGAAGAGTCAGGCCTGGCACCAGCCGCCCGCTTTGAGTGGGTGCACCGCCAGCTTCCGGGTTTAATCACCCTGAATGCCTACCGTACGTTGACGGTACTGCGTCAGCCCGCCACGCTGCGCTTCGGCTGGGCCAACAAGCACATTATCAAAAACTTTACCCGGGATGAGATCCTGGCCCAGCTGGAAAAGAGCCTGAAAGCGCCGCGCACCGTGGCTCCGTGGTCGCGCGAGCAGTGGATTGAGCGCCTGGAGCAGGAGTATCACAGCATCGCGTCATTGCCCGCTGAAACGCGCCTTAAGATTAAACGCCCGGTGAAGGTGCAGCCTATCGCCCGCGTCTGGTATTCAGGCCAGCAAAAGCAGATCCAGTACGCCTGCCCAACACCGCTGATTGCGCTCTATGATGCCGATCAGGGCGCCGTGGTACCGGACATTGGCGAACTGCTGAATTACGATGCGGAAAACGTTCAGCATCGCTATAAGCCTCAGGCGCAGCCGCTGCAGCTGATTATTCCCCGGCTGCACCTGTATGTGGCGACGTGACTATTTCAGGCTGCCGACCATCGCTTCAGGGCGAACCCAGGCATCAAACTCGGCTTCCGTGAGATAGCCGAGCGCCAGCGCAGAGGCTTTCAGCGTCAGCCCCTCTTTATGCGCCTTTTTGGCGATCTCAGCGGCTTTGTCGTAGCCGATATGGGTATTGAGGGCGGTCACCAGCATCAGCGACTCATTGAGCAACTGGCTGATTCGCTCGCGGTTCGGCTCGATGCCGGAGGCGCAATGCGCGTTGAAACTCTCCATGCCGTCCGCCAGCAGCCGTACAGACTGAAGCACATTGTGGATAACCATCGGACGATAGACGTTCAGCTCGAAATTGCCTGACGCACCGCCCATGTTGACGGCCACGTCATTTCCCAGCACCTGACAGCAGAGCATAGTCATGGCTTCACACTGCGTCGGGTTCACTTTGCCCGGCATAATGGAGCTACCCGGTTCATTTTCCGGGATGCTGATTTCACCAATGCCGCAGCGCGGGCCAGAGGCCAGCCAGCGCACGTCGTTGGCGATTTTCATCAGTGATGCCGCCAGCCCTTTCAGCGCACCATGCGTGTGAACCAGCGCGTCGCAGGTTGCCAGCGCCTCAAACTTATTGGGCGCGGTAACAAACGGTTGCCCGGTAATCGCGGCCAGCTCTTCCGCCACGCGCACCGCGTACTCCGGATGGGTATTTAACCCCGTCCCCACCGCCGTGCCGCCCAGCGCTAGCTCAGAGAGATGCGGCAGGCTGTGCTCAATGTGTTTGAGATTGTGTTCCAGCATCGCCACCCAGCCGGATATCTCCTGTCCAAGGGTCAGCGGCGTGGCATCCTGCAGGTGGGTACGCCCGATTTTGACGATATCACTGAAGGCCTGGGCTTTCTCGTTAAGGGTGCTTTTAAGCACATTTAGCTGCGGGATCAGCTGTTCACGGATGGCAATCACCGCCGCCACGTGCATTGCCGTCGGGAAGACATCGTTGGAGCTCTGGCTCTTGTTAACGTCATCGTTCGGGTGAACCTTACGCTCCATACCGCGCACGCCGCCCAGCAACTCGCTTGCCCGGTTGGCCAGCACTTCATTCATGTTCATGTTGCTCTGCGTGCCAGAGCCGGTCTGCCAGATGGCCAGGGGGAATTCGTCGGGATGCTTGCCCGCCAGCACTTCGTCGGCGGCACTGATGATGGCGTTGGCTTTGTCAGCCGCCAGCAGGCCCAGATCCAGATTCACTTTGGCGGCGGCACGTTTGGTCAGCGCCAGCGCCTGAATCAGCGAAACGGGCATTTTCTCTGTCGAAATACGGAAATGTTCCAGCGAGCGCTGGGTTTGCGCCCCCCAGAGTTTGTCGGCCGGAACGTCGATCGCGCCCATCGAATCTTTCTCACGGCGATGCGTTGTCATTACTTTCTCCTTGATAATTAAAGATGGGATTGCTCACATGCTTAAGAGATAAGTATTGATGACTTCTGAGAAACGTTATGGCGCTTTGTGCGCTCTTTTTGGTGTCGGGTGGCGTAGCCGCCACCCGGCTTTTTAGCTTACTTCACACATGCCGAACACTGAGAGGACTGGATCTGCTTGAAGAAGTCATTGCCTTTGTCATCCACCAGGATAAACGCCGGGAAATCTTCCACTTCAATTTTCCAGATCGCTTCCATACCCAGTTCCGGGTATTCCACGCACTCCAGGCTCTTGATGCTGCCCTGCGCCAGTACGGCCGCCGGACCACCGATACTGCCCAGGTAGAACCCACCGTGCTTGTGGCACGCGTCCGTCACCTGCTGGCTGCGGTTGCCTTTCGCCAGCATGATCATGCTGCCGCCGTTGGCCTGGAGCTGGTCAACATAGGAGTCCATGCGGCCTGCGGTGGTTGGGCCTAATGAGCCGGAGGCATAACCCTCTGGCGTTTTCGCCGGGCCCGCGTAGTAGATCGGATGATCTTTGATGTACTGCGGCAACCCTTCGCCGTTGTCCAGGCGCTCTTTCAGCTTCGCATGGGCGATGTCGCGGCCGACGATGATCGTGCCGTTCAGGGAGAGACGCGTCGAGACCGGGTACTGAGACAGCTGCGCCAGAATCTCTTTCATCGGACGGTTCAGATCAACGCGAACCGCTTCACCTTCACCGGCTTTACGCAGCGCTTCCGGAATGTATTTACCCGGGTTGTTCTCCAGTTTTTCGATCCACACGCCTTCACGGTTGATCTTCGCTTTGATATTACGATCCGCCGAGCATGAGACGCCCATACCTACCGGGCAGGATGCGCCGTGACGCGGCAGACGGATCACACGCACGTCGTGAGCAAAGTATTTACCGCCGAACTGTGCGCCGAGCCCCAGATTACGCGCTTCTTCCAGCAGCTCCTGCTCAAGCTGAACATCGCGGAACGCCTGGCCGTGTTCGTTCCCTTCGGTTGGCAGGCCGTCGTAGTATTTAGTCGATGCCAGCTTCACGGTTTTCAGCGTCGCTTCCGCCGACGTGCCGCCAATGACAAAGGCGATATGGTATGGCGGGCAGGCTGCAGTCCCCAGGGTACGCATTTTTTCCACCAGGTAGTTCTTCAGCTTGCCCGGTGTGAGCAGCGCTTTCGTTTCCTGGTAGAGGTAGGTTTTGTTGGCTGAACCGCCGCCTTTCGCGATGCAAAGGAATTTGTACTCATCGCCGTCCACGCTATAGAGGTCAATTTGCGCAGGCAGGTTGGTGCCGGTGTTGACCTCTTTATACATATCCAGCGCCGCGTTTTGCGAGTAGCGCAGGTTGTCTTCGGTGTAAGTGTTGTAGACACCGTGCGCCAGCGCGGCTTCATCGCCGCCTCCGGTCCAGACACGCTGGCCTTTTTTACCCACGATGATGGCCGTACCGGTGTCCTGGCAGGTCGGCAGAATGCCTTTTGCCGCGATATCGGAGTTACGCAGGAACTGCAGCGCGACATACTTATCGTTTTCGCTGGCCTCCGGGTCGCTGAGAATATCAGCCACCTGCTGCTGATGCGCAGGACGGAGCATAAACGAGGCGTCGTGGAAGGCGTGCTGCGCCAGTAAGGTCAGCGCCTGCGGATCGACTTTGAGGATCTCCTGCCCTTCAAACTCAGAGACAGAGACGTGATCGCGGGTTAACAGGTAATATTCGGTCTGATCCTTACCGAGCGGGAAAGGATCCTGGTAATGAAAGGGTTTGTTCGACATTGTTCTCTCACTTACTGCGTCGGTCTGATTATTCAGGGCAGATGTTCCGCTGCCCGGCTTAAAAGCGAGTCAGCTTATCCTACACAAATTTTTAACAAAAACTGAGACTAGTACGACTTTTTACATCCGCAGGTTACTTCCAGGTGGTTTATTGCTTTAATACCCGGAGTTTATTCCACATTTGAATCAGGGCTTGATAATGCAAAAACTCATCAACTCAGTGCAAAACTACGCCTGGGGAAGTAAAACTGCGTTAACGGAACTCTACGGTATCGCGAACCCGGACAACCTGCCGATGGCAGAACTGTGGATGGGCGCCCACCCGAAGAGCAGCTCAAAAGTTGAAGATGCCAGCGGCCAGGTGCGCGCGCTGCGCGACGTAATTGACGCCGATAAAGCCACGCTGCTGGGCAACAGCGTGGCCAGTCGTTTTGGCGAGCTGCCGTTCCTGTTTAAGGTGCTGTGTGCCGATCAACCTCTCTCCATCCAGGTTCACCCGAACAAGAAAGCCTCTGAAATTGGCTTTGCAAAAGAGAATGCGGCCGGTATCCCGTTAGATGCCGCCGAGCGTAACTATAAAGATCCGAACCACAAGCCGGAGCTGGTCTTTGCGCTGACCCCTTTCCTGGCGATGAACGCGTTTCGCGAGTTCTCCGAGATCATCTCTCTGCTGCAGCCGGTCGCAGGAGCGCATAACGCTATCGCACATTTCCTGGCAAATCCGAACGCGGAAAGCCTGAGCCAGCTGTTCGCCAGCCTGCTCAACATGCAGGGCGACGAGAAATCCCACGCCCTGGCGGTGCTGAAAGCGGCGCTGGACGGCCAGCAGGGCGAACCATGGGACACCATCCGTCTGATTTCTGCGTTTTACCCGGACGACAGCGGCCTGTTCTCCCCGCTGCTGCTGAACGTGGTGAAGCTAAACCCGGGCGAAGCCATGTTCCTGTTCGCGGAAACGCCGCATGCCTATCTGCAGGGTGTGGCGCTGGAGGTAATGGCCAACTCCGATAACGTGCTGCGCGCGGGTCTGACGCCGAAATATATCGACATCCCTGAACTGGTGGCTAACGTGAAGTTTGTGGCAAAACCTGCTGCCGAGCTGCTTACTCAGCCCGTCAAAAATGGCGCAGAGCTGGACTTCCCTATTCCGGTTGACGATTTTGCTTTCTCCCTGCACGACCTCAGCCAGACCGAAACGACCATCGCGCAGGAGAGCGCGGCGATCCTGTTCTGCGTTGAGGGTGAAGCGACACTGCATAAAGGCGAACAGCGTCTGGTGCTTAAGCCGGGTGAGTCAGCATTCGTTGCTGCTAATGAGTCCCCGGTCAGCGTGAGCGGTACCGGTCGCCTGGCGCGCGTATTTAATAAGCTTTAGACAATACTGAATTTTTTAACAACTCTTGCTAAGCTAGTGGCAGGCTTTATATCTCCGGGCGGTTTCTACCGCCTGGTTTCATTTTAGGGATAGTCGCAATGAAAAAATCGGTCGTAGCGGTAGGCGTGATTGTAGCGTTAGGCGTAGTCTGGACGGGAGCATCCTGGTTTACCGGGAAGCAGCTGGAGAGCCGTCTGGCTGAGATGGTGGCACAGGCTAACAGCCAAATTAAGCGTGGCGCACCGGAAGCGGGTGTAGAGCTGAGCTATCAGAATTATGAGCGCGGGGTATTCACCAGCCATATGCAGCTTGTGGTGAAGCCCGTTGCCGGAAATGAAAATGGCTGGCTGAAGCCGGGCCAGACGGTGGTGCTGGATGAGGTGGTAAGTCACGGTCCGTTCCCGCTGGCGCAGCTGAAGTCCTTTAACCTGATCCCATCAATGGCGTCCGTTCACACCGTGCTGGTGAATAACGACTTAACTAAGCCGCTGTTCGAACTGGCAAAAAATGAATCACCTTTCGCGGTTGATACCCGCATCAGCTATGCCGGTGACACCCGCTCGAATATCGCGCTGAAGGCGCTGAACTACGAGAAAGAGAACGAGAAAGTTACCTTCAGCGGTGGCAACTTCACCGTAGATGCTGACCGCGAAGGGAACGTGCTCTCCCTCACAGGGGAAGCGCAAAGCGGTCTGGTCAACGCCGTTAACGAATACGATCAGAAGGTACAGATTACCTTCAACAATTTGAAAGCAGACGGCAACAGCCGCATGACCGACTTCAAAGAGCGTATCGGCGATCAGAAACTCTCGATTGATAAGATTGCCATTGCGATTGAAGGTAAAGAGATGGCCGTGCTGGAAGGAATGGACGTTGATGGTAAATCGGATGTCTCCAAAGACGGTAAAAGCATCAATACTCAGCTGGATTACACCCTGAAGAGCCTGAAAGTGCAGAATCAGGATCTGGGTACCGGCAAGCTTTCGCTGAAGATCGGCAATATTGACGGTCAGGCGTGGCATGAATTCAGCCAGAAATACAGCAAAGAGAGCCAGGCGCTGCTGACCGATGCCGCGCTGCAGCAGAACCCGGAAGTGTATCAGCAGCAGGCGATGGCCGTGCTGTTCAACAACCTGCCTATCCTGCTCAAAGGTGAACCGGTGATCACCGTCGCTCCGCTGAGCTGGAAAAACAGCAAAGGCGAAACCAGCTTTAACCTGTCTCTGTTCCTGAAAGATCCGGCAACCGCAACGGGCGAACCGCAAACGCTGGCGCAGGAAGTGGATCGCAGCGTGAAGTCTCTGGACAGTAAGCTGACGATCCCAATGGATATGGCAACCGAGTTTATGACTCAGATTGCGAAGCTTGAAGGGTACGGCGATGACGATGCCGGCAAGCTGGCAAACCAGCAGGTGAAAGGCCTGGCGGCGATGGGCCAGATGTTCCGTATCACCAAGGTGGACGACAACACGATTTCCACCAGCCTGCAATATGCCAACGGCCAGGTGACGCTCAACGGTGACAAAATGCCGCTGGAGGACTTTGTCGGCATGTTTGGTATGCCTGCCCTGGGCATGCCGGAACCGGCTGAACCAGCAGCGCCAGCCGAACCTGCGGCGCCACAGCAGTAAACGACAAAACCCCTCGCATGAGGGGTTTTTTATTGCCGGGGGGCGGCGATGCCTTACCCAGCCTACGATCCGCAACGTGCTCTGGATTATTTCACCGTTACCAAACGCGCCGCCACAATCTGGTGCCCGGCCTGCACGTCTGTTTTTTCGATGCGCTGCATGATCCTGTCCGCCAGCGTGTAACCCATCTCCCGTGCGGGCGTGGTGGCCCAGACGATGGGCAGATCGTCCAGCGCATTTTCGCCAACGTCGGCAAATGCCCCTAACGCCACCTGATGGCCGAAGAAGGTTTCAACGCCCCCCTCACCGCTCTGACGCCCGGCGCGGATCAGACCAAACCAGGCCCCCATCGCAATCACATCGTTGTAGCAAATCACGGCGCTTATCGTCGGACTGCTGCTTAACAGCGCACCGATCGCTTCTGCGGCTTTTTTCTGACTGGATTCACACTCTACCACCCACTCGCTGTGGAACGGTAAACCGTATTTAATCAGCGTCGCGCAATAACCGCCCACCCGTTCGGCGCGGGTCAGCGACGAGCTTTTTCCGCCGAGCCAGGCAATCCGCTGATGTCCGCGACGAATAAGATGCTCGGTCAACATTTGGGCCGCCTGCATGTTGTCTGGCCGCAGGGTATCGGCTTCATCCAGATAACTGGCGCGCGACGCAAAGACCAGCGGCACCCCTTTTGCGGCCGCGCGCTCGCATAATTCACTGCTCACGCCCGACGCTCCGGCAACAATCACACCGTCAACGCCCTGGGTGAGCAGCATGTCGAGCCGGGAAAGAAGCTGGTCCGGCTCGCGCCCGCCGTGGAGCAGAAACACCATCCGTCCCTGCGCCTCCAGCGCTTCGGTTAACCCGGCGGTCAGTTCGGCGTAAAAGGGTGAAGTCAGGTCACGCACGATCAGGCCAATCACGCCGCTTTGTCCCCCGCGCAGGGCCGACGCCTGACGGTTACGCACAAAACCCAGTTGTTCAACGGCGTCGTTAACCCGCTGACCGGTCGCGGGAGAGATACGCCCTTTTCCACTCAGGACCAGTGAAACGGTGCTGACGGAAACCCCCGCCGCCAGCGCGACATCGTTGATGGTGATCTTTTTCGCTACAGCCATGTGTTGGCGTGACTCCCTGATAATGAGATCGGTAAAACGTTTTATCAATACGTTATCTTTATACTACCAGTGAAAGGCTGAGAATGTGATTCAGAGCGCACTAAACTTTGATAAAACGTTTTATCTTCTCGCAGCATTGAAGCAGACAAACTGATTTTAACAATAAAGGAGTCGTTTTATGACGGCGAAAACAGCACAAAAAATATCGCTGTGGGAATTTTTCCAGCAACTGGGTAAAACCTTTATGCTGCCCGTGGCGCTTCTCTCGTTCTGCGGGATCATGCTCGGGATCGGCAGCTCGCTCAGCAGTAAGGACGTCATTACGCTGATCCCGTTCCTCAGTACCCCTGTGCTGCAGGCGATCTTTATCTGGATGAGTAAGGTCGGCTCCTTTGCCTTCAGTTTCCTGCCCGTGATGTTCTGTATCGCCATTCCGCTGGGCCTGGCGCGTGAGAATAAAGGCGTGGCGGCGTTCGCCGGTTTTGTGGGCTACGCGGTGATGAACCTTGCGGTGAACTTCTGGCTGACCGCCAAAGGCATCCTGCCCACTACCGATGCTGCGGTGCTGAAAGCCAACAACATTCAGAGCGTGATTGGTATTCAGTCCATCGACACCGGGATCCTCGGCGCGGTGATCGCGGGGGTCATTATCTGGATGCTGCATGAGCGCTTCCACAATATCCGCCTCCCCGATGCCCTGGCTTTCTTCGGCGGCACCCGCTTCGTGCCAATTATTACTCTCGTGGTCATGGGGCTGTTTGGTCTGGTCATCCCGCTGATCTGGCCGGTCTTTGCGCTCGGTATCAACGGTATTGGCCGTATCATTAACGGCGCGGGCGATTTCGGCCCGATGATCTTCGGTACCGGCGAACGTCTGCTGCTGCCGTTTGGCCTGCAACATATTCTGGTGGCGCTGATTCGCTTCACCGAAGCAGGCGGCACCATGGAAGTGTGCGGTCATGATGTAAGCGGTGCGCTGACCATCTTCCAGGCGCAGCTGAGCTGCCCAACCACTCATGGCTTCTCTGAGAGTGCGACCCGCTTCCTGTCACAGGGTAAAATGCCGGCCTTCCTCGGCGGTCTGCCAGGCGCGGCGCTGGCGATGTACCACTGCGCCCGACCGGAAAATCGTCACAAAATTAAAGGGCTGTTGATTTCCGGGGTAATCGCCTGCGTTGTAGGCGGTACGACTGAGCCTATCGAATTCCTGTTCCTGTTTGTCGCGCCGGTGCTGTATCTCATCCACGCGGTGCTGACCGGTCTGGGCTTTACCGTGATGGCGGTGTTGGGCGTCACCATCGGTAACACCGACGGCAACGTAATTGATTTCGTGGTGTTCGGCATCCTGCATGGTTTGTCCACCAAGTGGTATCTGGTGCCGGTCGTGGCGGCGATCTGGTTCGTGGTGTACTACGGTATCTTCCGCTTCGCCATCACCCGCTTTAACCTGAAAACGCCAGGCCGCGATGCCGAAACCGCCACCAGCGTGGAACAGGCCGTTGCCGGTACGGTGGGTAAATCGGGTTATAACACGCCGGCAATTCTGGCGGCGCTGGGCGGTGCGGATAACATTACCTCTCTGGATAACTGCATTACCCGTCTGCGTCTGTCGGTGGCGGATATGTCGAAGGTGGATACCAATGCCCTGAAAGCCAACCGGGCAATCGGCGTGGTACAGTTGAATCAGCACAATTTGCAGGTGGTTATCGGCCCGCAGGTGCAGTCGGTCAAAGATGAGCTGGCCACCCTGATGCGCACAGTCGAAGCCTGATGCCTCACCCCCTCACGCTGAGGGGGTTTTACTTTAAGGACATACGTCATGTTTGATTTTTCGACCGTTGTCGATCGCCACGGCACCTGGTGTACACAGTGGGATTATGTTGCCGACCGTTTTGGTGCCGCCGACCTGCTGCCCTTTACGATCTCTGATATGGATTTCGCCACCGCCCCCTGCATTATCGATGCGCTACATCAACGTATTGATCACCGCGTGTTTGGCTACAGCCGCTGGAAAAACGAAGAATTCCTGGCCGCGGTGGCGCACTGGTTCCAGCAACGTTTTAACAGCCGGATTGATACTGAAACCGTTGTTTATGGCCCTTCCGTGATCTATATGGTCTCTGAGCTGATTCGCCTGTGGTCGATGCCGGGAGATGGTGTGGTGGTGCATACCCCGGCTTATGACGCGTTTTATAAAGCCATTGAAGGCAATGCGCGCCACGTAGTGCCAGTGACGATGGAGAAACAGGCGACGGGCTGGCAGGGAAATATGGCCGCGCTTGAGGCCGCCCTGGCGAAACCGGAAAACAAAATATTGCTGCTGTGCAGCCCGCAAAACCCGACCGGCAAGGTCTGGACGCAGGAGGAGCTGGCGCAGATGGCTGAACTGTGCGCACGCTATGACGTGGCGGTGATAAGCGATGAAATTCATATGGACATGGTATGGGGAGAACATCGCCACACGCCATGGAACAAGGTCGCGCGCGGTAAATGGGCACTACTGACCTCAGGCTCCAAAAGCTTTAATATCCCGGCACTGACCGGCGCATATGGGTTAATAGGCGATGAGGAGAGCCGTAATGCGTATCTGAGCGCGCTAAAAGGTCGTGACGGCCTCTCCTCTCCCTCCGTGCTGGCACTGACGGCGCATATTGCCGCCTATCAGCAGGGTGAGCCGTGGCTTGCCGCGCTGCGCAACTATCTGGAAGAGAACCTGAAATTTATCGCACGTGAAATGAACAGCGCTTTTCCGGTACTAAACTGGACGCCACCCGAGGCGACCTATCTCGCCTGGATTGACCTGCGCCCGTTAAATATTGACGATCGCGCCCTGCAAAACGTACTGATTAAGCAGCAAAAAGTCGCCATCATGCCGGGATATACCTACGGAAACGAAGGCATCGGTTTTATCCGCCTGAATGCCGGCTGCCCGCGCAGCAAGCTGGAACAAGGGGTGCAGCGGCTGATTGCGGGTATCAACACGCTCCTGTAGTTTGTTTGCGCAACGGAATATTCCCTTGCGCAAATAGCTTTTTACGTCGTTTTGTTTTTATAATGTGGCGCACTTTAACCAGAAAAGAGTGCGACCATGATTGATACACGCCTGCCTTTAACAGATATTCATCGTCACCTTGACGGTAACATTCGTGCCCAAACCATCCTCGATCTTGGCCGCCAGTACAATTTAACGCTCCCTGCTCAATCGCTTGAAACCCTGATCCCGCACGTTCAGGTCACCTCTAATGAACCGGATCTGGTCAGTTTTTTGAGCAAACTCGACTGGGGCGTAAAGATGCTGGCCTCACTGGATGCCTGTCGCCGTGTCGCTTTTGAGAACATCGAAGATGCCGCCCGTAACGGCCTGCATTATGTCGAACTGCGCTTTTCGCCAGGCTATATGGCGATGACCCACAGCCTGCCCGTTGCAGGCGTGGTTGAAGCCGTTATTGAAGGTGTCCGTGAAGGGTGCAAAACCTTCGATGTGCAGGCCCGTTTGATTGGCATCATGAGCCGTACCTTCGGCGAAGCGGCCTGTCTGCAGGAACTGGAAGCGCTGCTGGCGCATCGTGACGCGATCACCGCCATCGACCTGGCCGGGGATGAACTGGGCTTCCCGGGCAGCCTGTTCCTGTCACATTTCAACCGCGCACGTGATGCCGGCTGGCATGTTACCGTACACGCCGGTGAAGCGGCGGGGCCGGAGAGCATCTGGCAGGCCATCCGTGAACTGGGTGCCGAGCGTATCGGTCACGGTGTAAAAGCGGTGGAAGATCGCGTCCTGATGGACTTCCTGGCCGAGCAACGTATCGGGATTGAATCCTGCCTGACCTCCAATATTCAGACCAGCACCGTGCCCGCGCTGGATAAGCACCCGCTGAAAACCTTCCTTGAGCACGGCGTGCTGGCCTCGCTGAATACCGATGACCCGGCGGTACAGGGCGTAGACATTATCCACGAGTATACTGTCGCCGCACCGCAGGCGGGCCTGAGCCGCGAACAGATCCGCCAGGCGCAGATTAATGGGCTGGAGATGGCCTTCCTCACGCCGGAAGAGAAGCAGGCGCTTCGGGATAAGGTGACAAACGCGTAACCCCTTTGCCGGGTGGCGGCTACGCCCTACCCGGCCAACAACACTTATGCCAGACAGAGCGTGGCGCGATGTTTGGCAGATTCAATGCCCAGCTCGATCAACTCCATGATCTGAATCGCCTGGCTGGCTGGTACCGGGTTTTCCCCCGTGCCGTTCAGCGCATCACGCACGGCCGCATAATATGCCGGGTAGTTCCCCGGGCTCGTCAGCAAGGTTTCTTCCACCAGCGTCTCCCCCTCCACTTTGGTCACCACCCCGTCTCGCATATCATATCCCCAGTCTTCCTGAGGCAAACGCTCGCCGTTTTTCAGCCGGTCTTCCTGCGGATCCAGACCAAACTTCACATAGCTCCCCCGCGTGCCGTGAATGATATAACGCGCGGATTCCGCAGCCGCAACCATCGTTCCGTGCAGCACTATCCGCCGTTGCGGGTAGCTCAGGATGGCATGAAAATAATCGGTCGTTTGCGCGCCGGGTCTGAGCTGGGCCAGATCGACCGTCATACTCACCGGCAGGCCAAACAGATTCACGGCCTGGTCGAGCAGGTGTGGGGCTAAATCGTACCAGATGCCGCTGCCTGGCCCGGCTTGCTCACGCCAGCGGTTTCGCACCTGCGGCCGAAAGCGGTCAAAGTGCGATTCAAAGAAGGTTATCTCCCCGAGCGTTCCCTCGCTGAGCAGCGCTTTTACCGTGAGAAAATCGCTGTCCCAGCGGCGGTTATGAAACACCGACAGCAGTCTGCCAAGGCTTTTCGCCAGCGCGTCCAGCTCGCGTGCCTGAGACAACGTCACGGTAAAGGGTTTATCGACGACGACATGCTTACCGGCTTCCAGCGCCGCTTTCGCCAGCGGGAAATGGGTATCATTCGGCGTGGGGATCACAATTAAATCGATATTCGGATCATTGAAAAGGTGCTTAGGCTCAGAGACAACCGGAACGGTGGGCCAGTCGGCATGCACCTTGGTGGCATCGCTGCTCGACATCGCCGCCAGCGCCATTCCCGGCGTACCGGCAATTAACGGCGCATGGAATGTTTTGCTCGCATACCCGTAACCAATAAGCCCGACACGGATGCTATCACTCATAGTGTTGCCCTCTCCTGTGATGTTCTTATTTCACACTGGCTAACCTGGCCTCATGACAGATTAAGCATGTGCCATATGACTTAAAATAGCATCCTGCTCCGCTTGTTTTTGTTATATGGGGTTAACCCGCTGATTGTGCTTAAGGGAACCGTTCCCAAAGCACTTGCTGTCTCCCCCCTGGCGCTGTAACATTTGCAACCGGTATTTATGGATAAATTACAAACACGAATTATGACGTCAATTATTAATCGAATCATTGAATTAGCGGGATGGATTGTTCTTGGGGTATCGGTCATTTTGCTTGGCGTTGCCAGCCACATCGATAACTACCAACCGCCGGAGCCTGTCACTGTCGCCCAACCTAAGTAACCGGTTACGGTAATAAAGAGTGACATAATATGTCAGTTACTTATTGCCACTCCTGGTGAACACGGTTAACCTTCTCTTCCAGGCATCATCAGATGCCTGAATCTTTCGCAAAGAAAACTCCTAATTTAGTCGCGTTACCTGAGTGGGCAGTTTACGTCTTTATTAATCCGTTTATTATTCAAACGAATTACCTTAACGGGTATGACTCACTTTTATATGGAAACTTATTAATATGACAGTTCAGGACTATTTATTAAAATTTCGCAAGATCAATTCCCTTGAGAGCCTGGAAAAACTGTTTGACCACCTGAACTACACGCTGTCGGATAATCAGGACATCATCAATATGTATCGTGCAGCGGATCATCGCCGTGCGGAACTGGTCTCCGGTGGCCGTTTGTTTAACGTCGGCGAAGTGCCTAAGTCCGTATGGCGTTACGTTTTATAAGAAAGTAGCCATCCGCGCGAAATGTTATATACTCTCCGCCCTGCAAACTGGCTGTACAACATTTCGCGCAGATTTATGGGAGAGTTCATGACCGCAACGCCTGGAGAAAGAATTGGAGGCTGGTTAATCGCCCCACTGGCATGGCTGCTGGTTGCCTTATTAAGCGCATCACTTGCGCTGCTGCTTTATACCACCGCGCTGGTTACCCCTCATGCAATCCAGACCCTGATGTCGCAAAGTGTGCTGAATATTACGCTGTGGTTCGTGTCGTTCGTCTTCGCCATAGGCATGTGGTACTACACGCTGTGGCTAACCATTGCGTTCTTTAAACGCCGCAAAAATGTGCCTAAGCACTACATCATCTGGCTGCTCGTTTCCGTACTGCTGGCGGTGAAAGCCTTTGCTTTTTCACCGGTTTCGGACGCGCTGGCCGTTCGTCAGCTGCTTTTCCCGTTACTGGCGGCGGCGCTTCTGGTGCCCTATTTCAAGCGTTCGACGCGGGTGAAGAACACCTTCGTGAATCCGTAATAACCTTACAGATAACCTGTTGTCGCCTGTTGTGGTTTATCCGATAATAGGCGGCTTTTTTATTTCAGGCTGAATAATGACCGATTACTTACTGCTCTTTGTCGGCACAGTGCTGGTTAACAACTTCGTTCTGGTGAAGTTCCTTGGCCTGTGTCCGTTTATGGGCGTGTCCAAAAAGCTGGAAACGGCAATGGGCATGGGGCTGGCAACCACCTTCGTGATGACGATGGCGTCCATCTGCGCCTGGTTGATTGATACCTGGATCCTCATCCCGCTGGGTTTAGTCTATCTCCGTACGCTGGCCTTTATTCTGGTCATTGCCGTAGTGGTGCAATTTACCGAAATGGTGGTGCGTAAAACCAGCCCGGCGCTCTATCGCCTGCTGGGTATCTTTCTGCCGTTGATCACCACCAACTGTGCCGTTCTTGGCGTAGCGCTGTTGAACATTAATCTCGGGCATAATTTCATGCAGTCGGCGCTGTACGGTTTTTCTGCCGCCGTCGGTTTCTCGCTGGTGATGGTGCTGTTTGCCTCTATTCGTGAGCGCCTCGCCGCAGCGGATATCCCTGCGCCCTTTCGCGGAAACGCGATTGCGCTGGTGACCGCAGGTTTAATGTCTCTGGCCTTTATGGGCTTTAGTGGTCTGGTGAAGTTGTAATGAATACCATCTGGATTGCCATCGCCTCCATCAGCGTGCTGGGGTTGGTGTTTGGCCTGATTCTGGGTTACGCCTCCCGCCGATTCGCGGTAGAGGACGATCCTGTTGTTGAAAAAATCGATGAGCTTTTACCGCAAAGCCAGTGTGGGCAGTGCGGCTATCCTGGCTGTCGTCCCTATGCAGAAGCCGTGGGTATTCAGGGTGAGAAAATCAACCGCTGTGCGCCAGGTGGCGAAGCGGTAATGCTGAAAATTGCAGCGCTGCTAAACGTCGACCCACAGCCCATTGATGGCGATGCGCAGGTGCAGGAGCCCGTGCGTGCCCTCGCGGTGATTGACGAAGCGAACTGCATTGGCTGCACCAAGTGTATTCAGGCATGCCCTGTCGACGCCATTGTTGGCGCCACCCGCGCCATGCACACCGTTGTGGCGGATCTGTGCACCGGCTGTAACCTCTGCGTGGCCCCCTGCCCGACGCAATGTATTGAGTTGCGCCCGGTTGAAACGACTACCGAAAGCTGGAAGTGGGATCTTCAAACCATTCCGGTTCGCAATATTCCTGTGGAACAACATGCTTAAGTTATTTTCTGCTTTCAGAAAAGAGAAGATTTGGGACTTTGACGGCGGGATCCATCCGCCAGAGATGAAAACCCAGTCCAGCGGCACGCCGCTGCGTCAAATTCCGCTGGCGACCCGTTTCGTCATGCCGCTGAAGCAGCACATTGGCGCTGAGGGTGAGTTGTGCGTTAAAGAAGGCGATACCGTCCTTCGCGGCCAGCCATTGACCTTTGGTCGTGGGCGTATGCTGCCGATCCACGCCCCGACATCCGGTAAAGTGGTGGCGATTACCCCTCACACCGTTGCACATCCGTCAGCCCTCTCCGAACTGAGCGTCATTATTGAAGCCGACGGCGAAGACCGCTGGATCGAGCGTGATGGCTGGAGCGACTACCGCGCCCGCAGCCGGGAAGCGCTTATCGACCGTATTCATCAGTTCGGCGTTGCCGGGCTGGGTGGCGCAGGGTTCCCGACCGGCGTCAAACTGCGCGGTGGCGGCGATAAAATTCAGACCCTGATTATCAACGCCGCCGAATGCGAACCCTATATCACCGCCGATGACCGCCTGATGCAGGACTGCGCCGCGCAGGTCGTGGAGGGGATCCGTATCCTCGCCCATGTGCTGCAGCCTCGTGAAGTGCTGATTGGCATTGAGGATAACAAACCGCAGGCCATTTCCATGCTGCGCGCGGTGCTCGCCGGTAGCCACGATATCAGCCTGCGCGTCATTCCGACCAAGTACCCGTCGGGCGGGGCAAAACAACTGACGCAAATACTCACCGGAAAACAGGTTCCCCACGGCGGCCGCTCGTCGGATATTGGCGTGCTGATGCAAAACGTGGGTACCGCCTACGCCGTGAAACGCGCGGTGATTGACGGTGAACCCCTGACCGAACGCGTGGTGACGCTGACGGGCGAGTCAGTGTCTCGTCCGGGGAACGTCTGGGCGCGTCTGGGCACGCCGGTTCGTCATCTTCTGGAGCAGGCCGGATTCTGTCCCGGCAGCGATCAGATGGTGATCATGGGCGGTCCATTGATGGGCTTTACCCTGCCGTGGCTGGACGTTCCGGTCGTAAAAATCACTAACTGCCTGCTCGCCCCCTCCCCCACCGAAATGGGTGAAGAGCAGGAAGAGAAAGGCTGTATCCGCTGCAGCGCCTGCGCCGATGCCTGCCCGGCCGATCTGCTTCCACAGCAGTTGTACTGGTACAGCAAAGGTCAGCTGCACGATAAAGCGCAAGCGCATAATCTGGCTGACTGCATCGAATGCGGCGCGTGCGCCTGGGTCTGCCCTAGCAACATTCCGCTGGTGCAGTACTTCCGTCAGGAGAAGGCCGAGATTTATGCCATCTCGATGGAAGAAAAACGCGCTGCCGAAGCGAAAGCCCGCTTTGAAGCCCGCCAGGCTCGTCTGGAGCGTGAAAAACTGGCCCGTCAGGAGCGTCATAAGCAGGCTGCCGTTCAGCCAGGCGAGAAAGATCAGGATGCCATTAACGCGGCGCTGGCTCGCGTGCGCGAGAAAAAAGCGACCGCAGCGCAACCTGTGGTGATCTCCGCCGGTGAGAAGCCAGATAACAGCGAAGCCATTGCCGCACGTGAAGCGCGTAAGGCCGCGGCGCGCGCGCGTCAGGCGGAAAAAGCGCAAACTGGGCAACCGGAAGAAACCCGTGTCGATCCGCGTAAAGCGGCCGTTGAAGCGGCCATCGCCCGCGCCAAAGCACGGAAAGCGGGAGAGCAGCAGGTAGTCGTTGAGCAAGAGGCCACAGACCCGCGCAAAGCCGCCGTTGAAGCCGCGATAGCCCGCGCTAAAGCGCGTAAAGCGGCGCAGCAACCGCAACCGGCCACAGAAGAGGCGCCGGTCGATCCGCGTAAAGCGGCTGTCGAAGCGGCCATCGCCCGCGCCAAAGCGCGGAAAGCAGCGCAGCAACAACAACCAGCTGCAGAAGAGGCGCCAGTCGACCCGCGCAAAGCCGCTGTCGAAGCGGCCATCGCCCGCGCCAAAGCACGGAAAGCGGCTCAGCAGGAAGTACAACAGCCTGCCGCGAACGACGATCCACGCAAAGCCGCCGTCGCCGCCGCGATTGCACGCGTTCAGGCGAAGAAAGCCGCACAGCAAGCAGTTAACGAGGATTAAATGGTTTTCAGAATCGCAAGTTCCCCTTACACCCATAACCAGCGCCAGACGTCGCGCATTATGATGCTGGTCTGCCTGGCTGCACTGCCGGGTATTGCCGTTCAGTTCTGGTTTTTCGGCTGGGGAACCCTGTTCCAGTTAGCACTGGGCTGTGCCAGCGCCGTAGCGGCCGAAGCGCTGGTGCTGAAGCTGCGTAAGATGAACATCTCCCGTATTCTCAGCGATAACTCCGCTCTGCTGACGGGCCTGCTTTTGGCCATCAGTATTCCGCCGTTTGCGCCGTGGTGGATGATCGTGCTCGGTACGGTGTTTGCGGTGATTATTGCCAAACAACTGTACGGTGGGCTGGGCCACAACCCCTTTAACCCGGCGATGGTCGGCTACGTGGTACTGCTTATCTCCTTCCCGGTACAAATGACCAGTTGGCTGCCGCCGCACGATATCGCCGCCACGGTGCCGGGTTTTACGGATGCCCTTCAGGTGATCTTTACCGGCCATACAGCGTCCGGGGCCGATATGAATGCGTTGCGTATGGGCGTGGATGGTGTCAGCCAGGCCACACCGCTCGATACGTTTAAAACGTCCCTGCGTGCCGGGCACAGCGTTGAGCAGATCATGCAATCAGCCATCTACAGCGGCGTGCTGGCCGGTGCAGGCTGGCAGTGGGTTAACCTGGCATATCTGTTGGGCGGCCTGTTCCTGCTGCAGCAGAAAGCGATCCGCTGGCATATTCCGGTGAGCTTCCTGATCACGCTCGCGGTCTGCTCCACGCTGGGCTGGCTCTTCTCCCCTGAATCCCTGGCGAGCCCGCAGATGCATCTGCTCTCTGGTGCCACCATGCTGGGCGCGTTCTTTATTCTGACCGATCCGGTGACCGCCTCGACCACCAATCGCGGTCGTCTGATCTTCGGTGCGCTGGCCGGTCTGCTGGTGTGGCTGATCCGCAGTTTCGGCGGATACCCGGATGGCGTAGCGTTCGCCGTCCTGCTTGCCAACATCACCGTTCCGCTCATTGACTACTACACGCGCCCGCGCGTGTACGGCCATCGGTAAGGGTTTCGCGATGCTGAAAACAATGCAAAAACATGGCGTCACGCTGGCCATTTTCGCTGCTGTCCTCACCGGGATGACGGCACTGGTGAACGAACTGACCAAAACGACCATTGATGAACAGGCCGCGAAGCAGCAACGCGCGCTGTTCGATCAGGTGATGCCGTCTGATTTCTACGATAATGACCTGCAGAAAAGCTGTTACGTGGTACAGGCGCCGCAGTTAGGTAAAGGCCCGCATCGTCTCTATATCGCCCGTAAAGGCGATAACGCGGTGGGCG
Organism: Enterobacter sp. Lyrl_3; assembly: GCF_051948675.1. NCBI lineage: Bacteria > Pseudomonadati > Pseudomonadota > Gammaproteobacteria > Enterobacterales > Enterobacteriaceae > Enterobacter > Enterobacter sp. Lyrl_3. The sequence continues at coordinate 223,744 of NZ_JAYJLI010000002.1, forward strand.
TGGTGATGGAGGCCACGGCACCAGACGGGTATTCCGGTGCCATTCAGCTACTTGTGGGTACCGATTTTTCCGGTACCGTGTTGGGTACCCGCGTGACTCAACACCACGAAACGCCGGGCCTTGGGGATAAAATTGAGACACGCCTGAGCGACTGGATTTTGCATTTTGCCGGTAAGGTTATCCACGGCGAAGCGGACACGGCATTTGCCGTCAAGAAAGATGGCGGCGAGTTTGACCAGTTCACCGGGGCCACTATTACGCCGCGTGCCGTCGTGAATGCCGTAAAACGTGCCGGGTTGTATGCAGAAACGCTGCCTGCGCAGATTAACAATCTTCCGGTCTGTGAGGAGTGAGCATGAGCCAGGTTAAAGAGGTCATTGTCCAGGGGTTGTGGAAGAACAACTCCGCACTGGTACAGCTGCTGGGATTGTGCCCGCTGCTGGCGGTGACATCCACCGCTACCAACGCATTGGGGCTGGGGCTTGCCACCACGCTGGTGCTGACCCTGACCAACCTCTCCATTTCCACCCTGCGCCGCTGGACGCCGTCGGAAATCCGTATTCCGATTTACGTCATGATCATCGCGTCAGTGGTGAGCGTCGTTCAGATGCTGATTAACGCCTACGCGTTCGGTCTGTATCAGTCCCTGGGGATTTTTATTCCGCTGATCGTTACCAACTGTATCGTGGTGGGGCGTGCAGAAGCCTTTGCCGTGAAGAACACCCCGGCGATGTCGGCCCTGGATGGTTTCTCCATCGGAATGGGAGCCACCTGCGCGATGTTCGTTCTGGGCTCACTGCGTGAAATTCTTGGCAACGGTACCCTCTTCGACGGCGCAGACGCGCTGCTGGGAAGCTGGGCTAAAGTTTTACGCATCGAGGTGTTTCATACGGATACGCCGTTCCTGCTGGCTATGCTGCCACCGGGTGCGTTTATTGGCCTTGGCATGATGCTGGCGATAAAATACCTGATTGATGAAAAACGTAAGCGCCGCGCGGCTGAGCGCAGCGTGCAGGAAGGGATACCCGGGAAAGCCTCATGAACAAAGAAAAGCGCATTGCGATCCTCACCCGTCTTCGGGACGCAAACCCGCACCCGACGACTGAGCTGAATTTCACTTCGCCGTTTGAGCTGCTGATCGCAGTGCTGCTTTCGGCTCAGGCCACTGACGTGAGCGTGAATAAGGCCACCGCCCTGCTCTATCCGGTGGCCAATACCCCGAAAGCCATGCTGGAGCTGGGCGTGGAAGGGGTGAAGTCTTATATCAAAACCATCGGGCTGTTTAACAGCAAAGCGGAGAACGTCATTAAGACCTGCCGCATTTTGCTGGAGCGTCACGGTGGTGAAGTGCCGGAAGATCGCGAGGCGCTGGAAGCGTTGCCGGGTGTGGGACGTAAAACGGCGAATGTGGTACTTAACACCGCGTTTGGCTGGCCGACCATCGCGGTTGATACCCATATTTTCCGTGTCGCTAACCGAACCAACTTCGCTCCGGGTAAAAATGTCGAACAGGTGGAGGAGAAGCTGTTAAAAGTGGTTCCCGCTGAATTCAAAGTCGACTGTCATCACTGGCTTATCCTGCATGGCCGTTATACCTGTATTGCCAGAAAGCCTCGCTGCGGCTCATGTATCATTGAAGATCTCTGCGAATATAAAGAAAAAGTGTATCCCTGAACGGCGCTATTTATTTACTTTCGCATCATCAAGACCTTACTAAAGGAAGGCTTAACTAAAAACCTTCCTTTAGGCCGCAAGTTGTCCGCTTATGTTCTCTTACGCCCTGTCAATTGTTCGGTCATTTAACGCTCAAACAGGTTAATAGTTTTTTCACTACCGAAAATTTCTATACATTTGTGATCGAGATCACTCTGATAACTTCATGTTGATTTTTTGTTGTCAGACCCCACCTAAACCCTTTGCCAGACAAGATGTAATCCTTCAATGGCCGCAGATAAGACCACTCATTTTTCAGAATATGGGCTATATGACTGCATTTAACGGTAAATAGCAGAACATATCGCCACACAACCCTCTCCGCCGGTTTTTCGCAGTCAAAAAAACCAACAAAACCCATTGTGTGAAATTTAACGCTGAATAACATTTGCAGAAACCGAGGATTATAGCGGCTCAGTTATATGTAACAGATTATTACAAACGTATTGCCAGACGGGTCAGGATAGTGAACATTACCCGCCGTTTCTCCTCCCAATATAACTATAAAGCGGATGGACTCCGACCATCACGCTATGAACACCCCCGTTAATATGGGATGTAAAAAAAGAGGTATATGTGTCAACTGCAAACAATAAACCAACAGATGAAAGCGTGAGTTTGAACGCTTTTAAACAGCCAAAAGCGTTCTATCTCATCTTCTCTATCGAGTTATGGGAGCGTTTTGGTTATTACGGCTTGCAAGGGATCATGGCGGTTTACCTGGTAAAACAGCTGGGTATGTCCGAAGCCGATTCCATCACGCTGTTCTCTTCATTCAGTGCCCTCGTTTACGGTCTGGTCGCGATTGGCGGCTGGCTTGGTGATAAAGTTCTGGGTACGAAGCGTGTCATTATGCTGGGCGCCATTGTTCTGGCAATCGGCTATGGTCTGGTTGCCTGGTCTGGTCATGACGCAGCCGTAGTCTATATGGGTATGGCAACCATCGCCGTTGGTAACGGATTGTTCAAAGCGAACCCGTCATCCCTGCTCTCTACCTGCTACAGCAAAGATGACCCACGTCTGGACGGTGCATTCACCATGTACTACATGTCCATCAACATTGGTTCATTCTTCTCCATGCTGGCAACCCCATGGCTCGCCGCAAAATTCGGCTGGAGCGTGGCGTTTGCGCTGAGCTTTGTCGGTATGCTGATTACCGTTGTGAACTTCCTGTTCTGCCGTAGCTGGGTTAAGGACTACGGTTCAAAACCTGATTTCGAACCGGTGCACATGGGCAAACTGCTGGCCACCATCGTGGGCGTTGTTATCCTCGCGGCCATCGCCACCTGGTTGCTGCATAACCAGGGTGTTGCACGTGCCGTTCTGGGCGTGGTGGCACTGGGTATCGTCATCATCTTCGCGAAAGAAGCCTTCGCGATGCAGGGTGCGGCCCGTCGCAAGATGATTGTGGCTTTCATTCTGATGCTGGAAGCGATTATCTTCTTCGTGCTCTACAGCCAGATGCCAACCTCGCTGAACTTCTTCGCTATTCGCAACGTTGAGCACTCCATCCTGGGTATCGCGTTCGAGCCGGAGCAGTATCAGGCGCTGAACCCGTTCTGGATCATGATTGGTAGCCCAATTCTGGCGGCTATCTATAACAAGATGGGTGACCGTCTGCCCATGCCGCACAAGTTCGCCATCGGTATGGTGCTGTGCTCTGGTGCGTTCCTGGTGCTGCCACTGGGTACCAAATTTGCGACTGACGCCGGTATCGTCTCCGTTAACTGGCTGATCCTGAGCTATGCCCTGCAGTCTATCGGTGAACTGATGATCTCCGGTCTGGGTCTGGCGATGGTTGCACAGCTGGTGCCACAGCGTCTGATGGGCTTCATCATGGGTAGCTGGTTCCTGACCACTGCCGGTGCAGCCATCATCGCAGGTAAAATCGCAAACCTGATGGCGGTGCCTGAGAACGTGACTGACCCGCTGGTTTCACTGAATGTGTACGGCACCGTCTTCCTGCAGATTGGTATCGCAACGGCGGTTATCGCGGCTCTGATGCTGCTGACGGCACCGAAGCTGAACCGTATGACTCAGGACGACGACAAAGCGACGAAAGCGACCGAAACCGCTACCGCGTAACGTTATTGAGAAACGATGAGCCGCTAATTTATTAGCGGCTTTTTTTTTGTTTGCTTGCGCACTAACATAGCTGAAACCTCAGCAAAAAGGAGTTACCGATGAAACTGTTCTACAAACCGGGCGCGTGCTCTCTTGCTTCCCATATTACCCTGCGCGAGAGCGGCAAAGATTTCACGCTGGACGGCGTTGACCTGATGAAAAAGCGTCTGGAAAACGGCGACGATTTTTTTGCGATTAACCCGAAGGGACAAGTTCCGACCCTGCTTCTGGATGACGGTACCCTGCTGACAGAAGGCGTCGCCATTATGCAGTACCTGGCAGACAGCGTGCCCGATCGCCAGCTGCTGGCTCCGGTAAGTACGGTTTCACGTTATAAAACGCTCGAGTGGCTGAACTACATTGCAACCGAACTGCATAAAGGATTTACGCCACTGTTCCGCCCGGACACGCCGGAAGAGTACAAACCGACCGTTCGCGCCCTGCTGGAGAAAAAGCTGCAGTACGTCAATGAGTCATTGAAGGACGATCAGTACATCTGCGGGGCACGCTTCACCATTGCCGATGCGTATCTCTTTACCGTGCTGCGCTGGGCGCGTGCGGTTAAGCTGAATCTGGACGGGTTAGACCATATCGCAGCATATATGACGCGTATGGCGGAGCGCCCTGCGGTGGCCGCGGCGCTGAAAGCGGAAGGATTGAATTAACCGGGTCGTTATTGCCCGGCGGCGCTTCGCTTGCACGGGCCTACGGGATTTGTAGGCCGGGTAAGCGCAGCGCCACCCGGCATAGTTTAGAGCTGTGTTGCGCTGAAATAGTGCTCCGGCTGCGCAATACGATCCTGTGCCGCGACCACCTGCAGTTCATATTCCTGCATCTCTTTCGTCGCAATCATAATTTCGTACACCGCTGCAGTCACATGCTCAAGCGCTTCGCGCAGCGTCGCACCCTGTAGCAGTTTCACCAGCAACAATCCGCTGGTCACATCTCCCACGCCCACTGGCTGACGCAGGCCAAAATCTACCAGCGGACGGCTGATGTGCCAGGCTTCGTCTTTGGTCACCAGCAGCATCTCAAAGCGGTCTCTGCTCAGCCCTGCACGGGCGAGATGTTTCACCAGCACAATCTCAGGCCCCTGGGCTATCAGTTCACGAGACGCGCTTACCGCCTCTGCGACGCTGTTAACCGGATGCTCGCAAAGGATCTCCAGCTCAATCAGGTTGGGCGCGATGATATCGCTGGCAGGTAACGCATGGCGAACATGGAATTCAGCCACGCCAGGCGCCACAATGCAGCCTTTTTCCGGATGACCCATCACCGGATCGCAGAAGTATTTTGCTGCGGGATTGGCTGCTTTCACCTGGCGAACGATGCCGAGGATATGCTCCCCCTGCTCTGCGGAGCCCAGGTAACCACTCAGAACCGCGTCACAGCGTTTGAGCTGGTCGATATCGGCAATGCCCTGCACGATCTCCGTGAGATGCGAAGGCGGCATCACGCAGCCGGTCCATTTGCCGTATTGTGTATGGTTTGAGAACTGTACGGTATTGAGGGGCCAGACGTTAGCCCCGAGGCGGCGCATCGGGAATTCCGCCGCGCTATTGCCAGCATGTCCAAAAACAACGTGGGACTGAATGGCGAGGATGTTCTTCATTTTATGCTTACCAAACCCTGAAAAAACAAAAAGGGCGTGGTTTCCCACGCCCCTGGAGACTTTTATTTATTTCCAGCAGACCAGACAGTAATTTTTCTTGCCGCGACGCAGCAGCGTGTAGCGGCCATACAGGCGATCGCTATCGGCGAAGGTGTATTCCGGGTCAGCCTGTTTTTCACCGTTGATGGTGATGGCGTTAGACGCAATGGTTTTACGCGCCTGCCCGCGAGACGGCTGCAGCTCTGAGTCCACCAGCGCCTGCATCAGGTCAGCCCCTTTCTCCATCTCAACCATCGGTACGCCATCCTGCGCCAGCTGCTCGAAGTCAGCTTCGCTCAAATCGCTCAGCGTACCGTTGAACAGGCTTGCGGTAATGCGTTTCGCCGCAGCCAGACCTTCTTCACCGTGAACCAGTTTGGTCACTTCATCCGCCAGCACATACTGCGCGCGTGGTGCTTTACCGCTGTTTTTATCTTCTTCTTCCAGGGCGTTGATGGTTTCAATGTCCATGAAGGTGAAGAACTTCAGGAAGCGGTAAACATCGGCATCCGCGGTGTTGATCCAGAATTGATAGAATTTGTACGGGCTGGTTTTCTTCGGATCGAGCCATACCGCACCGCCTTCGGTTTTACCGAATTTAGTCCCGTCGGCTTTGGTGATCAGCGGAACGGTCAGACCAAATACCTGGTTTTGATGCAGGCGACGGGTCAGATCGATACCGGAAGTAATGTTACCCCACTGGTCAGAACCGCCAATCTGCAGGCAGACGCCGTGCAGTTTGTTCAGACAGGCGAAGTCGTAGCCCTGTAGCAGGTTATAAGAGAATTCAGTAAAGGAGATACCCTGATCGTCACGGTTCAGGCGCTGTTTCACCGCTTCTTTGTTAATCATCTGGTTAACAGAGAAGTGCTTGCCGATGTCACGCAGGAAGGTCAGCACGTTCATGCTGCCAAACCAGTCGTAGTTATTGGCGGCAATCGCGGCGTTATCACCACAGTTGAAGTCGAGGAACGGTGCAACCTGTTTGCGGATCTTATCCACCCACTCCTGCACGGTGTCTTCGGTGTTCAGTTTACGCTCAGCAGCTTTAAAGCTTGGGTCGCCGATCAGACCGGTCGCGCCGCCCACCAGGGCCACAGGCTTATGGCCTGCCATCTGGAAGCGTTTCAGGCATAACAATGGAACAAGATGCCCCAAATGCAAGCTGTCAGCGGTGGGATCAAAGCCGCAATAGAGCGCGATCGGGCCTTGCGCCAGTCGCTCTGCTAACGCTTCCTCGTCCGTCACCTGGGCCACAAGGCCCCGCTCTTGCAATTGTTTAATCAAGTTACTGCTTGCCATCAAATTCTCCATGTATAAACGACTGCACCTTTGCCGGTACACGACTTTTCGCCTGATGCGAAAGGACCATAGAATAAAGCGCAAGCGCGGCGTGCGCTAGCGCTTAAATCAACAAATTTCGGGGATTACGGTGCCAGCCTGTCGATTTTCCAGCCGCCGTTGTCGCGCTGGTATAAAAAGCGGTCGTGCAGGCGATGTTCGCCCCCCTGCCAGAACTCAATCTGCTCGATCGGGATGCGGAAACCGCCCCAGAAGCTGGGCAGTGGAATTTCGCCCTGCTGGAATTTCTGCTTGAGTTCAAGGAATTTGCTTTCCAGCACGCCGCGGGCAGAAATTCGGCTGGACTGTTTTGAGACCCAGGCGCCAATCTGGCTGTCACGCGGGCGGCTGTGGAAGTACTTCACCACTTCCAGTGTGGAAAGGCGCTCCGCTTTGCCTGTGACCATGACCTGGCGTTCCAGCATATGCCAGGGGAACAGGAGACTGATTCGGGGATTGTTCTCTAAATGGTGTGCTTTGCGGCTGCCCAGGTTGGTGTAAAACACCAGCCCTTTCTCGTCATAATGCTTAAGCAGCACGATACGTTGATACGGTTGACCATTTTCGTCCACCGTGGCAACCACCATGGCCGTTGGGTCGGCCAGTTTTGCTTCACAGGCCTGTTTCAGCCAGCGTTCAAAAAGCACCAGAGGTTCAGCGGGAAGATCCTGGCGACGCAGGCCGCCTTTGGTGTATTCACGGCGCAGATGCGCTATTTGCTGCAGTTCGTCGTTATCAGACATGGCATTAGGTGACGTTGAGATTGGGTGGCGCTATTGTGCGCCGCCCCTGTGAAAATCTCAACGCTTCGGATTTTCGAGCTGGCAATTGTTCAGCACGATGCGGTCTCGTTTGTAGACGGTGGCGCTGTCACCTTTCGACCAGAAGACGTAAATACCGTCGCTGTAGCGCGCGCCGGAGGCGGAGATCCCCTGCTTGAGCGTCAGCAATTTATTGTCATAGACAAAGCTGGCTTCCTGGCGTGGGTTATTAAGCTTGACGGTCAGCGGCTTTTCATCACAGCGATATTCCAGCGTGTCGGTCTGCATGCGCTCAACGAGCTGGTTATAGACGCTGCAGCCTGACAGCAAGACAGGTACAGCAATAAGAAGAAGTTTTTTCATGAGCGTATTCCGAAGACTATCCTGGTCCTGGAGGGCTAACGGGCCCTCCTGTTCCCTTTTATTTTACCGGCGACGCGCTGCGCTGAATTTCAGTTAACTCTGATTATGGCGGGGATTGGCCGGGAAAATGGCACCGAGAACGCTGGCTTCGCGTGCGCCGGTGACTGAGGGCAAATTCCCCGGTAGCCCGGCAACGGTACGCCAGGCAAGCCAGGCGAAGGCCAGCGCTTCCATGTCGTCTCCGCTGATGCCTGCTTCATCGGTGGTTGTCACTTCGGTGCCCGGCAACAACCCGGCAAGGCGCGCCATCACCAGCGGGTTGCGGCTTCCGCCCCCGCAGACCAGCAGACGTTCGCAGCCACCGCTCAAAAGTACCTGTTCTGATATGGAGACCGCCGTGAGCTCGGCCAGCGTCGCCTGAACATCCTGCGGTGCCAGCGCCGGGAACTGAGCCAGCTGACGTTCAAGCCAGCCATAGTTAAAGTACTCGCGCCCCGTGCTTTTTGGTGCCGGCAGGGCAAACCAGGGATCGCTAAGCATGGACTGCAGCAGCGGGATAATGACTTTGCCTTCGCTCGCCCACTCCGCGTCTTTATCATACGGTTTACCGCACTGACGCCAGATCCAGGCATCCATCAGCATGTTACCCGGGCCAGTATCATATCCCCGTACCGGCTGGCCCGGGATCAGCATCGACAGGTTGGCAATACCGCCAATGTTAAGCACCATACGGCGCTCTGACGGGTGCCCCAGCAACGCCTGGTGGAAGGCCGGCACCAGCGGCGCACCCTGCCCGCCCAGCGCGATGTCGCGACGCCGGAAATCACCCACGACCGTGACGCCCGTTTTTGCCACAATCTGATTATTATCGCCAATTTGCATGGTATGCGGCGCATCGCCAGTGGGTTCGTGCCAGACGGTCTGCCCGTGACAGCCAATCGCGACCACATCCTGCGGCCGGAGATTCTCTTTATGCATCAGCGCCAGCACCGCATCGGCAAACAGCGCCCCCAGCCTGACATCAAGCTGTCCAAGCTGCGAAAGCGTCAGCTGTTGCCCCTGGCAGATGCTCAGGATCTCCTCTTTCAGCGAAACAGGGATAGGCCAGGTCAGACTTGCCTGTTGTGCCACCATGTTTTCGTCTATGGCGGCCAGAACGACATCTACCCCATCCAGACTGGTGCCAGACATCACACCAATATAGCGACCCGATTTCATGCGCTTTCCTTACGTTGCGTGGGCTAAGGATAACCACTCAACCATAAACAGCCCCGCTTTGCCATCAGGCGATAATATTTTTTAACACTCTCAGTGAGGTAACGCGTCGAAATTTTGTTTATCTCTCGTTAAGTCAAATTCAAGTACAATTTTCCGATTGTTAGTGCAAAGATATGAACGATGGCCCTTTATGCCATATAATTTAGCCATAACGGATGCCCGGATTGGGCGTTTTTGGTGAACAGGAGATTCAAATGATTTTACGTGTACTGGGCGTTTCGCTGATTGGTTTAACTCTGGCTGGCTGTGTGAATGACAGTTCACTTTCTGGCGACGTTTATAGCGCTTCTGAAGCGAAACAGGTTCAGAACGTGACTTACGGTACGATTGTTAACGCACGTCCTGTTCAAATTCAGGGTGGTGACGAGAACAACGTCATGGGTGCCATCGGCGGTGCGGTTCTGGGTGGCTTCCTGGGTAACACCGTAGGCGGTGGTACAGGCCGTTCTCTGGCGACTGCGGCAGGTGCCGTTGCGGGTGGCGTAGCAGGCCAGGGCGTTCAGGGTGCGATGAATAAAACCCAGGGCGTAGAGCTGGAAATCCGTAAAGACGACGGCAGCACCATTATGGTTGTGCAGAAACAGGGCAGCACCCGCTTCTCTGCCGGTCAGCGCGTCGTGCTGGCAAGCAACGGTAGCCAGGTTACCGTTTCTCCGCGTTAATTCATAAAAAGGATGTGGCTGCCAGGCCGCATCCTTTTACAAATAGCATCATTATAATAAATAGTTTTACAAAATTTATTCAGGCAATGAATAATTAACCACGCCGTATCTTGTTCCTGCGCAAAGTATTCTCCTCTCTTTTGCATTACGCTAATCTCAATTAACTTTTTATTTATTATTTTCGTTGAAACATACTTATGCTTGCGATCTCCCGGTACGTGAAAAAACCCTATATTCCATTCTGTTTAGGGTGCATTGTCGTCATTGGAATATTACAAATTTTATTTTTAAAACTGGTCGAATGGGTTCCCTCTTTCTCACCGCTTTTATTCCCTACACTCACCATTTTTTTACTGGTATTCCATCTGTTTATTGCCTGCTTTATGGCCATGAAATACTGGTGTGACAGAAGACGGTTGTACCTGATTGCTATCGCTTTTGCCTTTGCCGGTTCGGCCATACTGATGGTGGGTACGCTTACCAGTTTCCCGGCCTGGCTTGATCTCTACCAGCTCAACGTCGTGGACTATAACGATACGATGATCTTCTTTATGTACCGCCATCTGTTAATGGCGGTGCTGATGATTGCGTCGGCCCTGCTGTATATCGTCAGGGATAATCCGCTTTCACGTGCGGCGCATATCGCCATTGTTGCCGGTACATTTCTGTTTATGGTGGGCATGGTGCTGTTGGCCTGGCTTAGCTCCAGCCACTCATCATTAATGTCGTTAGACCTGGTGGATAATGAAACCCATCAATTTATGGTTCTCTGGAGCCATGCAATAAATATCGTCTTGATTATTCTTTGGGTGGTGACATTAGCAACGCTAATGGTTATTACCCGCGTACGCAATATTTTTTGGGTGGGCGGTAATTTTTTATGTGTCTGTTATATCGTGACGCTCGCGATGCTATTAGCAGGCGGACACGCGGAGGATATTTCCTGGTATCGAGCGCGCTTATTTGAAACTGTTGCGACGTTATTGATTATTTTTGTTCTGCTTTATGATGTCTTTAGACTCTATCGCGACTCGCATTTGAAATATCAACAGTCGTATCAAAACTCGATTCGCGATCCTCTGACCCGCCTCTACAATCGCAGCTATTTTTACGACTCGCTAAACCAGGCACTCGGTGCATGTAAAGCCAGCCGTCCGGTTTCGGTTATTGTCAGCGATCTCGACCGCTTCAAGCGCATCAACGACTGCTACGGCCATCTGCAGGGCGACAAAGTGTTGCAGTTTGTGGCGCATCTGCTGATGGATTCCGTACGGCCTCAGGATATTGCCGCACGTATTGGCGGTGAGGAATTTGTGTTGATGTTAACCAACACCCCTTCAGCAGCCGCGTACCAGGTGGCGGAACGCATCCGCCTGAAGCTGAGCAGCTTTGATAAGACCAGCAGCGGGGGACAGCTTCCGGAGCCCATTACCATCAGCATGGGCGTCTTTACGGCAACGTCCGTGGAGACGACGGCTGAAGAGTGTGTGGAAAAGGCTGATAAAGCGATGTATGAGGCGAAAGAGACGGGTCGCAACCGGGTGATCGTCTCCAGATGATAAAAGGCCTTGCGAATGCAAGGCCTGATAAGGTCAGGCGTCGCGTGCCTGCAGGTCGTGAATGTTCTGCTCAAGGCGTCCAATCAGACTGATGAGCATTTCAAGCTCCGCAGGGGAAACCCCGGACAGGATCTCACCGCGCGTTTTGGTAATCACTGCTTCCATTTCAGTGATAATGGGAGCCGCTTTCTCAGTGAGTTTAATTCGCTTGGCGCGACGGTCGCTGGCACAGGTTTGTCGGGAGATCAGCCCCTTCTCTTCCAGTTGGTCAAGCGTACGCACCAGCGACGGCTGCTCAATACCAATCGCCTTTGCCAGTTGAATTTGTGACTGGTCGGGCGGCAGCTGATGAATGTTGTGCAGCGTGACCCAATGCGTCTGTGTCAATTCCAGAGGTTTCAGGCGATGGTCAATCAGAGCACGCCAGACGCGTACCAACCTTGCCAGATCAGAACCTAATGGCGATTCCAATTTCATCTCCTTATAATTAGCTTGCTAAGTTATTATACTGATTTTAGAATAGTGTGCAGCATTTGTATTGCCAAAACAAATGCATTACGACATTCATCAAATTTAAAAGTATGACTTACACTGAAAAGTGATGTTCCATCTCATTAAGACAAGCCATCCCGGCATTCTGTTCACTGCAAAGGATCTCTGCTCGTGACGTTTTTTCATCGCTCAGAGGGGCTGCCCCTTCAGGACCTGATCTTCGGTGCATCAGTCTACTTTCCTCCCCTGTTTAAAGCCGTTCTGGTGGGCTTTGTGATCTGGCTTGTCGCACATCGTCTGCTCCGCGACTGGATGTATTCTGGCGAGATCTGGCACCCCATGCTGATGGATCTCTCCCTGTTCGCCCTCTCCGTGTCTCTTGGCCTTGCTGTGCTGATTGTGTGGTGATTATGCCCCTGAAAACGCTGAAGTACTTTTCCACCCTCTTTGTCCTGGCTCTGGCCCTGGTTGCCGGCTGGTGGCTGTGGAATTTTTATATGCAGTCACCCTGGACACGCGACGGTAAAATTCGCGCTGAACAGGTGAGTATCACCCCGCAGGTATCTGGCAGTATCACGGCGCTTCTGGTTAAGGATAACCAGTTTGTTAAAAAGGGAGATGTTTTATTCCGCATTGACGACACCCCTTACCATATCGCGATCCTAAACGCCCAGGCGCAGCTGGCTAAGGCCCAGACTGAACTGGCGAAAGCGAACAACGAAGCCACGCGTCGTCGGCATTTATCACAAAACTATATCTCTGCCGAAGACCTGGATACCGCCAACATCAACGTCAAGGCGATGCAGGCCAACGTCAATGTGGCAGAGGCAACGCTCAAACAGGCGCAATGGGAACTGACACAAACCGTGGTACAGGCCCCTGTCGATGGCTGGGTGACGAACCTCTCTGCCCGCGTGGGTAATTATGCCACCACCGGCCAACCGATTTTCGCGCTGGTCGACAGCCACTCGTTTTACGTCGTGGGCTATTTTGAAGAGACCAAACTTCGCCACATTCGGGAAGGTGCCCCTGCCACGATAACGCTTTATAGCGGCTCGCAAAGGTTACAGGGTCACGTTTCCAGCATTGGCCGTGCCATTTACGATCAGAGCGTTGAAACCGATTCTGGCCTGGTTCCCGACATCAAACCTAATGTCCCCTGGGTGCGCCTGGCCCAGCGCGTGCCGGTTCGGGTTGAATTTGACCGCTTACCGCAGGGGTTAACGCTGGTCTCCGGCACAACCTGTACTGTCTCGATCGGAACACCCTGATGAATGCCTTATCCTGGCGAAATCTGCCGTGGATGAAAGCAACGCGCCCTCAGTGGCGCTACGCCCTGCGCAATGGCATTGCCATGTGCCTTGCGCTGACCGTCGCCTACTATCTGAACCTTGACGAGCCTTACTGGGCCATGACCTCCGCGGCGGTCGTGAGCTTCCCGACCGTTGGCGGAGTGATCAGTAAAAGCCTTGGGCGCATCGCGGGCAGCCTGCTCGGTGCCACTGCGGCGCTGATCATTGCAGGCCATACCCTGAACGATCCGTGGCTTTTTTTACTGAGCATGGCGGCATGGCTCGGATGCTGCACCTGGGCCTGCGCCCACTTTACCAACAACGTCGCCTACGCCTTCCAGCTGGCGGGCTACACCGCGGCAATTATTGCCTTTCCGGTAGTTAACGTTCTCGATACCACCGAGTTATGGGATATCGCCCAGGCGCGCGTCTGTGAAGTTATTGTCGGTATTCTGAGCGGCGGGTTTATGATGATGATCATGCCCAGCACCTCCGACGGCACCGCGCTTATCACGGCGCTGAAGACCATGCATACCCGCTTGCTGGAACATGCGAGCCTGCTCTGGCAGCCGGATACAAACGATGAGATTCGCCTGGCGCATGAAAAGGTGATTGGTCAGATCCTGACCATGAATCTGTTACGCATTCAGGCCTTCTGGAGCCACTATCGTTTTCGCCGCCAGAATACCCTGCTGAACTACCTGCTTCACCAGCAGCTACGGATGACCAGTGCGATCTCCAGCCTGCGCCGGATGTTACTCAACTGGTCAACGCCACCGGAAAACACCCGCGCCATCATTGAAACGTTGCTCGCAGCCCTTGCCCGCCCGGATGCCGACATCTACACGGTGGCCCGCATTATCGCCCCGCTTGCACCGAAAGATGAGTACGATTATCGCCACCGCGCCTTCTGGCAGCGTCTGAACTACTTTTGCCGCCTGTATCTGCGCAGCAGTCGCTGGATCAAGGCCGTTGAAAATGCCACGCCGATAACGGAATTCGCCGTTCCCAGTAGCCCGGCGCTGGCGCGACACACTGACTATCTGGAAGCGCTGTGGAGCGGTTTTCGAACCTTTTGCGCCCTGACGCTGGTGGGGGCATGGAGTATCACCACGCAGTGGGAATCTGGCTCCGCCGCGCTCACGCTGGCCGCCATCAGTTGCGTGCTCTACTCCGTCGCCGCCTCGCCGTTCAACTCGCTTACGCTGCTGCTGCGCACGCTGGTGTTGTTATCGCTGTTCAGCTTTGTGGTCAAGTTCGGCCTGATGGTGCAGATAAGCGACCTGTGGCAGTTCCTGCTGTTTCTGTTTCCGCTATTAACCACGATGCAGCTTCTGAAGCTGCAAATGCCCAAACTGGCGGGGCTCTGGGGTCAGTTGATTGTCTTTATGGGCTCGTTTATCTCAGTCACAAACCCGCCGGTTTATGATTACGCCGATTTTCTCAATGATAATCTGGCAAAAATCCTGGGCGTGGGTCTGGCGTGGCTGGCTTTTGCCGTATTACGCCCCGGCTCAGACGCGCGTAAAAGCCGACGCCATATCCGCGAGCTTCGTCGGGGGTTTGTCGATCAGCTCAGCCGTAAACCGCATCTGCGTGAAAGTGAGTATGAATCGCTGGTGTACCACCATGTCAGCCAGCTCAATAATAGCCAGGACTCGCTTTCCCGCCGCTGGCTGCTGCGCTGGGGAGTGGTCCTGCTGAACTGTTCCCACGTGGTCTGGCAACTTCGCGCATGGGAGACACGCTCCGATCCGCTGTCGCAGGTGCGCGACGTGTGCATCTCTCTGCTACGCGATGTGATGAGTGAACGCGGCGTTCAGCAACGCCCGCTGGAAGCGACGCTGACTGAACTGCAGCGGATCTGCGACAGTCTTGCTCACCACCATCAGCCCGCCGCGCGTGATTTAGCGTCGATAATCTGGCGGCTGCACTGTTCCCTCTCGCAGCTGGAACAAGCGCCACCGCCGGGGACGATTGGGGATCAGATCACCCCGCAGGCATAGCGTGCCCCGCCACCGCCAAGCGGTTTCGGCTGATCGGACATATTGTCGCCGCCGACGTGGATCATTAGCGCCTTGCCTTTCACCTCATCCAGCTTTTTGAGGCGTGGCGCAACAACCGGATCCGTGGCTTTGCCGTCATTATTTACCACCAGCACGGGCAGATCGCCCAGATGGCCCATTCCGTTCGGGCCCTCATGCTTACCGGAATGTTGTGGGTCAAGGTGGCCGCCTGCCGCCTCTGCTGCCGAGGGTTTACCCTCTTTTAACGCGGGCTGACAACTCCCCTTAGCATGAACATGAAAACCATGTTCGCCGGGAGGCAGGGCCTTGAGATCGGGCGCAAATTCCAGTCCTTTGTCGGTTTCAGTGATTTTCACTGTGCCGATGGACTGACCTACGCCCTGCGAGGTGACGAGATTCATTTCTACTTCATCGCTGGCTGCCTGCGCCCCTGCGCAAACAACCAGCGTGACCAGTGCCAGAGCAAAACGCTTCATATGACCTCCGCTGGTTATTTTTTGCCTCTTAAGTGTATACCAGAGGCAAAGATTTCACCGGAAAGTCACATTTTTACCGGTTTACGGTACGTCGTAACCGAGCGCAGCTTTGCGGATGCGGAACCACTGCTGACGGCTCATCTGCAGCTCTTCAGCCGCCAGGGCAGAACGCACGCGTTCAATTTTACCGGAACCAATAATCGGTAGCGGTTTCGACGGCAGACGCAGGATCCACGCGTAAACCACCTGTTCGATGTTCTCAGCGTTCAGTTCACGGGCAATGGTTTCCAGCTCATTGCGCAGCGGCTGGAATTCATCGTCATTGAACAGACGACCGCCACCAAGGCAAGACCACGCCATAGGACGGATGCGCAGCTGTTGCAGCTGATCGAGCGTACCATCCAGCAACAATGGCTGATGCACCGGGGAGATTTCCACCTGGTTGGTGGCCAGGGTAAAGGGCAGACGAGACTGCAGCAGCGCAAACTGCGCCGGGGTAAAGTTTGAGACGCCAAAATGACGCACTTTGCCGCTTTGATGCAGCGTCAGGAAGGCTTCAGCGACCTCATCGGCATCCATTAACGGGTCGGGACGGTGGATCAGCAGCAGGTCGATATGATCCGTCGCCAGGTTCACCAGCGACTGCTCGGCGCTTTTGATGATGTGTGCGCTGTCGGTAATGTAATGACCAAGGGTATGTTCAGGTTTTGCCGTCGTGGCAATACCGCATTTGGTGACAATTTCCATCCGCTCACGCAGCGCCGGAACCAGCTTGAGGGCTTCTCCGAACGCCGCTTCACACGCATAGCCGCCATAAATGTCAGCATGATCGACGGTGGTGATCCCTAAATCGAGGTGCTCCTCAATGAAGCTCGCCAGTTGCAGGGGGGACATATTCCAGTCCATCAGGCGCCAGTAACCCATCACAAAGCGGGAGAATTCTGGCCCCTGGGGGGCAAGGGTAATACGCTGAACCATAACATTTTCCTCAAGGAAGTGATGTCATGAGTATACGCAATAAGCGTGTTAAAACAGTGAAGGTTGCTGGGGTTCTTCGGTTTCACCCGGCTTGTTTGCACGTATTTTGCGCAGAAACCGCTGGCGGCAGAGGCGAAGCACCTCCTGCTTTTGCGTGTCGCTGAAATTTTGCCAGTTAAACCGCTCGTCGCGGGTACGCATACACCCACGGCAATAACCGCGTTCATCCACCTGACAAATCCCCCGGCACGGGCTCTGGATGGGGAAAAACTCCAGCTGCTCTGCCACGTTCACCTCCGAATACCGACACTCACCTACAGTGAAGACGTTAAACGCCCCACGTGCAAGGGCTTTACCACAGTTTTGTGGCATTAAGGTTTCACTAATCTTCCCTCTCTATACTCGCCTCATCAATATGATGACAGGTTTCTTTTCGATGTGGTTAACGAAGAAGTTACAGTGTAACGATATAAAATTCACTCTGGGTTGTGCGCTTTTCTTTACGCTGATAAACGCACTGTTTATTCAACGTAGCTGGGCCATTATTGCCCCGGCAAGGCTTCACGATATCCTTTTTGCCGCGTCCGTGCCGCTGGTGCTGTTCTGCGGCTGGGTGATTGTCTTCAGCCTGCTCAATATCCCCTTTATCCGTAAGCCGCTGCTGATCGTCTTAACCGTCGGCTGTGCCGCGGCAACGTACTTTATGTATACCTATGGCGCGGTTATCGATCAGAACATGATTGTTAACGTGTTCGAAACCAACTCCCAGGAAGCCACAGCGCTGGTCACGCCGCAGATGATTCTGTGGATTGTCATAGCAGGACTGGTTCCTTCCGTGGTGTTGGCGATGACGCGTATTCAGACCGGAAAATGGTGGTATGCGCTGCTGATGCGCGTTGCCGCCATGCTTGGCGCCCTGCTGGTGATCATCCTCGTTGCCGCCGTGTTTTATAAAGATTATGCGTCGCTGTTTCGCAACAATAAGAGCATCGTTAAGATGGTCACCCCAGCTAACTACATCAGCGCCATGATGAAATACAGCAAAATGCGCTGGTTCGAAGGTGACCAAACGCTGGTGCGTATAGGTGAAGATGCGCATAAAGGCCCGCTGATTGCAGGACAGAACAAGAAAACAGTTCTGGTGCTGGTTGTCGGTGAGGCCTCACGTGCCGCGAACTACTCGCTGAATGGTTACGGCCGTGAAACGAACCCGGAACTGAAAAAACAGGATGTCATCAACTTCCCGCAGGCCACGTCATGCGGTACCGAAACGGCCGTTTCCGTTCCCTGCATGTTCTCCGGGATGACGCGCAGCAAATACGATGCCGACCTGGCGCATCACCAGGAAGGGTTGCTCGATGTGCTCAAACACGCGGGAATCAACCTGCTGTGGCGCGACAATGACGGCGGCTGTAAAGGTGCCTGCGACCGCGTACCCCATACCGATATGACCCAGTGGAACCTGGATCAGTTCTGCAAAGACAAGTCCTGTATTGATGATGTGAACTTCTACCGTCTCGACAACGTGCTGGACGGCCTGAAACAGGACACCGTACTGGTTATCCACCTGATGGGCAGCCACGGCCCGGCTTACTATCACCGTTACCCGGACAATTTCCGCAAATTCACCCCAACCTGCGACACCAATGAAATTCAGGATTGCGATCACCAGGCGCTGATGAATACCTATGACAACACCATTCTGTATACCGACAGCGTGGTTAGCAAAACTATCGATGCGCTGAAGGCACGTCAGGCGAATATGAACACCGCGCTGATTTACCTTTCCGACCACGGCGAATCGCTGGGCGAAAGCGGAATTTATCTGCACGGCACGCCGTACATGCTGGCGCCAGAGCAACAAACGCACATTCCGTTTATGTTCTGGTTATCACCGGACTACGCGAAAAACTTTGGTATCAACACGCAGTGCCTGCGCGACTATGCAGCAAAAAATGCGGTTTCGCAGGATAATCTGTTCTCTACCGTACTGGGTATGATGGATGTGAAATCAACGGTTTATCAGCAGCAACTGGATATTCTGAACGCATGTCGTCAGTAAACGCCCTTGCAATAGACCGAACGGTCTATTAGAGTTTGGCCATGAGCAGAAATACTGAACACGATACACGCGAACATTTACTGGCGACCGGCGAGCGGCTTTGCATGCATCGCGGGTTTACCGGTATGGGGTTAAGCGAGTTACTTAAAACCGCTGAAGTGCCAAAGGGGTCGTTTTATCACTACTTCCGATCCAAAGAGGCGTTTGGCGTGGCGATGCTGGAGAGGCACTATGCCAGCTACCATCAACGCCTGGCCACCCATTTCGCCAGTGGTGAAGGAAACTATCGGGATCGTGTTCTCAACTACTATCAGGAAACGCTGAACCAGTTCTGTCAGCAGGGCATTATCAGCGGTTGCCTGACGGTAAAACTCTCTGCAGAAGTGTGCGATCTCTCCGAAGATATGCGTGCGGCAATGGATAAAGGTGCCAGCGGCGTGATCGCCCTGCTGGCGCAGGCGCTTGAGAATGGCCGCCGTGAAAAAACGCTGGCCTTCGCCGGTGAGGCGTTAACGCAGGCGCAGGTTTTATATTCCCTCTGGTTAGGGGCGAACCTGCAGGCCAAAATTTCCCGCAGTGCCGTGCCGCTGGAAAGCGCACTGGCACATGTTAATAGCAGCATTACTGCGCCTGGCGTGTAGCAGGCGTTTTTATTTACTTAATTACTAGTCGACTGGTCTACTCAGGAGTCGTTATGTCAGCTGAAAAACTTTTCACCCCACTGAAAGTGGGCGCCGTCACCGCACCAAACCGCGTGTTTATGGCCCCACTCACCCGTCTGCGCAGCATTGAGCCGGGTGATATCCCAACCCCACTGATGGGTGAATACTATCGTCAGCGCGCCAGCTCTGGCCTCATCATCACTGAAGCCACGCAGATTTCCGCACAGGCGAAGGGATATGCCGGCGCACCAGGCCTGCACAGCCCGGAGCAGATTGCCGCCTGGAAGAAAATCACCGCTGGCGTTCACGCCGAAGAGGGTCGCATTGCGGTTCAGCTGTGGCACACCGGTCGTATATCTCACAGCAGCATTCAGCCTGGCGGACAGGCACCGGTTTCCGCGTCGGCCCTGAATGCGAATACCCGCACTTCCCTGCGCGATGAAAACGGTAACGCGATCCGCGTCGATACCTCAACGCCACGCGCCCTTGAGCTGGATGAGATCTCGGGTATCGTGAACGATTTCCGTCAGGCGGTGGCTAACGCCCGCGAAGCCGGTTTTGATCTGGTTGAACTGCACTCCGCGCACGGATACCTCCTGCACCAGTTCCTTTCACCGTCGTCCAACCACCGCACCGACCAGTACGGCGGTAACGTCGAAAACCGCGCCCGTCTGGTGCTGGAAGTGGTTGATGCCGTTTGTCAGGAGTGGAGCCCGGACCGTATTGGTATTCGCGTCTCCCCAATCGGTACGTTCCAGAACGTCGACAACGGTCCGAACGAAGAAGCGGACGCGCTGTATCTGATTGAAGAACTGGCGAAACGCGGTATCGCGTATCTGCACATGTCCGAGCCGGACTGGGCCGGTGGTCAGCCTTACTCTGAGGCTTTCCGCCAGAAAGTGCGCGAGCGTTTCCACGGGGTGATCATCGGTGCGGGGGCCTATACGCCTGAGAAAGCCGAAGATCTGATTAATAAAGGGTTGATCGACGCCGTGGCCTTTGGTCGTGATTACATTGCCAACCCGGACCTGGTTGCCCGTCTGCAGCAGAAAGCAGCGCTGAATCCACAGCGCCCGGAAAGCTTCTACGGCGGCGGCGCGGAAGGCTATACCGACTACCCTACACTGTAATCTCTCCGTTGTGCATTGATAGCGGCGGCCTTTCGCCGCTATACTAAAACATCGTTTCTGTTCAAAAAGATACTCTACTCCATTGGTTAATGAGGAAATTATGCGCCTACTTCACACCATGCTGCGCGTTGGCGATCTGCAACGTTCCATCGATTTCTACACTAACGTACTGGGTATGAAGCTGCTGCGCACCAGCGAAAACCCGGAATACAAATACTCGCTGGCATTCGTGGGTTACGGCCCGGAAACGGATGAAGCGGTTATCGAGCTGACCTATAACTGGGGCGTCGACAGCTATGAGCTGGGCACGGCCTATGGCCACATCGCGCTGGAAGTGGACAACGCGGCAGAAGCCTGTGAACGCATTCGCAGCAACGGTGGCAACGTCACGCGTGAAGCGGGCCCGGTAAAAGGCGGCACCACCGTGATTGCGTTTGTTGAAGATCCAGACGGTTATAAAATCGAGCTGATTGAAGCCAAAGACGCCGGTCGCGGTCTGGGCAACTGATCCCTCAGGGCGCACTATGCGCCCGTTGTTTTACTGCATCCCACGCCAAAATTTGCCATAATGCGCTCTGCTTTTTTCCCCTTGTAAGAGACCCTGATGTCCGATAACGCTCAACTTACCGGTCTGTGCGACCGTTTTCGTGGTTTTTATCCTGTTGTCATTGATGTCGAAACAGCCGGATTTAACGCTAAAACCGATGCGCTGCTTGAAATTGCCGCCATCACGCTGAAGATGGATGAAGAGGGCTGGCTTACACCGGACACCACGCTGCATTTCCACGTTGAGCCCTTTGAAGGCGCAAACCTGCAGCCAGAGGCGCTGGCGTTTAATGGCATCGATCCGCATAACCCGCTGCGCGGCGCGGTGAGCGAATATGACGCGCTGCACGCCATTTTCAAAATGGTGCGTAAAGGCATGAAAGAGAGCAACTGCAGCCGCGCCATTATGGTGGCGCATAACGCCACGTTCGATCACAGCTTTACGATGGCCGCCGCCGAGCGAGCCTCTCTTAAGCGTAACCCCTTCCACCCGTTTGTGACCTTTGACACCGCCGCACTGAGTGGCCTGGCACTGGGACAAACGGTCTTGTCAAAAGCCTGTATTACGGCCGGGATTGAGTTTGACGGCACGCAGGCGCACTCCGCGCTGTATGATACGGAGCGCACCGCAGAGCTGTTCTGTGAAATAGTCAACCGCTGGAAGCGTCTGGGCGGCTGGCCGTTGGCGATGGGCGACAGCGAAGAATAAAAAAAAGCGACCTCTTAAGGTCGCTTTTTTATTTGCGCAGAAAATTACTCTGCGTCCGGCTCTTCGGTTTTGTACTTCGCCGCCGTCTCTTTGATCAGCTGCTGCAGTTCGCCGCGCTGATACATTTCAATCAGGATATCGCAACCGCCAACCAGTTCACCGTCGACCCACAGCTGCGGGAACGTCGGCCAGTTCGCGTATTTTGGCAGCTCAGCGCGGATGTCCGGGTTTTGCAGGATATCAACGTAAGCAAAACGTTCACCACAGGCAGACAGCGCCTGAACCGCTTGCGCGGAGAAGCCACAGCTTGGCAGCTTCGGAGAACCTTTCATATACAGCAGAATTGGGTTTTCAGCGATCTGGCGCTGGATTTTTTCAATAGTGGTGCTCATGTCTTGCTTCCTTTAACTTCTGTTACGGCATTAGTCTGACATTGTAGCGGTTCAGACTGGCATCGGAAAATAACATTTTTGTCACGTATAGCTATTTTATCGCGAGTGGCGAAAAGTTGCATTGTAAATGGTGCTTAACCCTGCGGCAGGCAGGGTTTTGCTTAGGGCGTGAACAATTGTGCGACAAATCGATGAATTTTTTTGCACTTGCTAACGAAACAGGTTTTTAGATTGAAAAATGCTATTAACTTCTCGGGTTTTTATGGATTAGAATCGACGGGCTTTGTAAATCACACGCGGGTATTATTGATGACCTGCATTTATCAGGGGACTGCCCAGTGGCGCGGATAAATAAAATCTCGATCACGCTCTGTGCTTTACTGTTTACATCACTCTCTTTCACGCCAGCGGCAAACGCCTCTCAACAGGCGCGGCACTCTGCTGTGCAAAAAACGCATCTGGCAAAAACCACAGAACGTAAAAAAAAGACTACCAGTAAGAACGAAAAGAAAAAAACAACCGCTCAAACGAAAAAGACCGCCTCCAGCAAATCGAAATCAACATTTTCCCGCACTGCCCTCGCATCGAAACGTAAAGCCTCAAAAACTGCTGCCAACCTCGTAACGGAAAAATGCACCACGCGCAAAGGGCATAAAGCCAAATGCACGAAAGTGACAAAAATTGCCGACGCGCATAAGGTTCGGGTACAGAAAGCGCAAAAAACGGCGATGAATAAGCTGATGGGGCAAATTGGCAAACCGTATCGTTGGGGTGGCACCTCTCCCCGCACCGGTTTTGACTGCAGCGGGCTGGTGTATTACGCCTATAAAGATCTGGTGAAATTCCGCATTCCGCGCACCGCCAATGAAATGTACCACCTGCGCGACGCAGCCCCTGTTAACCGTGGCGAGCTGCAAAATGGCGATCTGGTCTTCTTCCGCACCCAGGGTCGCGGTACGGCTGATCACGTCGGCGTGTATGTGGGTAACGGGAAGTTTATTCAGTCCCCACGAAGCGGTCAGGACATTCAGATCACCTCGCTTAGCGAAGACTACTGGGTGCGTCACTACGTCGGCGCACGCCGCGTCATGACGCCGAAAACCATCCGCTAAACCCTGCCCTGCCGTCACCACGGCAGGGTAAGTTCCTCTTTTGCATACCCTTTCAATTTGCTATCCTGTCCTTGTTGTCTGTGTGGTTATTGGCAACGCAAAATACAATAAGGAGAGAAGCAATGTCGTTCGAATTACCTGCACTACCGTATGCAAAAGACGCCCTGGCACCGCACATTTCTGCGGAAACCCTGGAATATCATTACGGCAAACATCACCAGACCTATGTCACCAACCTGAACAACCTGATCAAGGGCACCGATTTTGAAGGCAAAACGCTGGAAGAGATCGTCCGCAGTTCAGACGGTGGCGTATTCAACAACGCTGCTCAGGTGTGGAACCACACCTTCTACTGGCACTGCCTGGCACCAAATGCTGGCGGCGAGCCGACCGGCGAACTGGCTACTGCGATTAACGCCGCCTTTGGCAGCTTTGCGGAGTTCAAAGCGAAATTTACCGATGCCGCAATCAAAAACTTCGGTTCTGGCTGGACATGGCTGGTAAAAGAGGCCGATGGCAAACTGGCTATCGTCTCCACGTCTAACGCGGGTACACCACTGACCACCAGCGCGACTCCGCTGATGACCGTGGATGTCTGGGAACACGCGTACTACATTGATTACCGTAACGCGCGTCCTAACTACCTGGAGCATTTCTGGGCACTGGTTAACTGGGACTTTGTGGCGAAGAACTTCGCCGCGTAAGAGAGACGCAGAAGGGTTTCCCCTTCTGCGTTTTTTTATTCGGCAGCACAGGCCGCTTCAGGCTGTTTACGACCCGACATCATCACTAACAGCAGGCCAAGCGCGGCAATAATGGCCCCCATCACCGGCACAAAGCTGTATCCCAGACCACCCGAAATCACAGCACCGCCCGCTGCGGCACCGAGCGCATTGCCCAGATTGAACGCGCCAATATTCACCGACGATGAAAGACCCGGCGCCTCATGCGCGACGCGCATTACGCGCATCTGCAGCGGCGGAACCACGGCAAAGGTGGCCGCACCCCAGACGACCATCGCAATGGCCGCGCCATACTCATTACGCGCCAGCCAGGGAATGGCAATCATGATGACAATCAGCAGGGTCAGAAAACCCTTCAGCGTTCCGCTTACGGAGCGGTCAGCAAATTTCCCACCCAGATAGTTACCAATCGAGAAGCCCACGCCAATCAGCACCAGCATCGCGGTGATAAAGATCGGCGTCGCGTGAGTGATGTCATGCAGCACCGGCGAAATATAGGTGTAAAGGGTAAACATCGCCCCGGCACCCAGCACGGTGGTGAGCAGCGCCGAGAGCACCTGCGGGCGCATCAGTACCGACAGCTCTTTACGAACTTCAGGACGCTCACCAGCGCTGCCTTTCGGCAGAGAGAAGAACAACGCCACCATCGCGACAACACCCAGTACGGCGGTTGCGAGGAACGACATACGCCAGCCAATGACCTCACCCAGCCAGGTGGCCGCAGGAACGCCGCCAATGTTGGCGATGGTCAGGCCCATAAACATGGTTGCCACGGCACTCGCCTGCTTGTGTTTGGGCACCACGCTTGCCGCCACCACCGACCCCAACCCAAAGAAAGCGCCGTGGTTAAGGCTTGTCAGGATACGTGACAGCATCAGCGTGGTGTAATCAGGCGAAATGGCGGAGAGCACGTTGCCAAGGGTAAAGATAGCCATCAGGAAAATCAGCGCATTGCGGCGCGCTCGGTGGGAAAGCAACAGCGTCATCAGCGGTGCCCCTACCATCACACCAATGGCATAGGCGCTGATTAACATCCCGGCTGCAGGGATAGAGACGTCCACACCGCGGGCGATAACCGGTAAGAGTCCCATAGGGGAAAATTCAGTGGTGCCAATCCCAAAAGCGCCAATCGCCAGGGCCAGCAGGGGAAAATTGATTTTCATGCGTCAACTCCGGATGCCGTGTCATGTGGTGACACAGAACAAAGAAGCCGAAAGCATGACATCAATCACAAAAAATGAGAAGTTAACAAATTGGCAAAAGATTTTTGCCGGAGATGTAACAATCAGGGCAAGCGGGAGAGAGCGAACGCCCCCTCCGCGTAAATCAGTGCAGTGCAGCCGTCAGACCTGCAGCAACAATCAGCGCCAGCACAATAACGGTGGTGAACAGTGAAAACTTCAGATCGGAACTCATCAATTTTTCTCCTTTTAATCCCCCCACGAAAAGTGAGCTTGCTCATTTTTACACAATTTACGTCAAAAATCTTCCAGGATTTAAACGGATAACCACTTTAGCTCTTCCCCTTTTCATCAAGATAGGACAAAATTCCACGCTAAATTTATTAGCGTACCGGCCATTGACCCCCTCCTGACGTCCCGTGTCGTTTTCCTGGCGTGCCGCAATTCAAGATTGCGTGATAAGGGTGAGAGAAGGCAAACGTTTACCTTCAAGGTTTTCAGGAGTTTAGGATATGGTCTGGAGTGACATTTAATGGCAACAATTAAAGACGTAGCAAAACGCGCAAACGTTTCCACTACAACCGTATCACATGTAATTAACAAAACCCGCTTCGTAGCGGAAGAGACGCGTAACGCCGTCTGGGCGGCAATCAAAGAGCTGCACTACTCGCCGAGTGCCGTTGCGCGTAGCCTTAAAGTTAATCACACCAAATCCATTGGTTTGCTGGCGACCAGCAGTGAAGCGGCCTATTTTGCCGAAATCATCGAAGCGGTTGAGAAAAACTGCTTCCAGAAAGGCTATACCCTTATCCTCGGCAACGCGTGGAACAATATTGAAAAACAGCGCGCCTATCTGTCGATGATGGCGCAAAAACGCGTGGATGGCCTTCTGGTGATGTGTTCCGAATACCCGGAATCTGTCCTTTCCATGCTGGAAGAGTATCGTCATATCCCAATGGTGGTGATGGACTGGGGCGAAGCGCGCGCCGACTTTACCGACTCCGTCATCGATAACGCCTTCGAAGGCGGTTATATGGCGGGCCGCTATCTGATTGAACGCGGTCACCGTGAAATTGGCGTGATCCCGGGGCCGCTCGAGCGCAACACCGGTGCTGGCCGTCTGGCCGGGTTTATGAAGGCGATGGAAGAAGCGCTGATCACCGTGCCGGAAAACTGGATCGTGCAGGGCGACTTTGAGCCGGAGTCTGGCTACCGCGCCATGCAGCAGATCGTTTCTCAGCCGCATCGTCCAACGGCGGTGTTCTGCGGCGGGGACATCATGGCGATGGGGGCTCTGTGTGCAGCCGATGAGCTGGGCCTGCGCGTGCCGCAGGATATTTCCGTGATCGGCTATGACAACGTGCGCAACGCGCGCTTCTTCACGCCTGCGCTGACCACCATCCACCAGCCTAAGGACTCCCTCGGTGAAACGGCCTTCAATATGCTGATGGACAGGATCGTCAACAAACGTGAAGAGTCGCAGTCCATTGAAGTTCACCCGCGCCTTATCGAGCGCCGTTCCGTTGCGGATGGTCCATTCCGCGACTACCGTCGTTAATCTCGTGTGGAGCCAGCTAAGCTGGCTCCCGTAGCCATTCCCGGTTAAGCGTTTCGCTGTCTCCCAGATAATCCAGTAGCCATGCCATGGCGGGCGACACATCATTTTGTTGCCACGTCAGGCAGCAGGCCGCATCCGGGAACGGATTCTCCAGCGTCAGCTCGACCCATTCACCGGTATCGATTCTCGGCTTAGCGAAATGGACGGGAACCATCGCGACGCACAGCCCGGCGCTGAGGCAGGTCGCGGAGGATTCCCAGTCCGGCGCTACCACCCGCCGCTGGTTATCAAGAAGCCAGGTAATACGTTTTGGCAACGAGCGCGAGGTATCCTCCAGCACCAGCGACGGCCAGTTGCGCAGCGTGTCGTCACTCAGCGGTCCCTCCAGGGCAGCCAGCGGATGATCGTGTGCCACGACGCATTTCCAGCTCAACATGCCCATATCGCGAAACGCATAGCGCCCCCCGACGGGGATCGCCTGGGTTGCGCCAATCGCCATCTCTGCCCTGCCGTCCGCCAGCGCGTCCCAGACCCCGTTGAATACCTCCTGCGAGACACGAAGTTCAACGTCTGAAAAATGGCGATAGAAATCCACGATCATCTGCCGGGTACGCTCCGGCTTAACGATATTGTCCACGGCGATGGAAAGATGTCCGCGCCAGCCGTTGGCGATCTGCTGGCACTGTTCGCGGGTGATCTGCATTTTTTTGATAACAGAACGCCCTTCTTTCAAAAACCACGCGCCAGCAGGCGTTAATTCCACATCGCGATGCCGCCGTTCGAACAGCGGAACCGCCAGCCACTCTTCAAGCTGCCGCACCGTGTAGCTGATAGCCGAAGGGACGCGGTGCAACTCCTGTGCCGCACCGCTAAAGCTGCCGTTACGCGCGACAGCATCCACCACTTCAAGAGAATAATCTGACCACATTTTCTGCCTGCAAAAAATTTGAATGCAACCGCCAAATATTAGCGTTTCACAACCCGCTTTGCACTCCCTACACTCTGCGCCAGTGTCTACCTGCCTCCTCAAGGAGAATAAAACAATGCAACCCAGGAATGGATTTTTAGTCTGGCTCGGCGGTTTGAGCGTGCTGGGCTTTTTGGCCACCGATATGTACCTGCCCGCGTTTGCGGCGATGCAGGAAGATCTGCAAACGCCAGCCGCGGCCATCAGCGCCAGCCTGAGTTTGTTCCTCGCCGGATTTGCCATCGCACAGCTGCTCTGGGGCCCGCTCTCCGATCGCTTCGGGCGTAAACCGGTGTTGTTGCTGGGCCTGGCCATTTTTGCCGCAGGCTGTCTGGGAATGTTGTGGGTACGCGATGCGACCTGGCTGCTGGTGCTGCGCTTTGTGCAGGCCGTCGGCGTCTGTGCCGCGGCGGTAACCTGGCAGGCTCTCGTGACCGACTACTACCCGGCCAACCGTACCAACCGAATTTTCGCCACCATTATGCCGCTGGTTGGCCTGTCACCCGCCCTCGCTCCCCTGCTGGGCAGCTGGATCCTCGCGCACTTTGACTGGCAGGCCATTTTTGCCACGCTGTTTGCCATCACCCTGGTACTGATGCTGCCAGCGTTTGCCCTCAAGCCCGCGCATAAAAAAGAGGCGCATGCTGACGCTAAACCGATCACGTTCCTCTCCCTGCTGAGCGCCAAAGCGTATCGTGGTAACGTCCTGGTCTATGCCGCCTGCTCGGCGAGCTTCTTCGCCTGGCTCACCGGCTCGCCGTTTATTCTGCACGATATGGGGTACAGCCCGGCCGCCATTGGCCTGAGCTATGTCCCGCAGACCATCGCCTTCCTGCTGGGCGGATACGGCTGCCGTGCGGCGCTGCAGAAATGGGAAGGCCAGCAGATGCTGCCCTGGCTGCTGGTGATGTTTGCCTTGAGCGTGGGCGCGACCTGGGCCGTTGGGTTTATTCCAGGCGTCGGTCTGGCGGAGATTTTGATTCCGTTCTGCGTGATGGCGGTGGCTAACGGTGCCATTTATCCTATCGTGGTCGCACAGGCGTTACGTCCTTTCCCGCAGGCGACAGGACGCGCCGCGGCGCTGCAAAATACCCTGCAGCTCGGCCTGTGCTTCCTGGCAAGCCTGGTGGTGTCAGCGCTGATTGCCACCCCGCTGTTAACTACCACCAGCGTGATGCTGGTCACCGTTGCGCTGGCAGTAATGGGTTATCGCATGCAATCCGCCGCACAGCGCGAGCTTGAGAACCATGCTCAGGCGGAGACGTCGCACGCGTAATCACTGGGGAAAATATGTAACATTTCAGTGATTAGGTTGCTAAGAATTTTCTATTGAATCACCAAATTTTGAGGCCTATACTAAATTTGGTTCGATTAAATACGATAAATATTAAGTGTTAACGGGAGCCGGAGTGCTCCCGTTTTACCATGGAAGGCATTTCGGCAAGGGTTATCTCCCTTCCTCTGTTCTACGTCGGATACTAGCCTCGCGGTATTTACCGTGAGATTTCTCACAAACCATAAAAAGCGTCTACGCTGTTTGAAGGTTCTGATCACAGTAAGGTGATGGAGAAGCTATGAGTTCATCGTGTATAGAAGAAGTCAGCGTTCCGGACGATAACTGGTCCCGGATCGTCAGTGAACTGTTAGGTCGTGCAGGCATCACTATCAACGGATCTTCACCCTCCGATCCGCAGGTCAAACATCCCGATTTTTTTAAACGCGTACTTCGCGAGGGATCGTTAGGGCTGGGCGAAAGCTATATGGATGGCTGGTGGGATTGCGAGCGGCTGGATATTTTCTTTGCCAGCGTGTTGCGCGCCGGTCTGGAGAACCAGCTCCCCCGCAATATAAAAGATACGTTGCGCGTCGCCTCCGCCCGTTTGTTCAATCTGCAAAGCAAAAAGCGGGCGTGGATCGTGGGCAAAGAGCACTACGACCTCGGTAACGATTTGTTCAGCCGCATGCTGGATCCCTTCATGCAATACTCCTGCGCCTACTGGAAAAAGGCGACAACCCTCGAAGAAGCCCAGCAGGATAAACTGCGTCTGATTAGCGAGAAACTGCAGCTGCAGCCCGGCATGCGTGTGCTGGATATCGGCTGTGGCTGGGGCGGTCTGGCGTATTTTATGGCGAAGCACTACGGCGTCAGCGTGGTCGGCGTAACCATTTCAGCCGAACAGCAAAAAATGGCCCGGGAGCGCTGCCAGGGTCTCGACGTTGATATCCGTCTGCAGGATTACCGCGACCTCAACGAGCAGTTTGATCGCATTGTTTCCGTGGGCATGTTTGAGCACGTGGGGCCGAAAAATTACGACACCTATTTTGAGGTGGTGGATCGTAATTTAAAACCCGACGGCATCTTCCTGCTGCACACCATAGGCTCTAAGCGCACGGACAATAACGTTGACCCGTGGATCAATAAATACATCTTTCCGAATGGCTGTTTGCCTTCCGTTCGCCAGATTGCCAACGCCAGCGAAAGCCACTTCATCATGGAAGACTGGCATAACTTTGGCGCGGATTACGACACCACGCTTATGGCGTGGCATGAACGTTTCCAGCAAGCGTGGCCTGAGATTGCAGACAACTATTCTGAACGATTTAAACGGATGTTCAGCTATTATCTGAATGCCTGCGCAGGTGCGTTCCGCGCGCGTGATATTCAGCTCTGGCAGGTGGTCTTTAGTCGCGGGATTGAACACGGCTTACGTGTGCCGCGCTAAAAAATAACCCCGGGTATCCGGGGTTATTTTTTTATTCTTCTTCGGTGGCCTTTATTATGGCCGCCTCTTTCGCCGCCAGCACACGCTCGACGGTATCTACGACCGCCTGGGTTTGCGGATCGATTTCGATATTCACACGCTGCCCCAGTTTTTTCGCCCCCAGCGTCGTACGCTGTAGCGTTTCCGGAATTAAATGCACGCAAAAACGCGTCGGCGTCACTTCTCCGACCGTCAGGCTAATCCCATCAATACCAATAAATCCTTTATACAGGATGTATTTCATTAATGACGGATCCTGCACTTTAAACCAGATTTGACGGTTATTTTCAGAGGTGACAATTTTCGCCACTTCGGCGGTGGTCATGATATGGCCCGACATCAGGTGGCCGCCAATTTCATCACTGAACTTCGCCGCACGCTCTACGTTTACGGTATCGCCCACCACCAGTTCGCCCAGGTTGGTGATACGCAGCGTTTCTTTCATTAAATCAAAGCTAATCTGGTTGCCGTTAATTTCGGTCACCGTCAGGCAGCAGCCGTTATGCGCAACCGAGGCACCGGTTTCGATGCCATCCAGCATATATTCTGGCAGCTCAACGACGTGGGTACGGAAATTAGGTTTTTCATCAATGGACACCACTTTAGCGGTGCCCTGCACAATACCAGTAAACATGCTTACAACTCCTGTATTTTCCGGACGGTGGTGACACCGTTTAATCCCACCACAATAACAGTTGGAAATACAGGTTGCCAGAGCAGCGCATTTTCTGGCGATTTTTTCACTAGATTAATAGCTAAAGCCCGCTACAATAGCTGGCACCCCCTCTGCTTTTTCTTCTTGCTGCCAGTTACGGCGGCTTTTTTAGTCTCTCATATAACTACAAAATAAAGGTGTTCACGTGCAGAAGTACATGAATGAAGCGCGGCAGTTATTGGCACTGGCTATCCCGGTGATCATCGCGCAGGTGGCCCAGACCGCAATGGGATTTGTGGATACGGTGATGGCCGGTGGCTACAGCGCCACCGATATGGCCGCCGTGGCAATCGGAACCTCTATCTGGCTTCCGGCCATTCTCTTCGGTCACGGCCTGCTGCTGGCACTCACGCCGGTTATCGCCCAGCTGAATGGTTCCGGCCGACGTGAACGTATCGCCCATCAGGTGCGCCAGGGCTTTTGGCTGGCTGGATTTGTCTCCGTACTGATTATGATTGTGCTCTGGAACGCCGGGCATATCATTCGCGCCATGCATAATATCGACCCGGCTCTGGCAGACAAGGCCGTGGGGTATCTGCGCGCCCTGCTCTGGGGTGTACCGGGTTATCTCTTCTTCCAGGTGGCGCGTAACCAGTGCGAAGGCCTGGCAAAAACCAAGCCGGGGATGGTCATGGGCTTTATCGGTTTACTGGTCAACATTCCGGTGAACTATATCTTTATTTACGGCCATTTTGGTATGCCGGAGCTTGGCGGCGTAGGCTGTGGCGTGGCAACAGCGGCGGTGTACTGGGTGATGTTCTTTAGCATACTTACCTTTGTTAAACACGCCCGCTCCCTGCGTGATATCCGTAATGAGCGTTCATTCAGCACGCCGGACTGGCACATTATGATGCGTCTGGTACAGCTGGGGCTGCCCATTGCGCTGGCACTGTTCTTTGAAGTGACTCTGTTTGCCGTGGTCGCCCTGCTGGTCTCGCCGTTGGGCATTGTGAACGTGGCCGGACACCAGATTGCGCTGAACTTCAGCTCGCTGATGTTCGTCCTGCCGATGTCGCTGGCGGCCGCGGTCACCATCCGCGTCGGCTTCCGTCTGGGGCAAGGTTCAACTCTTGATGCACAAACGGCTGCGCGCACCGGGCTGGGCGTGGGTGTCTGTATGGCGGTCTGCACCGCGCTTTTCACCGTCGCACTGCGGGAGCAAATTGCCCTGCTCTATAATGACAACCCGGAAGTGGTGATGCTGGCATCTCATCTGATGCTGCTGGCAGCGGTATACCAGATCTCTGACTCCATCCAGGTGATCGGCAGCGGCGTACTGCGTGGTTATAAAGATACCCGCTCCATATTCTTTATTACCTTCATCGCCTACTGGGTGTTGGGTCTGCCGAGCGGTTACATTCTCGCGCTCACCGATCTGGTGGTGGATCGTATGGGGCCCGCAGGGTTCTGGATCGGCTTTATTATCGGTCTGACCTCTGCGGCTATCATGATGATGCTGCGTATGCGCTTCCTGCAACGTCAGCCATCCACGGTAATTTTGCAACGCGCCGCACGTTAAATACACAGTAGCCGCCTGCTGGCGGCTACTTTCTCTTCACTTTGCGCGGTAATGAAGCAATCGCGTGAAATCAGAGAGAAAAATGCATTTTGCCTCTTGCCACTGCGGTGCTGTGCCGCTAATATTCGTCCCCGTTGTCACCGACAACACGTTGCGTTCATAGCTCAGTTGGTTAGAGCACCACCTTGACATGGTGGGGGTCGTTGGTTCGAGTCCAATTGAACGCACCATTCTGCGTCCGTAGCTCAGTTGGTTAGAGCACCACCTTGACATGGTGGGGGTCGGTGGTTCGAGTCCACTCGGACGCACCATTTCAGTCCTGAAATGGTGCAAATCCTCTTCTTGTAGTCTGAATAATCCCAATCGCCTGATTTTTTACGCTTTCTCCTGCTACGCTTTTCATATGACAAAAAAAAGCAGGAACAGTGTCGATGAAAAAAATCGCCATTATCGGCTCCGGCCCCACAGGGATTTACACCTTTTACGCGCTCCTGAAGCATAAAACGCCACTGGCCGTTTCCATTTTCGAAAAAGCCGAGGAAGCGGGCGTGGGCATGCCCTATCGAATTGATGAAAACTCGCGTCTGATGCTGGCGAATATTGCCAGCATTGAAATCCCGCCCGTTTTTATGACCTACCTCGACTGGTTAAAAGAGCAGAGTGCAGCCCATCTCGCCCGCTATCACGTCGATAAAGCTTCCCTGCATGATCGGCAGTTTCTGCCCCGGATCCTGCTGGGGGAATATTTTCGTGACAGTTTTCTGAGGGTGGTCAAAGAGGCCCGCAGGCTGGGATTTCATGTCGATATCCATGAATCCGCCGAGGTGACGGATATCGCCACCGACAAAGACGGCGTTACGCTTTCGGTAAATAACAGCCGCTTACCTGAACGCTTCAATCTTGCCGTCATCGCCACCGGCCACGTCTGGCCTGATGAGGATGAGGCCACGCGCACCTTCTTCCCAAGCCCCTGGTCCGGGTTGATGGACGCCGATATCCCAGCCTGTCGGGTGGGGATTATGGGGACCTCATTAAGCGGACTGGACGCCGCCATGGCGGTTGTTATGCAGCATGGCGCCTTTGTTGATGACAAATTCGTTCTGGATAAAGGCAGCGAGGCGTTAAAAATAGTCCTCATGTCCCGGACAGGCATTCTGCCTGAGGCCGATTTTTACTGCCCTATTCCTTACGAGCCGCTGTCGGTATTAACTGAATTTGTCGTTGAGAATGAAATCGCCAAAGGATCTGACGGCCTGCTGGATCGTATTTTTGCCCTGATGGTGAAAGAGCTGGAACTCGCCGACCCGGCATGGTGTGAGAAAATCGGGCTGCGCGCCCTGGATGCGGACACCCTTCGCGATGCCTGGTTTGAGGACCGCAAACAGCACGGTCCGTTTAGCTGGGCAGAAGCCAATCTTAATGAGGTCGAACGCAACAAACGTGAGCGGCGAACGGTGCCCTGGCGCTACACCGTGCTTCGGTTGCACGAGGTGGTTCAGGAGATCGTGCCGCATCTTAATGAGCCGGACCGGGAACGTTTCAAACAGGGACTTGCGCGGGTGTTTATCGACAACTACGCCGCCATTCCACCGCAGTCTATCCGTCGGCTGCTTGCGCTGCGCGAGGCCGGGATCATCAGCGTTGTCGCATTAGGTGATGATTACACGCTGGATGTCGGTCGCGCCCAGACGGCGATCGCGACTGAAGACAACGCCTGTCTCTTTGACGTGTTTATTGATGCCCGCGGGCAAAAACCGCTGAAAACAGAGGATCTGCCTTTCCCGACACTGCGCAAACAGCTGCAGGCGACAGGCGACGAGATCCCTGATATTGGCGAGGATTACACGCTTAAAGCACCAGAAACGGTGCGCGGGAGAATCGCGTTTGGCGCGATACCTTGGCTGATGCACGATCATCCCTTCGTTCAGGGACTGGCCGAGTGTGCGGAGATTGCCGGGTCGATGGCGAAAGCGGCAGAAAAACCCGCTTCAGGGTTACGCAGGAGATTGCCGTATTTCGATAGCTGACAGGGCTTCCATGCCCTGATCGTCATTATTCGAAGAACACTTCCGGGTTCTCTGACAGAGAAACGAAGGTTTTCGTCGCTTTATCCAGCGCACGAATTTCACCGCTCTCAATGTCATACACCCAGCCGTGCAGGCGAAGGGCGTTATTGCGCAGACCCACAGCAACGGATGGATGGGTCTTGATGTTGCTCAGCTGCGCAAAGACGTTCTCCTGCACCATCGCATTCACTTTGTCGATCGGCTGATCCCAGCTTTTCTTCTCCACCACCGCTTTAGCGGCATCAGAATAACGCAGCCAGTGGGAGACGGCAGGCATCGGTTCGAGGTTCGCGTTATCCGCAATCGCCTTCATCGCCCCGCAGTTGGAGTGACCGCAAATCACAATATCCGTCACGCCCAGCGCCACAACGGCGTATTCGATGGTTGCGGAGACACCGCCCGGCTCTGGCCCGAACGGCGGCACAATGTTGCCAGCATTTCGAATGACAAAGAGCTGTCCTGGCTCTTGCTGAGTGACCAGTTCTGGTACCAGACGGCTGTCGGAGCATGAGATGAACAGCGCTTTGGGATTCTGGCTGGACGCTAAACTGCGGAAGAGCTCTTTACGTTGCGGGAAAATCTCTTTTTGAAAGTTGAGGAAACCTTCAATGATATGTTGCATAGCAATTTCTCTTTTATCTGTTGTAGTTTAGGTATGATCGGGATCACACTCGTGAAGTTTACCCATCGTGCTTTACCTGAGACAAGCAATATATTTCTGGCCCGACCGCTGCACAATCTCGTCCGCGTTTGCCGGGATGTTTTGTCCCTCAAAGGCACCGTACAGACGGGCAAATTTTTTGCCTTCCAGAAGTCCGGTAATCCGCTCAACGGTGCGGGCAGGCAGCGGCAGCATATTCGGGTAGCTCCACATAAACGAAACGGCGTCTTTTCCGGGCGTGACCTGAAGAATATCCCCCGCCAGCAATACGCCTTCGCCCTCCTGCCAGTGCAGCACCGTGCCGCCTGCAAAATGTCCCCCCAGACGCAACAAGGTGACCGACGGAACAAGTTCCAGCGCATCCCCTTCCCAGAACTGAATGGCGGGACTGCCGCGCATGACCCACTCTCTGTCGCTGGCGTGCAGGTACACCGGTGCATTAAATACCGCAGCCCAGGTCTGCATGGTGGTGTAATAGTGTGGGTGCGAGATCGCAATCGCGCTGATGCCGCCGAGCGCGGTAATGAGCGTTTTGGTTGCCGGGTCGAGGTTGGCAATACAGTCCCAGAGAATATTGCCGTGTGGGGTACGTAAAAGCAGCGCGCGCTGGTTAATCGCAAAGGCAGGCACCGTTTTGATACTGAACAGCTGTGGCTCCAGCTGCTGCCATTTGTTGCTGTGGGTGGAAGTCACGGTAGCAAAGTCAATCCACGCCTGGCCGCTGTGCGGAACATACTGGCGTTCATCCTCGCAAATCGGGCATGTTTCCGGCGTGGCGTCATACGCAGTACCACAGGTTTTGCAGAGTGTCATCATATGCATTCCTCAGCCATAAAGCAGAGAGTATGGCAGGGATTATCCATATGTGCTGCGAGGTACATTGCTGGCCTTTTTTGCCCTATACTGTGTCAGTATCAAAAACTGAATAAAGCAGGTGCCACATGGAAATTGATCTCGAAAACCTGGTCTTTAACGGACTGGATGAAGCAGAAGAGCGTAATGCGGAACGTCTGGACGACGCAGATAAAAAAGCCCAGGCGATTGTTGCGGATGACGACTGCGGCGATGCCTGCAAGATCTGATGAAAAAGCACCGGTTAACCCGGTGCTTTTTTTTATGTTACTTTTTCAGCCCGTCAATGGCCGCCTGCGCGCAGGCTTCATCAAGATGACCGCCCGGCGCACCGCCGATGCCAATCGCCCCGATCACCTCATCGCCCTCTTTCACCGGCAGGCCGCCCGCCAGCAGCAGGAAGCCCGGAATATCACGCATGTTTTGCGCGCCAGCGTTGCTCTGCGCCGCTTCCATCACTTTGCCTGAGGCATTCTTTGCGCTGAGCGCCGTCCAGGCTTTCATTTCGCTGGCTTTAACCGTATGAGGACCGGCATTGTCCGTACGCTGCACGGCTTTCACCACGCCCGCACGGTCAACCACGGTGACCGTCACCTGATAATTCTTTGCCGTACACGCCTGAATGGCGGACGTGGCCAGCGCATTCGCCTGCGCCAGCGAGAGACTCTTTTGGTTTAACGTATCGGCTTGTGCCGTCAGACTTACGCTACCTGCGGCCAGTGCCGCAACCATCAATAATTTTTTCATCGCACTTCCTCGCGTGTTGGGATACGTGGCAGAGCGTACCCTGCCGGGCGATGAAACATAATTCGGTTGAATACGCACTCAACCTGGTAGTTATACGGATTGCAATTTATCGTATTCGCGTATTGCCTGAACCAGACTGCCGACGCCAAGCTTGGTAAACGCCGCCGCGCGGTGCGCTTCCACCGTCCGTGGCGAGAGATTCAGCCGGGCGGCCACCTCTTTGTTGCTGAGCCCTTTCATCAACTCCCCCAGCACCTCATGCTCCCGCGCGGTTAATTGTGCGAAGCGCGCTTTCACCCGGGAGGTTTCCTGCCAGCCGGCAAACCGGCGCTGACTCTCCTCAAAGGCTAACCCTACCGTTTCGATAAGCTTATCGGCATCCAGCGGCTTGGTGAAAAATTCAAACACGCCGTTACGAAATGCCCGACGACAGGCATCTACGGTCCCGTGCCCGGTCATGATGATCACCGGCAGCAGGGGCCAGGGCCATTTCCCCTCCTCAAGCCAGGTGAGTCCGCCTTTGCCCGGTATCCGCATATCCAGCAGCATGCAGCCTACCAGCTCTGTGTCCCGTGCATGGGCTGCGGTAAAGGCATCAACGCTTTCAAACGTCCTGACCGGCCACCCCATGCCCGAAAGCAAAAACGCCATCGACTCTCTGATGGATTCATCATCATCAATCAGCCAGATTGTGTTATCCAACCGTAGCCTCCTTTCCGTTTGCCAGTTGTAGCCGGATCTCTGCCCCGCCCTGCGGTGCATTGCCCAGCGTAATCGATCCATTCATACGCGTCATTAATGATTCCGTTAAGGTCATTCCCAGTCCAATGCCCTCTTCCCGGCCGCTGTAAAACGGCATAAAGGCATTCTGTAATGCCTCCGGGCTGAAGCCAGGCCCGCCGTCCGTCACGGTAATCTGAATGCCGCTCTCGGTTTTGTGGCTTTCAATCTTTACCCAGCCAGCAGGACTCGCCTGTTGGGCCTGAATCGCATTGCTGAGCAGATTATGCAGCACCTGCTCCAGCCAGAGCGGGTCGGCCAGCACGGTGGTGGCCCCGAGGGCAAACGCATGGCTAACCGAGATATGTTCAGCTCTGCGCTCATGCTCAAGTAAGTTCACCACCTGTAGCCAGCATGCTGCCAGATCGGTTTCCCGCAGGGTGACTTTCTCCTTCACAACGTGCTCGCGAAAACGGGTTAATAATGCGCTAATACGCTGCGTTTGCGTCAGAGCAGCCGACAGCGCCTGCGACACGGCCTGGCCGTTTTCCTGCTGTAACTGACGCTGCGCGCCCTGGATCCACGTCTGGACGGCGGTCAGCGGCTGGTTTATCTCATGCACAATACCGGCGGTGATCTCCCCCAGGGTATTGAGCCTGGCGTGCTGGTAATAGCGCGCCCTTTGCTCGGCGTCTTTACGCGCTTTACGCTGCCAGAGCACCACGCTTGCCAGCGCAATCACTATCCCCCAGCCGATAAACAGTAAGGGGTAAACAGACCAGGAGACGCCAAACCAGTCCGGCCGGGAATCCGCTTCAAGCGTAAAAGGTTGCGTATGTTGCGGGAAGGTGCGTTGCCAGTGCCAGAATGCGTCAGAGGGCCGTTCTTCTCCGGTCGGTATGAAGCGGATCCCCAGATGGGTAAACGGATGATGCGCATTCAGAATCGGGCCGAGATCCACCCGCACGCGGATCTGACGCCAGGGGTTATAAAGCCAGTACTGCATCTCGTGGGCAGGCTCCACCCGCGCCGCATCCAGTGGGCGTCCCGTCGTTTTTTCCAGGGCGAGCAGATGGGGGAATTTTTTGCGCAAGGCGGCAATGTCTTCATCGCCATTCAGAAGCGGTAAGACCGATTCATTTTGCGTCAGGACCGCGCTTAATTCGGAAAATAACGCCGAGAACTCACGGTCTCGTTCCCAGAACTGACGGCGAATTTGTTCGGCGTAGAGCAGTACGCCGCTGAGTGTGCACGCTATCGCCCAAAGAACGATAGCGCGTTTCATCATGCTGTTGGTGGACATTGCGTTAACAGGGGCAGTGGCGAATGCCGAGACCTTACCAGCTAACCCTGTTAAGAACAAAAAAACGTGGGGTCACACCTCCGGCGTATGTTTAAAGCCAGTCAGCATGAGCATTAACCCGTCTGGTGATGAGGCTGGTTCAAACTGATAATGATTCCCCTGGCGATCGCCACCGATATACCACGAGATCTCGGTTTTCCCTTCCGCCAGCGCCTTACGCACGGCTTTATCCACGTCGACCATCCGGTATTCACGAACATGGTTCAGATAAAGCACGGCATCGGAACGGTAATTACAGGCCGGACGCGACGACCACTTCACGGTCGCAGGATCCCAGTCATTACTGGCCGGATAAAAGAAAATCTGATCGGCCCCATTGTTTTCTACCTTCCCACCGAAAATACGGATGCGGTATTTAAACAAGGACGGATCCTGCCCGGCGGGCAGCGGTGGGATATGGAATTTTACCAGGCTCAGCGTCTCGCTGTTTTTTGTGCGTCCACCGTTCTGCCAGTTATCTTCTACCAGTAACACCTGCGGTGAAGGTTGAGTGATGTTCGGTTCAAGACTGCTGAGCCAGACATTGGCCTTCGCCATAGAATAACCATAGGGCACGGTTGAACCACAATCCATACCGCGGTTCATGCAGCGTTCGATCATAAAGCGGGCAGCATCGTCCGTCCAGCCGTTCATGAAATCGGCATGCGCCGTATAGAGGCTACCCCAGCGTTCTTCACGTTCAGCCCCCTGCATCACCGGATCGAGTGACAGTTGCGCCTGACGGGTGTCCAGGCGGGTAATACCATGCAGCACGTAAGCCACATTCATATTAACCGTTGGAATTTTTACCGGGAACGCGCTCGGGCACTGGCCGTTAACGTCATACGCCGCATTGGCCAGACCGTGGTCGGGCTTCAGATTCACACCGTCCCAGCAGTTCGGAAATTGAATGCCAATATTAAACTGGACGGCATCGTTAGCTTTACGTAGCCCGCACACCTCCCCGATTTTGCTGCTATAGCCATTCCCGTTCGCGCATAAAAAGCTGATATGGGGGTTGGGCGTGCTGCCGTGATGATCCCCGGCGAGCAGCGACAGCCCGGCCGGGAACGGGTGCAAGGGATAGGCATCAACCTTCGAGGCCTGATAATAGGTTTTTTGATAGGCCGGTTTGACCACCGTTCCGTCGGGTAATCTCAGAGAAGGCGCCCAGTAGGCAGAGCCGTCGGCCTTGTTATCACAGGTCGTCTCTTCGTGCTGGCGCAAGGTTTCCCGGGTTGAAAAGGCATCGGTATGGGTATTGCCAAAGAAATCGTGCCACATGGCCTGGTTGGGCATACCAAACATCATGATGGCGTCATCGCCGAGGGTGTGGGAGTAACTGCAGACCACATGCGCCTGTGGCCCGGCATGGGCCGCCTGCATGGCAATCAGTAACGCGGTGGCTAAAAGGGCGGGCGTGAATACAGTCCGTTTCATCTTCATCTCCATCTGTGAAAGGAGATATTGGTAACAAAACGGCCTGCGTTAACCGAGGATTTCCCAGCGTATTTTTCCGCTCATCCACGCTTTACAGCGTCGATGCACAGCTCATTCCAGTACATTTCGCGCGTGCGGCGCAGTTCAGCGTGACGTTTTATCATGGAACCACTCCGGGTCAATGTTGGCCACGTCCACGCCATACAGACTGGCGACAGGCAGTATCGACTCAAGAACACGTTGCGCGCTGTTCTCCGCATTCGCGGGACGGGTCGCAAAAAACCGCCGTAACGTGCTTATCCACTTTTTCATCGTCTGTACCCCTCTCGCTTTACCTGACTTCAGTAAAACACGCCTCCATCAGGAAGGGGAAATAACAATAACGACAGTTGATATGCAGGATTTGAGTAACTCGCGAAACGCTGGTGCCTTACCCGGCCAGCGCCTTCACCACTGTCTCCATCGCCTGGGTAGTTAACTCGCTCCGTTTTACGCGCTGGTTCGCCAGCGCCGTACGCAGTACCCCGGCAATCACGATATGCTTGGGCTCCTGCCCTAAGTCACGCATCTCCAGAACGACCTTCCCTACCACCCGACACATCTCCTGGTACAACTCTTCGTCTTTGGTCACATTGCCCATGGCGATCCACTCCGTTGCCCTAAACCGTCAGCTTAAATGATCCCTCGCCCGGATACAAAAAAGAAGCCCGACGAGAAACTCACCGGGCTTCCTAAGCTAAATCAATTAATTATTTACCGGGATCACCGCGCCTTTGTACTTGGTGCGGATCCAGTCCTGAATCTCTTTGGAGTGCAGCACGTTCACCAGCGCAACGATATCTTTCTTCTTCTCGTCACCGCGATGCACGGTAATGATATTGGCATACGGGTTGTTTTCACCGCTTTCAACCGCAATCGGGTCGTGAACCGGATCCAGACCGGCGTCAATCGCGTAGTTGGCGTTGATCACGACCGCCGCGCCTTCATCGTTGTTATACATCTGCGGCAGCAGAGACGCTTCCACGTTAGGAGTGAACTGTAGCTTTTTCGGGTTCTCCACGATGTCGCTGATGCGCGCGGTCACTTTGTCGATGCCAGGCTTCAGCTTGATCACCCCTTCTTTTTCGAAGATAGAGAGAATACGCCCCTCTTCAGAAACGGCATCACGCATGATGATTTTGCCGCCTTCCGGCAGGTCTTTCAGCGACTTGTATTTTTTGGAGTAGATGCCGATGGGCTCGATGTGGATCGCGCCTGCGTTGACAAAATCATAGTCCTTATCGCCTTCGTGATCTTTCAGCACGCTGTTCAGATAAGGGATGTGCTGGAAGTAGTTCGCGTCAATGTCATGACCCGCCAGGGCAGTGTTGGGCAGAATGTAGTCCTGGAACGGTTTGATCTCCAGGTCGATACCCTGCTTCGCCAGAATCGGCTTCGCCTGTTCAAGAATTTCAGCATGTGGCGTATTGGACGCGCCCACGGTGAGGGTGTCAGCCCAGGAGGCAAAGCTCAGGGCGCTTAGGGTTGCTGCGGCGATCAGTGTCAGTGTCTTTTTCATGATGATGGTTCCTGTGTGTATTTATTAGCGTTTATCTAACAGTGAGGTAATGATGTCGCCGCAGAACTGGATAACAAAAACGATGATCAAAATGGTCACCGTTGCCACCAGCGTGACGTCACCATGGTTGCGCTGGAATCCTTCCAGATAAGCCAGATTTCCCAACCCACCGGCGCCAATCACCCCGGCCATTGCGCTGTAGCTCACCAGCGCAATCAGCGTCACCGTAATACCTGAAACCAGTGCGGGTGATGATTCCGGCAGTAAAACCCGAAACACTAAGGTGCTCAGTCGTGCCCCCATTGAGCGCGTTGCTTCTATGACCCCTTTGTCCACTTCACGCAGGGCGATCTCCACCAGACGGGCGTAGAACGGTGCGGCGCCCACAATCAGGGCAGGCAGTGCCGCGTTAGCTCCCAGGATGGTGCCAACAACGGTCTTGGTGAACGGGATCAGCAAAACAATCAGAATGATGAACGGGATAGAGCGGAACACGTTCACCACAATTGAAATGACGCTATAGACCGTGCGGTTGTGGAACAATCCGCCGCGGGCGGTTAAAAACAGCGCCAGACCCAGCACGATCCCCAGCACAAAGGTCGCCACACCGGAGAGCGCGGTCATGTACAGCGTCTCAAGCGTTGCCGCCCAGAGCTGATCCCACTTCAGATGCGGAAAGAGATTCTCAGCCATGTTTAATCACCTCGCCTTCAATATCGCTGTGCTTCAGGTCGGCGAGGATATTGTTCAGTTGTTCATCGGATGCCACCACGTGTACCCACAGCTGGCCAAACACGCCGTGCGCCGTCTGGGTCATTTTTCCGTGCAGAATGTTAAACGGCAGGCCGTAGCGCAGCGTCAATTCACCCACAATCGGTTTATGTGTGCTGTGCCCGGTGAAGGTCAGACGGATGACCGTCCCTTCCAGATCGTTTGCCAGCTCGGTATTAAAGGTCTCTTCCTCGGCGTACTGGCTCACCTGGCGGACAAACTGCTGCGTAATCGGCTGCTGCGGATGGGTAAAAACGCTCAGCACGTCGCCCTCTTCCACCACTTTACCGTTCTCCATCACCGCCACCCGGTCACAGATTTTGCGCACCACGTGCATCTCGTGGGTGATGAGGACGATGGTCAGCCTGAAACGACGGTTTATGTCCAGCAGCAGATCGAGGATCTGATCGGTGGTCTGTGGGTCGAGCGCAGAGGTGGCTTCGTCACAGAGCAGCACGTCCGGGTTGTTCGCCAGCGCACGCGCAATGCCCACGCGCTGCTTTTGCCCGCCGCTCAGCTGCGACGGATACGCATTTTCGCGGCCTTTCAGCCCGACCAGTTCCACCAGCTCGGCCACGCGGGCCTGAATCCTGGCCTTTGGCACCCCGGCGATCTGCATCGAAAAGGCAATGTTTTCCGCTACCGTTCGCGACCACAGCAGGTTGAAGTGCTGGAAC
Source organism: Enterobacter sp. Lyrl_3 (assembly GCF_051948675.1). Taxonomy (NCBI): domain Bacteria; kingdom Pseudomonadati; phylum Pseudomonadota; class Gammaproteobacteria; order Enterobacterales; family Enterobacteriaceae; genus Enterobacter; species Enterobacter sp. Lyrl_3. The sequence continues at coordinate 267,353 of NZ_JAYJLI010000002.1, forward strand.
ACCATGCTGATCTTCAGACGCGCCTGTCGCAGCGCTTCCCCCTTTGCGGCAGAAATGTCCTGACCGTTAATGGTCACGCTGCCGCTGCTCGGTTTTTCCAGGCCATTTAACAGGCGGATAAGCGTACTTTTCCCCGCGCCGCTGTAGCCAATAATGCCGTATATCTGTCCCTGCTCAATCGTCAGATTGACGTTATCAACGGCCGTGAGCGCCACCTTGCCGTTGTCAAAGACCTTCGAAATATTGCTGAGAACAATCATTCTTATTCGTTATCCGTCCGCCCTGGCGGTTTAGAAGTATGGATGTCCAAACGATAGTAATCAGCCGTTACTTGCTTTTAAATGAACAAAAAAGCATGTGTTATAACCAGAGGGAATAAACACTGCCTGTCGCGGGCGAGACCCGTTTAGACCAATTTCAGCAATGTTTATCTGCACGATGCATATGTCAGGGGCGACCCACGCCAAAAACGCGCATTTTTTCAACATATTCTGTTGATATAGCCATCCTCACATCCGGAGCACTTTACGTCTTGCTATCCTGACATCCAAAAACACCATTTATATTCTTTTCTGTTCTAAAAAGCAGAGATTCGTTCTTTCTTGCGAAATTTTCACCGCCCTATCATCCCGTCATGACCTCCTGAAAGGAAAAAACCATGACGATTTACCACTCCGTCACTGAACTGATTGGCCAAACACCGGTTATCCAGCTGCATAAACTGGACACCGGCCTCTGTTCGCTGTTTCTGAAACTGGAGAACCAGAACCCGGGTGGCTCTATAAAGGACCGCGTGGCGCTGTCGATGATCAATGAAGCGGAGCGCACCGGCCAGCTGCAGCCGGGCGGCACGATTATTGAGGCCACGGCGGGGAATACCGGCCTGGGTCTGGCCCTGATCGCCGCCCAGAAAGGCTATTCGCTGATCCTGGTGGTACCGGACAAAATGAGCCGCGAGAAAATCTTCCACCTTCGCGCGCTGGGTGCCCAGGTGTTACTGACGCGTTCGGACGTCAATAAAGGCCATCCCGCCTATTACCAGGATTACGCCCGGCGTCTGGCGAGTGAACTGCCCGGCGCGTTTTTCATCGATCAGTTCAACAACGAAGCCAATCCGCTGGCGCACCGTACCACCACCGCGCCGGAGCTGTTTGAACAGCTTAACGGCAGGATCGACGCCATCGTGGTGGGCGTGGGGTCAGGCGGCACGCTGGGTGGCCTGCAGGCGTGGTTCGCCGAACACTCGCCGCACACGGAGTTTGTCCTCGCAGACCCGGCAGGATCGGTTCTGGCCGACCAGGTGGAAACCGGACGCTACCGCGACGCGGGCTCCTGGCTGGTTGAGGGAATTGGCGAAGACTTTATTCCCCCACTGGCCCACATTGACGGGGTGAATCGCGCCTGGCGCATCACCGACCGCGACGCGTTCGCCACCGCGCGCGAGCTGCTGAAAACGGAAGGCATTCTGGCTGGCTCCTCCAGCGGAACCCTGCTGGCAGCCGCGCTGAAGTATTGCCAGGCACAGACCACGCCGAAACGCGTGGTGACCTTCGCCTGCGACAGCGGCAACAAATACCTCTCAAAGATGTTCAACGATGACTGGATGCGCCAGCAGGGGCTGATGTCCCGCCCGCAGGCAGGCGATCTCTCCGACTACATTGCGCTGCGCCACGACGAGGGCGCCACCGTCACCGCCGCCCCGGACGACACGCTTTCCACCGTACTGGCACGCATGCGCCTGTATGACATCTCGCAGCTGCCGGTGCTGGAGAACGGCAAGGTGGTAGGCATTATTGATGAGTGGGATCTGCTGCGCCACATTGGCGGCGACGGGGCTCGCTTTGCCCTCCCCGTCACGGCGGCCATGACGCAACAGGTGGAGATTCTTGATAAGCACGCGCCGGAAAGCGCCCTGCACGCCATCTTTGACCGCGGTCTGGTGGCGGTGATTAATGACAATGACCGTTTTCTGGGTCTGATCACCCGCAGCGACCTCCTCACCGCCTGGCGCAACCGTCTACAGCAATAAGGAAACAAGAATGAAAAATCTCGCCACGCTCAGCGTACACAGCGGCCAGGTTAACGATCAACACGGCGCGGTCATGCCGCCCATTTACGCCACCTCGACGTTTGCGCAACCGTCGCCGGGGGAGCATACCGGCTACGAATATTCCCGTAGCGGCAATCCTACCCGCCATGCGCTGGAAACCGCCATCGCCGAACTGGAAGGCGGCACGCGCGGCTATGCTTTTGCCTCCGGTCTGGCCGCCATTTCCACCGTACTGGAGCTGCTGGATAAAGACAGCCATATCGTCGCCATTGATGACGTGTATGGCGGCACCTACCGTCTGATTGAAAACGTGCGTAAGCGCAGCACCGGGCTGCGGGTCAGTTGGGTAAAGCCCGACGATCTGGCCGCGCTGGAAGCCGCCATTGGTCCCCAAACGCGCATGATCTGGGTGGAGACGCCGACTAACCCGCTGCTGAAACTGGCCGACCTGGCAGCCATCGGGGCCATTGCCCGCCGCCATAACGTGATAAGCGTGGCGGATAACACCTTCGCCTCCCCGGTCATTCACCGTCCGCTGGAGCTGGGTTTTGATATCGTGGTGCACTCCGCCACCAAATACCTGAACGGCCATTCCGACGTAGTAGCCGGGCTGGCGGTGGTGGGCGATAACCCGGCGCTGGCGGAACGGTTGGGTTATCTGCAAAACGCCATCGGCGGCGTGCTCGATCCCTTCAGCAGTTTTCTGACGCTGCGCGGAATGCGTACCCTGGCTCTGCGGATGGAAAAGCACAGCAGCAACGCGCTGGCGATTGCGCAATGGCTTGCGCAGCAGCCGCAGGTCGAAAAGGTGTTCTATCCGGGGCTGGATTCGCACCCGCACTATCAGCTCGCCCGCAGGCAAATGGCGCTGCCGGGCGGGATGATTTCCGTCGTGGTGAAAGGCGATGCGCAACGTGCGACGGAGGTGATCCGCAAGCTGAAGCTGTTCACCCTCGCAGAAAGTCTCGGCGGTGTGGAAAGCCTGGTGAGTCAGCCCTACAGCATGACCCACGCCTCAATTCCGCGCGAGCAGCGTCTGGCTAACGGCATTGTGCCGCAGCTGATCCGCCTGTCCGTGGGGATCGAAGAGGCAGACGATCTGATTGCCGATCTGAGTCAGGCGCTGGAAAAATAAGCAAAAGGCGGCAGGCCCCTCGCCTGCCGCCATAAGATGTCATTATGCCTTAACGCATTGATAACAATATTATGTGAAACTGCACAGATTATTTCTGAAACACCGTTTCCATTTTCCTTTTATCTTAAAATCAGCGTATAATGCGCGCCAAATCCCTGGTGAATGGTTTCAGCGCTTGGAATACAAAAAACAACGTACAACTTCTCCTCTCCTTCGTTGGGCTGTCACTCAGGCACACTTTCTTCTGCACGCTCATTTGATGTCTCCTATCCTTAGTGCGTGTCATATACTCTTTTGCAACACAGGTTTGACTCCGCGGCGGTGCGCCCCCGGAGCGAGATTTCCATATCCTTCCCAACTTAAAGACTAAGACTGTCATGAAAAAGACGAAAATTGTTTGTACCATCGGCCCGAAAACCGAATCTGAAGAGATGCTGACCAAAATGCTGGACGCCGGCATGAACGTTATGCGTCTGAACTTCTCTCACGGTGACTACGCTGAACATGGTCAGCGTATCCAGAACTTGCGCAACGTCATGAGCAAGACCGGTAAAAAAGCCGCCATCCTGCTGGATACCAAAGGTCCTGAAATCCGCACCATCAAACTGGAAGGCGGTAACGACGTCTCCCTGAAAGCGGGCCAGACCTTTACCTTCACCACTGACAAGTCTGTGGTCGGTAACAGCGAAATCGTTGCGGTAACCTATGAAGGCTTCACCAGCGATCTGTCTGTGGGTAACACCGTGCTGGTAGACGATGGTCTGATCGGAATGGAAGTCACCGCCATCGAAGGCAACAAAGTCATCTGTAAAGTGCTGAACAACGGCGACCTGGGCGAAAACAAAGGCGTTAACCTGCCAGGCGTTTCCATCGCGCTGCCAGCACTGGCTGAAAAAGACAAGCAAGACCTGATCTTCGGCTGCGAGCAAGGCGTTGATTTCGTTGCTGCCTCCTTCATCCGTAAACGTTCCGACGTGGTTGAAATCCGTGAGCACCTGAAAGCGCACGGCGGCGAGAAGATCCAGATCATCTCCAAAATCGAAAACCAGGAAGGCCTGAACAACTTCGACGAAATCCTCGAAGCGTCTGACGGTATCATGGTTGCGCGTGGCGACCTGGGTGTTGAAATCCCGGTTGAAGAGGTGATCTTCGCGCAGAAAATGATGATCGAGAAATGTGTCCGCGCACGTAAAGTGGTTATCACTGCTACCCAGATGCTGGACTCCATGATCAAAAACCCACGTCCAACCCGCGCAGAAGCAGGCGACGTGGCGAACGCCATCCTCGACGGTACTGATGCCGTCATGCTGTCTGGCGAATCTGCGAAAGGTAAATATCCGCTGGAAGCGGTGTCCATCATGGCCACCATCTGCGAACGTACTGACCGCGTGATGACCAGCCGTCTGGACTTCAACAACGACAGCCGCAAACTGCGCATCACTGAAGCGGTCTGCCGCGGTGCAGTAGAAACGGCTGAGAAGCTGGAAGCGCCACTGATCGTGGTTGCAACGCAGGGCGGTAAATCTGCGCGTGCCGTACGTAAATACTTCCCGGATGCTACCATCCTGGCGCTGACCACCAATGAAACCACTGCGCGTCAGCTGGTGCTGAGCAAAGGTGTTGTTGCGCACCTGGTGAAAGAGATCGCCTCTACTGACGATTTCTATATTCAGGGTAAAGAACTGGCGCTGGAAAGCGGCCTGGCACAGAAAGGCGACGTGGTGGTAATGGTATCGGGTGCACTGGTACCGAGTGGTACAACCAATACCGCATCTGTTCACGTGCTGTAATAATGTTCAAACGAATTAGTTTTTGATAAAAAGCGTCCTTCGGGGCGCTTTTTTTATTCGTGGTATTAGCCAACTCTATTCAAAAAGCAAATCGGGTTTTTCTATTTAATCGCGATTTATGTAAGACGAATCCGATGAAAAATGCCTTTTTTAACATAGCTTTTTCGACAAAAATGCCGAATTCGTTGCTTCTTTGAGCGAACGATCAAAAATAGGCGTATTCCCATCAAAAAAATATTCTCAACCCAAAAAAGTTTGTGTAATACTTGTAACGCTACATGGAGATTAACTCAATCTAGAGGGTATTAATAATGAATCGTACTAAACTGGTACTGGGCGCGGTAATCCTGGGTTCTACTCTGCTGGCAGGTTGCTCCAGCAACGCTAAAATCGATCAGCTGTCTTCTGACGTTCAGACTCTGAACGCTAAAGTTGACCAGCTGAGCAACGACGTGAACGCAATGCGTTCCGACGTTCAGGCTGCTAAAGACGACGCAGCTCGCGCTAACCAGCGTCTGGACAACCAGGCTACTAAATACCGTAAGTAATAGTACCTGTTAATAAAATGGCGCACATTGTGCGCCATTTTTTTTGCCTGCGTCAAACCCCCTACTGCGTCACCTTCTCGCCATCCTCTTCCGTTACCGCAGCAGAGACACGGCTGTTCTGCACGGACTGCACGTTGTTGCTGGCCGACGGGCCGTTAGCCGCCGATACGGCGACCGGGATCCCCGCCCGGCGCGACAAGGCTTTATCAATAAGCGCTTTGTCACTTCCTGCCTGAGAAACAAACGAGGCAAAGTCAGCGGAATGGGTAATAGGTGTAATCTGCGGGTTTTCTCCCTCCACCTGCGCCAGCGGACGATGCACTTCAATATAGCGTTTGCCATCCGGCTCGACGGAGAACTTCACCGGCTCATTAATAATCTGCACCCGTGTGCCGACCCGCACCTGTTCGAACAGGGCTTTAATGTCCGGGGCATTCATGCGCATACAACCTGAACTCACCCGCAGCCCAACGCTGTCCGGCGCACTGGTACCGTGGATGAGATATTCCCCATTGCCCACGCCTAAACGCAGTGCAAAGCGCCCCAGCGGGTTATTTGGCCCGGCGGGTACGACCGGCGGCAATTTAATGCCCTGCTCCAGAGAGCGCGCTCTGATGCCCGGCGTCGGGGTCCAGGTTGGATTAGGGATCTTCTGACTCACGCGGGTCGTCGTGACCGGCGTCTCAAGTCCCACCTGTCCAATCCCCAGCGGGAAGACCTGAACAATATTTCCCCCCGGCGGATAGTAGTAAAGCCGTAACTCGGCCAGGTTCACCACAATACCTTCGCGTGGCGTGTCCGGAAGCAGCATCTGGGATGGAATGGTAATCACCGTTCCCGGCGCAGGGTTTACCGGCGCAATGGTATTATTGGTTTCAAGGATGAGCTGTGCCGCAGTATTAAACCGACGTGCGATGGTCTGAAGTTTGGTATCCCCTTCCTGTATTGTGTAGGTTTGATTTTGCCCAATCAGACGGCTGCCTGCGGGCGGTAACGGATAATCCATCGCACTGGCCGAATTAAGAGCGCCGAGCGAACCAAGGAGTAAGAGTGTTATTAGAGACGCGCGCTTCATGCTGAGATTCCTTATTCACTGACAGAACGCCAGAAAGCTGAAAAACCAGCGAGGCGGGAACCACCTCGCGAAACAGAATGAATGCTGTCCTGTAATTCTAGCTAATGATTGCAGCTTTGGCGCGGATGGCGCGAATCATCGCTTCCAGCCCCTGGGAGCGGGACGGGGTGAGGTGTTGGGTCAGGGCCATTTTTTCAAACCACGGGCGCACATCAAAGGCGACAATATCCTGCGCGGACATCTGGTGGTAGAGAATAAAGACCACGGCGATAAGCCCTTTCACAATCGCGGCATCGCTGTCGCCGTGCAATTCAATCGTACCGTCGCCCTTTTGCTCCATCACAATCCACACCTGGCTCTGGCAGCCCTGAATAATATTATCCGGGTTATGCGCCTCTTCACTGAGCGGCGGCAAACGCTGCCCCAGCTCAATAATATAGAGATACTTTTCTTCCCAGTTTGCGCAACGTCCGAAGTTACGCAGTAATTTATATTTGTCCGGCAACTCTGCCATTGTTCGCTTCTCCGTTAGCCCAGCAACTGGTGAATGCGTTTTAGCCCCGCCACCAGCCTGTCGACCTCTTCCGTTGTGTTGTACATCACCAGCGACGCGCGGCACATTGCCGGGACCTGATAAAATGCCATCAGCGGCATGGCACAGTGGTGCCCCGTACGCACGGCCACGCCATAGTTATCGAGGAAACTGCCCACATCATAGGCATGGTGTTTTCCCAGATTGAACGCAATCACGCCCTGCCGGTTGGCCGGGCCATACAGGGTCAACTCGGGCACACTGGCAAGCTCCTGCAGCGCGTAGTGCATCAGCATCTGCTCATACTCCTGGATGGCCTCAAGGCCAATGGAGGAGACATAAGAGAGAGCAGCCCCAAGCCCGATAATCCCGCCGGTATTGGGCGTACCAGCCTCAAAACGCCACGGCGCGCGCGCGTAGGTGGTCCCTTCCGACAGGCTGACGGTGGCGATCATCGAGCCGCCCCCTTCCCACGGCGGCATGGCCTGCAAAATATCGTCTTTCACATACAACACGCCGATCCCGGTTGGGCCATAAAGCTTATGCCCGGAGAAGACGTAAAAATCGCAGTCCAGCGCCTGAACATCCACCGCGTGGTGCATCACCGCCTGAGCGCCGTCAATCAGGACCTTCGCGCCCGCCCGGTGGGCTTTTTCGACGATCTCTGCTACCGGGTTTTCGGTGCCCAGCACGTTAGAGACCTGGGTTATCGCCACCAGCCGCGTGCGGTCGTCCAGCAGGGCATCAAGGTGCTCAAGCTGAAGCGTGCCGTCCTGATGCAACGGGATGACCCGTAGCGCAGCACCCACACGCTCACAGAGCATCTGCCACGGCACGATATTGGCGTGGTGTTCCATCTCGGTGATGATGATGTTATCGCCCGCGTGGACCTGCGCACTGCCCCAGCTGTTGGCGACAAGGTTGATCCCTTCCGTCGTGCCGCGCACAAACACCAGTTCTTCCGGCGAGCGCGCATTCAGAAAAGCGGCCACCTGGGTGCGGACGTTCTCCATACGCTGGGTCGCCTCTGCGCTCAGGGTATGAATACCGCGATGCACGGCGGCGTAACCGTGTCGGTAGAATTCGGCTTCTGCATCCACCACCTGATTCGGTTTTTGCGCGCTGGCAGCACTGTCGAGATAGGCCAGCGGCAGTCCATTCACTTCACGGGTCAGAACCGGGAAATCGGCCCGTACTTTCTCTACGGGAAAACTCATGCTTCGCCTCCAGGCAGACGCTGACCAATACGGGCCAGCACCTGCTGTTTTAACAGGCCATCGTCCAGCGCCTCCGTCAGCTCTGCGGCAAAGGCGTAGATAATCATTTTCTGCGCCGCCTGCTGGTCAATACCGCGCGAACGCAAATAGAACATCTGTTCATCGTCAATGCGCCCGACCGTGGCGCCGTGGCTGCATTTGACGTCGTCGGCATAGATCTCCAGCTGCGGCTTGGTGTCCACTTCTGCCAGGCGCCCCAGCAGCAGGTTGTTGTTGGTCATCTGCCCGTCGGTCTTAATGGCGTGTTGCGCCACATTGATCAGACCGTTAAACACCGCGCGGCCTTTGTCGCTGACAATGGTTTTGTGCAGTTGGCGGCTGTTGCAGTAGCCTTTGTTGTGCTCAAGCCAGGTCCGCGTATCACACACTTCCGATTTGACCGGCATCGCCAGGCTGTTGATGCGCAGGGTGGTGTTCTCGCCGTTAAGCTGCGTACTGGTATTGTGACGCAGTACCGCCCCCCCCAGCAGGAAGCTGTGGCTGTATGCCGCTGCATCTTGTCCAAGCAGGATATCGTTATGCGCAAAGTGGTGACTCTGCGGGTTCTCGAATGCCAGCTTGATATGGTGCAGCTGAGCGTTGGCGGCGACATTCATCGTCAGGCGCGCCCCGGTAAAGTGGCGGGTATCGTTGAGGCTGACGTAATGTTCAATGATCGTGGCTTCCGCCCCCTCCGCCAGCTCCAGATGGTGGCGATAGTGCGCAGTATTGATTTCATCGCCGTCCAGGCCCTGGGTGATGTGCATCAGCAGCAGCGGTTTCGCCGGGCGCTGGTTTCGCTTCACGTGAATCTGCGTCACACTCTGCGCCAGGCTCTCGGTAAGGTGCAAAAAGACCTCCGGCTGCACGGGTGCCGTCAGGCTCTGGCGCTCATCATTAATGGCGATCGTATAACCGCTCTCATCGGTGCTGTCGCTCAGATCAGGACGGAACTGGCCGTCGACAAACACCAGGCGCAGGGCATCCACATTCAGCGCCAGTGCATCGCGCTGCGTCGGTGTGATATCCGCCCGTTGCGAGACAAATTCAGCGTTCAGCAGGCCCTCAAGCGGCGTGTACTTCCAGTTCTCATGTTTACGCGTGGGTAAACCGAGGCGCAGCATCTGTTGCAGGTGCTGTTGTGCCTGCTCAGAACGCCTTCCGCCCTGCGCTTCAAACAGGCGGTGCCACTGCTGGAGCGCATTACTGCTGTTCGGTAAGCCAGCCATAACCCTGCTCCTCCAGTTGTTTGACCAGCGTGAAATCACCGGATTTCACAATGCGCCCCTGGTAAAGCACGTGGACGTAATCCGGTTTGATGTAGTCAAGAATACGCTGATAGTGGGTAACGATAATGAATGACCGTTTGCCGTCGCGCAGAGAATTCACCCCGTCGGCGACAATCTTGAGGGCATCGATATCCAGACCGGAATCGGTCTCATCCAGAATGCACAGTTCAGGTTCAAGCACCGCCATCTGCAGAATGTCGTTGCGCTTCTTCTCGCCGCCGGAGAAGCCGACGTTTACCGAGCGGGTCAGCAGATCTTCCGGCATTTTCAGCAGCTTGATCTTCTCTTCCATCAGGTCCTGAAAATCAAAACGATCCAGCGCCTCCAGGCCACGGTATTTGCGTACCGCGTTGAGCGCCGTTTGCAGGAAGAACTGATTACTGACGCCCGGAATTTCGACCGGATACTGGAAAGCCATAAAGATGCCCTCCCCCGCGCGCTCTTCCGGCGACATCTCCAGCAAATCTTTGCCGTTAAACTCCACCGAGCCGTTGGTCACTTCGTAATCTTCGCGTCCCGCCAGCGTCGCTGAAAGCGTACTTTTCCCGGAGCCATTCGGCCCCATAATGGCGTGGACTTCACCCGGCTTGACGTCAAAATTGAGGCCACGCAGGATGGCTTTGTCTTCCACGCTAACCTGTAAATCTTTAATACTTAACATGTGCTTTCCTTAACCGACGCTGTGTTCAAGACTAATGGCGAGGAGTTTCTGGGCTTCAACGGCAAATTCCAGCGGCAGTTCAGAGAACACGTCCTTACAGAAGCCGTTGACAATCATCGAGATGGCATCTTCTTCACTGATCCCGCGCTGCAGGCAGTAGAAAAGCTGATCTTCCCCGATACGCGACGTTGTCGCCTCATGCTCAAGCTGGGCGCTATTGTTGCGACACTCCACGTACGGGAAGGTATGCGCGCCGCAGTCTGCGCCAATCAGCATGGAGTCACACTGGGTAAAGTTTCGCGCGTTGGTGGCCGTAGGCATGATTTTCACCAGCCCGCGATAGCTGTTCTGGCTGTGTCCGGCGGAAATACCTTTTGAGATGATGGTCGATTTGGTGTTTTTACCAATGTGGATCATCTTGGTGCCGGTATCCGCCTGCTGATGGCCGCTGGTCAGCGCAACGGAATAAAACTCGCCGATGGAGTTATCCCCGCGCAAAATACAGCTCGGATACTTCCAGGTAATGGCCGAGCCGGTTTCAGACTGGGTCCAGGACATCTTGCTGTTTTCGCCTTCACACAGCGCACGCTTGGTGACGAAGTTGAGGATACCGCCGGTATTACCGTCGCCCGGGAACCAGTTCTGCACCGTGGAGTATTTCACTTCGGCGTCTTTATGGATGATGACTTCAACCACTGCGGCGTGGAGCTGGTAGCTGTCGCGCACCGACGCGGAACATCCTTCGATGTAGCTGACGTAGCTGCCTTCGTCAGCCACCAGAATGGTACGCTCGAACTGGCCGGTCTTTTCCGCGTTGATGCGGAAATAGGTCGACAGCTCCATTGGACAACGTACCCCTTTCGGCACGTAGATGAAGGTGCCGTCTGAGGCGACCGCTGCGTTAAGCGCCGCGAAGAAGTTGTCGTTAGACGGCACCACGGTGCCAATGTACTTTTTCACCAGTTCCGGGTGATCGTGGATCGCTTCGCCGAAAGAGCAGAAAATGATCCCCTGTTCTGCCAGCTTCTCACGGTAGGTGGTTGCCACCGAGACAGAGTCAAAAATGGCGTCCACCGCCACCTCTTTCCCCTCGCGAACCGGTACGCCAAGCTGGTTAAACGCCTCTTCCACCTCTTTACTCAGGAAGCTATTATCCGCGCCAGTTTGCTGTACCGCGCCGGGCTGCGAGGCGCAGGTGTCGTCACAGCTGCCGCAGGAAGGTGCAGAGTAGTAGCTGTAATCCTGATAATTCAGCTTATCGTAGTGGGCTTTCAGCCAGTGCGGCTCTTCCATCTCCAGCCAGGCCCGGTAAGCGCTCAGGCGGAATTCGAGCATCCATTCCGGCTCGTTACGTTTGGCTGAAATTGCGCGCACGACATCTTCGTTGATGCCCTTCGCCAGTTCATCAGTTTGCAGCTGGGTGAAGAACCCCTCTTTATAGTTGAGGTGTCCGCCGCTCCAGGTATTTACTTCACTCGTTGCTTCAGTATTACGAGACATAGTACCGCCTATACCCCAAAGCTTTCGCCGCAGCCACATTCGTTCTGGGCTTTCGGGTTATGAAATTTGAATAACTGGTTTAAACCTTCACGCACGTAGTCCACTTCGGTGCCGTCGATAAACGGCATCGCCTGAAGCGCGACATACAGTTTTGCGCCATCCGTTTCAAACACCAGATCATCTTTTTCGGGTTCGGTGACGGTGTCGAGCACATAACCAAACCCCGCGCAGCCGGTCTGCTTGACCCCTAAACGCACGCCGAGGATCTCTGGCTTTTTCGCCACCAGCTCATGAATATGTGCCGCCGCCGCTGGCGTGAGCGTTAAACCGCGCCAGGCGAAATCGGCAGGGTTAAAGGTTTCTGAATGCAGTTCCATAGGTCCACCTCATCTGATAAGCCATCAGGGCATAACACCATGTTAGTGATAACGATTATCACTTCAACCCTCTGACAGCAGGGGCATTAGGCTTAATCGCCCTTTTTGCCTGGTTTTATTAAGCATAGACCCTGTGAGAGGATGCTGGCGGGATGGATTTAATTGTTCAATGCATTGATTAATAATGCATTTCGCTGCGTCGTTCGTCTGATTAAAAGGAAAAGCAAAATATGCATCGGAAATGCCTATTTTTGAGATAGCTTTTGCGCAGGACAGGACAGAAAGAAAAAAAGGCCCTCAAGGCCTCTGATGATTAATGATGAAAGGCGACGGAAAAACCTTGTTCACGCCAGTGATCGAGCTGTTCCTGCTGACGGGGCGTGGGCGATTTTCCCGTCCAGACAAAGAGTTTCTGCCCGGGGAAGAGTTCGGGACGCGGTGAATCAATCGGCTCTGCCAGCACGTCGATATGCCAGCCCTTATTGGCTAAGCGCGCGGCTTCAAGCCACAGATGAGTGCGGTCGTCGCACTCCCAACCGATGAGCAACGCATCTTTACCAGCTTTTTTACGCGATTCTGCCAGGCTTGCCACGGCGAATTCGATCAGCACACCATCAAACAGGCTCGCCATGTGGCGCACCGTATTTTGATCCTGATTCATGCGCTGCCTTACGGGGGTAATAATGTTGTCGATCAACGCATCCATGGCGTGATCGCGGCGAAACTCGCCAATTTTTGCGCGCAGTTTTGCCGGGCTGGCATAGCGCAAAACGGTCATCATCTCTTCCTGGAAAGCGGCCCAGTTACCCTGGGTCATCACTTCCTTGTTCTCCAGCAAGGCTTTTACTTTCCCCACCGAAACGCCTGATTTCATCAGACGTTTGATCTCTTCAATACGCAGGATATCCTCGTCGTCGAACTGACGATGACCCCCTTCACTGCGCTGCGGCTTCAACAAACCATAACGGCGCTGCCAGGCACGCAGCGTAACGGGGTTGATACCGCATCGTTCGGCGACTTCGCCGATACTGTAATAGGCCATTAACTCCCTCACGCTCAATACTTCCATACCCAACCACAGCAACCTTATCAGATTGTACAAGCTATTTGTATAACTAAGACCTCAGTTTGAAACAGGTGAATGGTGAGGACACCATCCACGCCGTTAACTCTATTGTTGTCTAAATTCCACCTTACGTACAGTTAACTCTGCCAAAGGTTGTACAGCTTTATCACAATCCAGACTTTTTCTCGGGCCACGAAATTGCCGGAATGCCGCCATGTCGGGGGCTGGCAAACAGATGCCCCTGGAACTGGGAAATTCCCGCAGATTCCAGCCACATCCACTCCTCAGCCTTCTCCACGCCGACGGCGCAGAACTGAATTTCCAGCGAGGAACAGCACTTGATAATCGCCTGAATGATGGCCTGACGCGGACCGCTTTTATGCACATCCAGCACTAGATCGCGATTAATCTTAATTCTGTCCGGCTGGAACTGGGCCAGCAACTGCAGCCCGGCAAAACCGGCCCCGAAGTGATCGATCGTCACGCTGATACCGGCACTTTTTAACTGCCGGACCGAATGGGTAAACTCATCGAAGCGCGAGATGGCTTCACTTTCGGTGAATTCCACCACAATTTGCTCCGGCACAAAGCCGTTCGCGTCGATAGCGGTGAGCAGGAAATCGACGGCATGCGGGACATTGACCAGCGTCATGGGCAACAGGTTAATCGACAGCGTCTGATTCTGTAGCCCCAGCGCACTGGCCATGGAGAGCGCAACCTGTTTGCTGTGCAAATCTGCTGCGTAGACCTCTTCGCGCGGAAGCGCCGCAAAATAGGCCCGTGGCGAGTCGCCGGATGGCGTGCGCAGCAGGGCCTCCCAGGAGACCACCTCCTGCATAAAGGGATCCACAATCGGCTGAAACGCAAAGCTGCAGTCCGCCCCTTTTGCTACCACCGGCGGTTGCGCGGATAACGGCGTCTCCTCGGGGATAAAATCCCAGGTATCGGCGGGCGGCAATTCAAAATAGTTGGCCTTCTCGGTTGCCTCAACGAACGTGCGGAAGAACTGCAGCGGACGATCGTTATAGGTCAGCTGATAGCGGGTCGTGCCCTTATTAAGCACCTGCTGAAGAACATCTTCCCGGTCGAAGTGACGCAAATCAAAGAGCTCCATCCCAACATTGCCAAAACGCCGGGAAGGTCCGTGATCGCGCATCAGTTCCACCACATTGTGGTGACGCGGATCGCGGCAGATCTGCTCATAAATGGCGGTCACGTTTTCGACTGGCCCTTCGAGCAACTGAAAAAAGTGCGTGCCGTTAAACAACAGGATCCCCGTGACGTCGGATTGTCGGTTTTTACTATCTGCAGCAGCGACCATGGTTTCCAGCGCTTTCACCGGAACGTCATCGCAGATATGGCTGCGGTATATGATGGTTGTCAGCATGCTTTTCCTGGAGGGGTTAGGGGTTTGGCCACGAAAACGCGTGGATAGAGTTCTGTTATAGCATATTAATTGTCAGGCAAATAATTTACGTCTCAATGATTTAGGACGTTTATGACCCGAGTTTTCGATGTTGTACAACTTAACCACGACGCTTCAAGTTGTACAATATATTCTGTTACGATACCGTTACAGACTCCATCAATAACCCTCTGAAATGTAAAAAGTTTATAAAATATATCATAAAATATTTAAAAATCTGTACATTTTTAATGTACAGATTTGTGATTTGTGTATACCTTAAATGTAACGTTAGTGATTACTAAATTTTACAGGAGCGAAACATGCAACAGAACGGTTACGTCGCAGATTCTGCCGCCGCTATTGCGCAGTACTTCGAAAAAGCCGCGCTTCCAACGCAACAGGAAACGCTGGGTGAAGTTGTGGTTGAAATTCTTAGCGACGGGCGAAACCTCAACCGCAAGTCACTCTGCACCAAACTCTTAAGTCGCCTCGAAAAGGCCGAAGGGCCGGAAGAGGAACAGCATTACCACATGCTGCTTGGTTTGCTCTTCGAACGGTAACGTTATGAATCGCAGTGACGCTGAAAGACTCACAGACCAGCTTATCGGTGAAGCCGTGCTTTCCCTCCTGAAAGAACGGGGGCCACTGACGACCGATTCTCTGGTACAGCGTCTGCGTAAAATGCAAATACATGAAAAGGATCCCCGGCGGCGGGAGACACTGGCGAGGGTGATAGCCGACATCGGCTCAAAAAACAGCGCCTTTATACGTCGCAGAACCGCGCAAGGACGATCAATCAGAGAGGGATCTCTCAAGGATAACAGAGACAATGTAGTGCCGTTATTTGGTGATGGAAAACCGTCCAATCCCAGGAAAATACATTGACTGCAATTTAACAGCTACGGTGAGAACAAATGAGACAGAATATTCAGCCACAACCCGAATACCATTCGGCTTTTCTGGACAGCGCTTTGTCGGAGTATTTCCGCCACGCTGGCGATCGTTTTGCTGAAGAATCCGCGATTTTTTCTACTGCAGTACGTTGTGTCCTGGCCACGGAAGGTCACCTTACCAACAAAGCGATCATTCTCTGGCTGATCCAGACGCTGGAAGCGACGGATGACGTGGTTCAGGCCGACGTCATTCGTAAAACGCTGGAAATTGTTGTGGGTTACACAATGGACGACCTTTAAAATTAGCTAACGTGTCATCGTCATAACTGTCGACCAGCCTGACGATGACACCCCTCCCCCCTCATAACACCCTGTGAAACACGCATCGTAAAGATGGCACACTTCCTGCTTACTCCTCTTTACGGGATCGGGCTCTCCGGTCATCTTGCTTCATTTCTTAACAGGTCTGTTATTGATGAAAAAAATCGCCAGCGTCTGCCCTTACTGTGGTGCAGGCTGTAAATTAAACCTCGTTGTTGAAAATAACCGTATTATCCGTGCCGAAGCCGCAGACGGCGTAACCAATCAGGGCACCTTGTGCCTGAAAGGCTTTTACGGCTGGGACTTCCTTAACGATACCCGCTTGCTCACCCCTCGCCTGACGCAACCGATGATCCGCTACCACAAAGGCGAACCCTTTACCCCGGTCACCTGGGACGAGGCCATTCGTTATACCGCCAACAAGCTTAAAAACATTAAAGCGCAGTTCGGCCCGCGGTCCATCATGACCACCGGCTCTTCCCGGGGGACGGGCAATGAAACCAACTATGTGATGCAGAAATTCGCCCGTGCGGTACTCCATACCAACAACGTGGACTGCTGCGCACGCGTCTGCCACGGGCCTTCCGTGGCGGGTTTGCAGAAAACGCTGGGCAACGGCGCGATGAGTAATTCCATTAACGACATTGAACACTCAAAATGCCTGCTGGTTTTCGGATACAACTGCGCCGATTCCCATCCTATTGTCGCCCGCCGCGTGCTGAAAGCCCGTGAGAACGGTGCGAAAATTATCGTCTGCGATCCGCGTCGGATTGAAACAGCCCGCATTGCCGACCAACATCTGCCACTGAAAAACGGCAGCAATATGGCACTGGTTAACGCCTTTGGCTATGTGCTGCTGGAAGAGGAGTTGTACGACAAAAACTACGTCGCACGCTTCACGGAGGGGCTTGAGGCCTACCGGCAGACGGTGAAAGAGTACGCGCCAGAGAAGGTCGAACATCTGACCGGCATACCCGCCCACGATGTCCGCCAGGCGATGCGCACTTTCGCAGCGGCCCCTTCCGCGACCGTGATGTGGGGAATGGGCGTCACACAGTTTGGTCAGGCCGTAGATGTGGTAAAAGGCCTTTCGAGTCTGGCGCTGTTAACCGGTAATCTTGGTCGCCCTGCCGTCGGCGTCGGTCCCGTTCGCGGACAAAATAACGTGCAGGGAGCGTGTGACATGGGCGTATTGCCCAATATGTTCCCCGGCTATCAGGACGTGACGGACCCGGCTGTCAGGCAGAAGTTCGCCGATGCCTGGGGAATTGACGTTACGGTAATGGACGATCGCGTCGGCACGCGTATTACCGAGGTGCCGCATCTCGCCCTGGAAGGTAAAGTCAAAGCCTATTACATCATGGGGGAAGACCCGCTGCAGACCGAGGCCGACCTGGGCCTGGTGCGCAGCGGCTTTGAGGCGCTCGACTTTGTGGTGGTTCAGGACATCTTCATGACCAAAACGGCGGAAGTGGCGGATGTTCTGTTACCCGCCACCTCCTGGGGCGAACACGGGGGCGTCTTTACCTGTGCCGATCGCGGCTTCCAGCGTTTCGGCAAGGCCGTCGAGGCCAGCGGCAACGTAAAACGCGACTGGGAGATCATCAGCCTGCTGGCGACAGAAATGGGCTATCCGATGCACTACACCTCAAACCAGCAGATCTGGGATGAGATGCGCGCGCTGTGTCCGCTGTTCTACGGCGTAACATACGAAAAAATGGGCGAAATGGGCCATGTCCAGTGGCCATGCCCAACGCTCGATCACCCCGGCACACCGTATCTGTACAAAGATAATCACTTCGACACGCCAACCGGCAAAGGGCAACTGTTTGCCGCGCCCTGGCGAGCGCCCGCTGAAACACCAGACGAAGACTATCCTCTGGTGCTCTGCACGGTGCGCGAAGTGGGACATTACTCCTGTCGTTCCATGACCGGAAACTGCGCTGCGCTGCAAAGCCTGGCCGACGAACCGGGTCGGGTGCAATTGAACCCGGCGGATGCGGAACAACGCGGTATCACTGACGGGCAACTGGTCTGGGTGCGTTCGCGCCGCGGTAAAGTGATTACCCGCGCCAGCCTCAGCGAACGCATCAACGCCGGGGCTGTATATATGACCTATCAGTGGTGGATTGGTGCCTGCAACGAACTGACGCAGGATAATCTTGATCCGATCTCCAAAACGCCGGAAACGAAGTATTGTGCTGTTCAGATGGACGCCATTGAGGATCAACGCTGGGCTGAGGACTTTGCGGCATCGGCGTACCAGTCCATGAAGTCTCGGCTGATCAGTGCGGTGAATGCCTGAGAAAATGCCGGGTGGCGCTGCGCTTACCCGGCCTACGTTACGGGCGTTTATTCAATCAACAGCAGGCAGGATAAATCATCGCCGCCATTGATTTTATCAATCGCAGCGTCCATGCGGGCATCAATGGTGTTATTGTGCATGGTCTTTTCGGAGAGGCTGGCGATGGTTTTCATTACCACCTGTTGGTCGATTTCGCCCTGCATCGATCTCACGCTGAGGATGAATTTGATATAGAAAAAGTCCAGCACGATACGATAAAACTGACGCATCATCGTCGCCATGTTTTTGCCGGGGAAATAGCTGCTGTAGAGTTTGTACAGCAGGTAATTGCGTAACACGTAAGGTTCTGACAAACAGGAATCCTCACATAATTTGTGCCACTGCTGATTAATCGCGTCGAATTTCGTCTCCAGTTCCGCCGCGTCGCTAATACCGGCAACATCCAGGTATGCGGCAATTTGCTGATGCCCTTCAAGAATAAAACCGTCCCGGGCTGAATCTTTTGCAACATGCGTTCCCATGACGGACAACGCCAGATATTTCATTGCGTTTGACTTCGCCAGATGACCGGAATCCATCAGCGATTTTTCGCTTTGCAACTCATTGAGAAGCGCTTCGTAGAAATTTTCCACTTCAGCAAATTTATTATGCAGATCAAAGTTAACGTGCTGGAGACAAAGAATAAACTGCGCCAGCGCCATCAAATTTTCTTCTATATTACGGGATGGCGACTGGATTAAATTCCAGGCGAAAAGATGGATCACCTGTTGAGTCTTCGAGACAGACTGGCGCTGCCCAATCAAATTGGTTTTATAGCCCGCCACGAGCTCATCCTGCTCCTGAAGCAGCATCGCATCCGGGTCAAACAGCACCCGCCGCACCACTTCCGGGCAGGAGAGCGTCATCGTGTGCCGTGTCTCATCCTGGTAGCGAGTTGAACTCCGGGGGTAAGTGCTGCAGGTATGCGAGAGCGCCTCTTCCCCCAGATCGCGGTGGACCATGCAGAGCTTGTTTTCATCGATAAAAGGACAGTCCCCTTTTTCGTTTAACTTCACTCTGGAGTAGCTATTCTTACCCTTTCTCTGCAGGATAAGGTTCTTTTTGGCAATGGCGGCAATCTCTGTGTGCGAGGAGAGAACGTATTTCTGATGAGTTTTCTTGTCGATAGCGATTGTCCAGCCACGACAACATGACATTAAGCATTCTGGCCCAACACACTTAAATTTACAGACAAAAATCGGCTTGATGGTTTTGTGAATTTGCATAGCGAAGGCGTCATTATATAAAGCATAAAAAGTACCATGACGCGCGCGCTATGCTAAAGGCGCATAACGGCGCACAAATTCAGGTAATTTACAGTATCAAAGAGAATGCGAGATAGTCACCGAGCCGGTTTGGGTAACTGTTCCTTTGCACCATTCGGCGAATAAGGGCAATCAGTTCAAAATCGGTTCGCAGATTAAACTTTTGCATCATTACATACTTTTGCGTAAAAACGGTTTTATCGCTGATCTTCAGCGCATGCGCGATCTGCACTACCGATAATCCCCGGTAAAAATTGGCCATAATGCGTTTTTGCTGGGGTGATAATATTTTATGCTGACACTCTGCGCAGCTTTTTTGCTTCCAGCTGTTCCCCGCCAGCTCTGCGCGGTACCAGGCAATGAACAGCACCTGGCTTATCCGATCAAGAGAAGCACGACGTGAAATAAAAATAATATCGTTAAAGCAGGAGGGTAAGGCAGAAAAATGATATTCATCTTCTACCAATCCGATCACAATCCCTTTCTGGCGCGCCTGTAATTCGGGAAAACAGACCAGCGCCTCCCCCATACAAAACGAGAGAACGATAATATCGGCGGCACTGACGTTATCACGGCTAAGCTCCGCCTCGAAATGAATCTGCTGCTTAAAATTACGCAAAAAGAATTCCACAAAGAAACACTGCAGCCCATGGTGAAAAAATTGGTCTGTCTCTTGAATCAGAATATTCAACATAGCAAATACCGATGTGGGTCAGTCAATAAGCGTTATTAACGCGCGGGATTGTTAATTGTATTGCATGGTCATCACAACAACTGCGCTGACGCTGCCCGGCGTCGCGCCACCGGTAACAGATTTTACCGAAGCCTGCATGGCCATGCTCGCCGTTCTGTCCGGCGCAATATTTTGCGTTATGCTGGACCCGGTCCCCTTCAACGTTCCCGTTGCGGCCTCACGCATGGCTATCGCCACGTTTGTCGCCGAGCCGCTGTTCATGTAGTAGTCCGCACCGGCCGCCGGATCGGGGGTGCCGGTGAACGAGACCGTGACGCTGCGGGTCCCCGCCGGGCACTGGGTAAATTGCAAATTAAACGGCACCGGATCTGATGTCGATCCCGGCGTCGCCATATTAGTCGCCTGTATATTTCCAAGATTAATATCCAGGTTTGCGCTCCCGCCATTAAATACACAGGGCGAGGCGATGATATTTCCCGTCACGCCCAGATTAACGCTATCAGCCGCAACGACGTTCCAGCTGAATGCAAGGAGGAACATCCCTCTCCTGAAGGGTAATTTCATCATTTCACCTGTTACTGGTAGGTCAAATTAAGGGTGGCGGAGGCATTTGCCGAGCCGGACTCAACGGATGTTAATGTCTGGTAATAGCGTGCCGTTAACGGGAGCGTCTCCTGCCCGCCTGCTGACTGTTTTAATAAAAGACGGCTGTTTAACGTCAGCGGCGAGCCACTATAGAGAAGCTGTACGCCAACGCCTTTTGCGGTGCCGCTGTTTCCCTGCCCTGTTAATGCCATTACGCTGGTATTCGCACTGTCCGGGTTCTGTATTCCGCTCAGGGAAACCGAAATATTGGTGCCAACGCTGCAGTTCAACCCGAGGTTTTGCGTATTCTGCGCAACTGCTGGCGTGGTCCCCACCACTGAGCCAAATGCTGCGGCCGAAATATCACCAATCGGGAACGTCAGCTGCGGCGTGGTGATGGTGCAGGCCAGCGCGTTGATTGTGCCGCCGGTCAGCTGCACGGTTAACCCGTCACGGTAAATACCGTCGCTGCCCTGCAGCGTCACCGCCCCTATGGGGCCTGGCGTTAAGGCGCCGGACGATACCGGGCCAGTCACCACCAACTCGACCCAGCCCCCGTACCAGACCACATACGAGGTCTGCGCACTATACGAGAACGTATTGCTCGGGTTCTCAAAATAGGCATTTGATGAAAGCCGAATGCCAATCCCGCTAACGTTGGTGTTGTAAACATGATTGCCGTAGCTGCTCAGCGCGGCATTGTTGTATCGCATGCTAAAACCCAACATAAGTGGATTGGTACACCCGCTAAGGTAGGTGCCGGTATTACTCGCCGCGCCGGAAAAAATCACCGTGCCGACAGGCGCATCGCGCTGAACATTGATTGTGCCCACCGACAGCGTAGAAAGTTGAGGCGTAATGGTGGTGCAGGTCCCGGCCCGGGCGATATGCCATGCGCAAAGACAGCACAGCAGTAATAACATGTTGATCCGTTTCATCTTAATGCTCCCGGCGACACGAGACGCTGATGTCCGTGATGCCGCCGTATTGCGCTCCATTCGGCAGGCTAAAATCTGCCCGACACTGCTGGTGAGGTTGATGTCCCCATGTTGCCAGGACCGTGCCCTGGTCGCGCAGGCCGGTTAAATAGACCTGGCCGCGATCGCCCACGATAAAGCTGCTCTTGTCATCATCCGCCAGGGTAACAACCGCGCCAAACGGCACGAACTGCTCAGGCGTCGTCAACGTCATCAGCACCCGACGTCCGACTTTGGACAAATAATCGGCTTTTACCACCGCGCCGCGCGTAGGCGTGACCGTGCGGGTGTTGATCTCCAGCTCCACATCGTCAGGCATATTTTCCGGATCGAGAGTGAGATCGTTTTTGCGGTATACGGAGAGGTTATTCACCACCGTATAGCCCCGGAAATCCGTTCGCACGCCGGACTGATTACGAATATTCACGCCGTGCGCGCCCGGGGCTTTGATTAACGCGTTGGTTTCCCCCAGCGGCTGAGACAGCGTCACGCCATCAGCATGCGCGAGGATCCCTCCCTGCAAACCATAGCTAAGGCGCTCGCTATGTTTGTCGTACCCATAGCCCGCCGTAACTTCCCCGTACGTGCCTTTATAGTCGCCGTTGAGCGTACCGGTATAGCCCACGCCATCCGTACCGTAACCCTGCTGGATATTCCAGCTCAGGGCGCTATTGTCGAGGGCCACCCCGTTCATGCCGATACTGTGCGTCGTGCCACTGTTCTTGCTGGCGTTCAGGCCATAGTTAGCCCACGTCTGCGGCAGAAATTTATCCAGCGGTACGCTAACGGTCAGCGCCAGAAGCTGGTCGTTAGCGTAGGTCTTTGTACTTCCACTGCCAGACGACGGGCTGCCATTTTTGCTGTATGTCCAGCTCACGCCATAGCTGATGTTGTGCCAGTCATTGTTGTAGCCGACACTCCACGACGCCATGGGTCTGTCAGCGTTCCAGTAATCTTCCCGCGCGGCGCTGAGCGTCAGCGCCCCCCGGTCACCGCCCAGCGTCTGGCTCATGGTGAGCTCCAGGCGGTTACGCCGTCTGTCCTGAAGTGCGCCGTTGTTCCCCCAGGAGTCCAGCACGTCCTGGAGTCCGTAATAGCCGCGCGTTGAATAACGGTACCCCGCAATCGAAAAGTTGGTGCCGGTATTAATGACGTTCTTGCTGTAACGCGCTCGCCAGGACTGCCCCTGCGTTTTTGCAGTATTGGCCGGCGTTGACCAGGCCTGGGTGACATCGACGGAAAGCGCGCCGAAATCCCCCATGTTTTTACCGGCGCCGACCGCAAGCGACTGATATTTGCTGGCACCCTGCACCCCGCCATAGATCGTGATGCCCTTCTGAAGCCCATAAATCGCGGCGATCTGCCCGAACGGGGTTTTCTCCACGCTGCTGTTGTAGGCGCGATACTGTCCACCGGTGAGGGCATATTTCAGTCGCCCTTCGCGCTGCAATATCGGTACCGAGGCATACGGCAGCGTGAAATGCTGCTCGCTGCCATCGGCCTCTTTGATGGTCACGTCTAAATCGCCCGCGCCGCCGGTGGGATACATATCGGTAATTTCAAACGCGCCCGGCGCCACGTAGCTTTGGTAGATCTGATAGCCATTCTGGCGAATCACCACCTGAGCATTGGTGCGCGCGATCCCGCGGACCACTGGGGCATAGCCTTTCAGGGAGTCCGGTAACATGTCATCATCCGATGCCAGCTGAACCCCGCGAAAAGGCACGCTGTCAAAGACATCCGCCGGGGAGGAACTGTCCCCAAGGGTAAGCTGCGCTTTCAGGGGAATAACGGCACGTTGCAGATAGCTGTAGACCGTGTCCCATCGATCTTTCCCCGCGCCATCCCGTGACCAGGTGGTGTAGTTGCGTAGACGCCACGGGCCAATATTTATCCCCGGACGCAGGTTCGCATACTGGCTGTTGCTGCTGGCCCCCTCACCCGCTTTCGCCCGGCTGTTCGCGCCGCTGAGGCTGTAATTGAGCATGGCTGCCGTTATCCCCTCATCCCACATCTCCGGCGGCACATAGCCTCTTGCCGGCAGATCGATGGCGGCCTGCGGAATACTCAACACCAGACGCTGGGCACCAAACTGGAAATCGGCACTGGCTTGGGGAATCGCCTGAAGATTGACGCATTCACCGTGTCCTGCACTGAGCGCAGGAAATAATGCCGTTTTCACCCCCCAGCGTTTTAATTGCGCAAGACTCAGACAAGGCTGCAATGACGCATCGCCGTTGTCGGCTTTGCTCGCGGTAAACTGAATATCCCCCGTCTCGAGAAACGCGTCGTCGACAATAATATCGACATGGTAGATCCCCGCTGCCTGCGAACCTGATTCAAAGGCCGACAAATCGGCTTTATCCATGCCTGGATTATCCAGCTCAATTAATTCGGAGTTAAAGGCAACACTGGCGTAGAGCGAGGTTGAGGATCCGCCAAACGCTAAGGCGATAAACATCGCCAGGCGTGCGGGTTTCATTGTGTTATTTACCGTCATTGCGAATTACCGGGTTAATGCAGGCGTTGCCGTTTGTGAAAGGATCACAAACTGGCTTTATGTAATACGCCGGGACTGCCATAGTCGTTGATAATTTTAAACGTGAGTGAATCTCCCCTTGCCTCATTGGGTAATACAAACCGGGCTGAGGCGCCGGGTAACACGTAGGTCACATCGTCCAGCTTTTTCCCCCCCAGCGTAATTTCATTAAAATTGACGACATATTGCGTGGGGTTGTTGACCTGAATTTCATTCCCGGCGCGTTGCCAGGTTAATTTATTAGCCTGTTCTTCTGGCGTAGACGCCCGCAAACTTTCTGGCCGGTAGATCAGTTTGATGCGCGTTTTCACTGCTATTTGCAGGGCGTTCGTCTGTTTTGATGCCGAAGGGATCGCTTTAATATTCAGCCAAAATAAACTTTCCTGCTGCTGAGGCAGTGCGCCCGCCATCACAATTCGCTCGACGTTTTTTTGCCCGCCATCCAGTCGGTATAACGGTGGTGTAATAATAAAAGGCGCTTTACCTGAATTACCTTCCGGCGTATCTATCCATGACTGAATTAAATAAGGCGTCGCGTCAGGATTATTAATGCTTATTGACGCCTCTTTTTTTGTCCCATCGAAAATGATACGGGTGCCGCCAATAATCACTCCGGCCTGCGCTGTGCTCAGCGTCAGTGCTGACAGCGCTACGGCCAGTCCGGTTGTGTTGATAAAACGCATTGTAAACCTCATACCACAAAGGGGCCGGGCTGGCCCCCTGCACATTGCTGCAAACGATTAGTTGTAAACCACGGAGAAGTTAGCGACAGAATTCGCCGGACCGGCGGTGACAGTCGCTGCGGTGGAAATATACTGAGCGTAGAAACTCAGGGTATTATCCGCGGTGCTGCTCAGCACATAGCTATAGCTGTTGCTGCCGTGAAGCGGCAGATCCGCCTTATCCGCACTCATCAGGTTGATTGCCACTCCGGTCGCCGCTCCCGCCGCAGACGAATCAATCGCCAGCAGGCTGGAATTGGTGGCATCTGGCGTACCATCAAAGCGAACCTTCGCGTTGGTCACCGTCACCGGGCAATTTTTCAACACGATATTAAATTGCGTGGCTGCGGTTCTGGCCCCGGTGGTTGGAAACTCGGTCTTATAATAATCACCTAATACCACCACCTGGTTCTGCGAAGCCACATCAACGTCACAGGCGGAATCCAGAATATTTCCGTTAAAATTAACGGTACCTGCTGCGGCGAAAGCGTGGGTTGCTGTCAGGGCGGAACCCACTGCCAGCAGGGTTATCATCATTTTATTTTTCATCATCAAATCCTGTATCACTTTATTTATTACTGAAATCCAGATTATATAATTCGGGCTTCATCAGCCGATGACCGAAATTTATACAACTCTTTTTCGGTACACAATCTATTTTGAGGTCTAGCTGTAGACTTCTCTTTAACAAAATAAATACATTTCAGTTTTGAAATTTCTTAAGCCTTTCTATTTCGAGTCTACTTTTAGACCCCTAATTTACGTCCTTAAAATTCATATAATTAGGCTCGTCATTTACTGCGGTCTATTTTTGGACCCGTCTTAAATATTCCACGACTCGCTGTTTTTTAAGATAATTCTCTATATCGATCAAATAATGATCGCGTCCGTGAGTGAGGTATCTGATGAACACCCGAATGGCTCCCAGTCTCGATAATGAAAAAGCCACCGTGCTTACGGCTAAACCCTATAAGCACATCGAGAAATTAATTGATCATCTTTTTCCGTTGGCAGAGAGGCGCATACTGTCCCGGGGGGAAGTGCTCCACTATTATGCAAACGACGTGCGTCAGTGTTTTTTATTGCTCCAGGGCAGCGTGGCGTTGCACCGTCGGGGAGATGGCATCGTCTTAAATTCTGAATCCGCGCCGTTTATTCTTGGCGTGAGTAGCCAGTTCTCCTCAGAGCACCTGTATGTCAGGGCGCTGGAGACCTCCGAACTCGCCGGGGTTTCGCTGGAGCGTTTTAACGGCGTGATTGCGCAACACAATTTATGGGAGCCGTTTTCGCATCTGCTGATCTATACCGCCTCCCGGGTCTATGAGCACTGCTCGCGGATCTCGCAGATGTCGGCCTATGACATCATCCGTTTTCAGCTGGTTGAATTGATGCAGGAGCCCGAAGCAATACGGCTGAACACCACGGCGGCCGCCTATATACAAAGTCGCACCTGGCTTTCGCGTAGCGGGATAATGCGGATCCTGGCCGAACTGCGCACCGGGAAGTACATTACGATGGAGCGCGGCGTGCTGCTTGATGTCCACCATCTGCCGCGGAAATACTGATTCAGGTGATGTCGGTAATAAGGAGTAACGCTATAATCAGAAAGATGATTCTTTCAGGTTCAGGTTATGTCCTCCACAGAAAAACCCCATCGTGGTTCTCCCTATGCGCAAGCGCTGATTACGCACTTACAACCTTATTCTACTGTCCGTCATCTCGATCGCGGGGAGCAGCTGGATCTGGTGGTTGATGGCCGGGGAATGAGTTATTTGATTCTGGAAGGGACCGTTGCCATTTACCGACGCAGCGACAATCTGATGCTGTCGACCGCGAAAAGCCCGGCGTTATTTGGAGTGGCTAATATTAATGACATCTTTTTTGACGACTACCTGAAAACGGTGACCCCCTGCAAGATTGGAACGCTGACCGCAGAGCAACTCCACGTCATTATTCAGGAGAAGGCGCTATGGGGGTTGATATCAAACCACCTGATGTTTATGTACAACCGGCTCTATAACACCGTCATGCCAAAGGGTGCCCCGACGGCCTATGAGATGATCCGCCAGCAGCTGATGTTATTAATGAATGAAGATGAATCTTATCGCCGGGAGATAACCGCAGAACGCTACATTCGCGATAAAACCCAGCTTTCCCGCAGCGGCGTGATGCGTATCCTGGCCGATCTCAAAACAGGGGGCTTTATTGAAATGGAAGATGGCAGGCTGATTAAAATCAATAAACTTCCCGCCCGGTACTGAATTGCAGACACAAAAAAGGCCGCACTCGCGGCCTTTTCACTCTCTCAATGGACGTGAACGCCCAAGCGCCAGGCAAAATAGATCTCTTCTTTCAGTTCATTCGAAGAGAGCGCCAGCAAATCTGTAAACTCCAGTTCAAGCTGTTTCAGCTTTTTCAGGTACTGCGCCGGAGACAGGTTGCTGTTATCGCGACGTAAATATTCAATTGCCAGTTGCGTTGGGGTTATTTCAGTATCCATGATGTCCTCACTTGTGTACAAATCCTGACCAGTATATCACAACACCCTGGCGAGATTTTGACCAAATGCAAAAACATCAGGAAATTTATACCACCGCCGTCGTCAGCCTGGATGAGCAGCACAGCCGATCCTGCTCATCGAGAATATCAATCTGCCACACCTGATGACGGCTACCGGCGTGCAGCGCGCGGCAAATACCGCGCACGCGCCCGCTGCGCACCGAGCGAATATGGTTGGCGTTCACCTCAAGCCCGACGACCTTCTGCTCCCCTTCGGTGCAGAGATACCCCGCCACCGAGCCCAGGGTTTCGGCCAGCACCACGGACGCACCGCCGTGCAGTAAACCAAACGGCTGGTGCGTACGATGATCGACAGGCATGGTGGCCTCCAGATCGTCTTCGCCGATGCGGATAAACTGGATATCCAGCAACCCGACCATATTCCCCTCGCCCATGGCGTTTAATGCCTGTAGCGTGACGGCACGTTTCCAGATCATCCGATAATCTCCAGTAAAGCCTGTAACGGATGGCGTACCCCGTTACCTTCAACACGTTTCACCTGGCTACGACAGGAGTAGCCCGTTGCCAGGCAGCGGTTTCGCGGCAAGCGCTGCATCGCCTGATGCCATGACAGCTCGTAGATACCGAGCGAGTTGGCGTGATTCTTCACTTCATGCCCGTAAGTGCCTGCCATGCCGCAGCAACCGACGCTGACGCTCTCAAGCTTCGCGCCAAAGCGGGCAAAAATAGAGGCCCATTGCGCAGGTGCGCCCGGCAGCGCGGTGACTTCGGTACAGTGGCCAAACAGGTACCACGGCTCACCGCTGACCTCCATGGCGCTGGTCTGCTCGAGAGCCGCCGGCAGCCACTCGTGCACCAGCATAACGTGGAACGCCCCGCGTTTATCGCCCAGCGTCTGCTTATATTCATCGCGATAGCAGAGCACCAGCGCCGGATCGACACCCACCATCGGCATGCCCAGCCCGGCGACCCGGTTAAGGAAATCAGACGTTTTTTGCGCCGTTTTCGCGAAGCGGTTGAGGAAGCCTTTAATGTGTTGCGCCTTACCGTTGGGTGAGAACGGCAGAACCACCGGCTGATACCCCAGTTTTTCCGCCAGACGGACAAAATCGGCCACCACCTGCGCGTCGTAATAGCTGGTAAACGGATCCTGCACCACCAGCACCACCTTCGCTTTTTGCTCAGGACTTAACGCCTCAAGCTGCTCCAGGGTCATGTTTGCCGAGCGGTGCCCCACCAGCTGACGCTGCAGCGACGGCACCGAGAGCAACGGCAGATCCACCATCCCGATATGTTTTTCGGAAAGCTTGCGCACCAGCGGCTGATTGATAAAGAAGTTGAACGTTTTTGGCGCCCGGGCCATCAGCGGGGCATAGCTCTCCACCGTTGCCACCAGATGGTCGCGCATCGGGCGCAGATAGCGCGTGTGGTAGAGCTGCAGGAAGCGCGAGCGGAACTCCGGTACGTCTATCTTAATCGGGCACTGGGTCGAACAGGCTTTACAGGCCAGGCAGCCGGACATGGCCTCTTTCACCTCATGGGAGAAATCATACTCGCCCTTATTCGCATGCCAGCTGTTGCGGGTGCGCTCTATCAGGGAACGCAGGCTGGCCCGTTTTTCCGGCAACTCCTGCTCCAGCTTGAGCGGGTCGATACCGCGATCGGCCAGCAAACGCAGCCATTCGCGTACCAGCGTCGCCCGCCCTTTTGGCGAATGAATGCGGTTGCTGGTGATTTTCATCGACGGGCACATCGGGCTTTTCACGTCGAAGTTAAAGCACAGGCCGTTGCCGTTACACTCCAGCGCCCCACGCCAGGACGCGCGCACGGCAATCGGGATTTGTCTGTCGTACGTGCCGCGCTTGACGGCATCCACCTGCAGCATGGGCGCGTCCACCCCCTCCGGCGGACAAATTTTCCCCGGATTGAGACGGTTATTGGGATCGAACGCCGCTTTGACCTTGCGCAGCTCGCCGAAGAGCTGTTCACCGAAGAACGCCGGGCTGTACTCGGCGCGGAACCCTTTTCCGTGTTCCCCCCACAGCAGGCCGCCATATTTCGCGGTTAAGGCCACCACCTCATCGGAGATCTGTTTCATCAGGATCTCCTGCTGCGGATCGCACATGTCCAGGGCCGGACGCACATGCAGCACCCCGGCATCAACGTGGCCGAACATGCCATAGCTCAGGCCGTGGCTGTCCAGCAGCGCACGGAATTCAACGATATAATCCGCCAGATGCTCAGGAGGGACGCAGGTATCTTCGGCAAACGGAATCGGCTTCGCGGCGCCTTTGGCATTGCCGAGCAGCCCCACCGCTTTTTTACGCATCGCGTAGATACGCTCAATGCCGGCCAGGTCGTTACAGAGCTGCCAGCCAATGACCCCACCTTCGCCGTGGGCGATCAGTTCATCAAGCCGCTGACAGAGCGTGGTCACCTGGCTATCGATAAGTTCTGCATCGTCTCCGGCAAATTCAACGATGTTAAGCCCGAGCATTTCTTTGTCCGGCACATCGGTAATCAGCTCCCGCACCGAGTGCCAGACGATATCTTCCCGCGCCAGATTAAGCACCTTCGAGTCAACGGTTTCCACCGACAGCGCCTGCGCCTCCACCATAAACGGGGCATTACGCAGCGCGGAATCAAAGGAGTCATATTTGACGTTCACCAGGCGGCGCACTTTGGGCAGCCGGGTGATATCCAGCCGCGCCTCGGTAATAAACGCCAGCGTTCCTTCGGAGCCAGTCAGCACACGGGTCAAATCAAACTGGGTCAGTTCGTCGTTAAAGACATGACGCAGGTCGTAACCGGTCAGGAAGCGGTTCAGTTTGGGGAATTTGTCGAGGATCAGCTGGCGGTTATCGCGACAGCGTTCCAGCACGGTGCGATAGATGCGCCCGCTTGCGGTGTTCTCTTTACCCAGCGTTTCCGCCAGCTCGACCGGCACAGGCTGGGTATCCAGGATATCGCCGCCCAGCAGCACCGCCCGTACGCCCAGAACGTGATCGGAGGTTTTTCCGTAGACCAGCGAACCCTGCCCGGAGGCATCGGTGTTGATCATACCGCCGATGGTTGCCCGGTTGCTGGTAGAAAGCTCCGGCGCAAAAAAGTAGCCGTAGGGCTTCAGATACTGGTTGAGCTGATCCTTAATCACCCCCGCTTCAACGCGTACCCATCCCTCTTCAGGATTGATCTCGATGATGCGGTTCATATAGCGCGACATATCAATGATGATGCCCTGGTTCAGGGCCTGGCCATTTGTTCCGGTGCCGCCGCCGCGCGGGGTGAACACCAGAGCGCTAAAACGCTCTTGCGTCGCCAGCCGGGCAATCAGCGCCACATCGGCCGTTGAACGTGGAAAGACGACTGCATCGGGAAGAAGCTGGTAAATACTGTTATCGGTCGCCATCGTCAGCCTGTCGGCATAGTTCGTGGCGGTATCACCTGTAAAACCCTGTTGCTCCAGTGCCTGCAAAAAATTAAGCACCAGCTGAACGACGCCAGGTGCTTGAGAAATCTGTGGGATCATGACTGTCGACCCTAATTAGAGTAGTGTGAAATCGTTTGCGTTGTGTCTGGAAAGTTTTATCACATTTTTTTCTTATGTGCTTCGCTGAATTACGGGCAAAATCCGCCTGTCAAAAATCGCTGATATCATTAATGATTAGAGTGACGCGGTTATCCGTTCCCGCCAGCCTCGCTGGTGTTTATTAAGGAAAGTTTCATTTATGGTCAATCTTCGCCAGCCCAGGGATGTTGCGCAAATTTTGCTGTCGGTGCTGTTTCTGGCCCTCATGATTATTGCGTGTCTGTGGATTGTTCAACCTTTCATACTTGGCTTCGCCTGGGCCGCAACGGTGGTCGTGGCGACCTGGCCGGTGCTGTTACGTTTGCAGAAACTGCTGTTTGGCCGCCGCGGTCTGGCGGTACTGGTCATGACGCTGCTGCTGTTCCTGCTGTTTATTATTCCGATTGCGCTGCTGGTGAACAGCCTTGTCGATTCCAGTGGCCCGGTTATTCGCGCCGTCACCAGCGGTGATTTAACGCTGCCGGATCTCGCCTGGCTGAACAGCATTCCGGTGGTAGGCGCCAAACTTTACAGCGGCTGGCATAGCCTGCTGGAGATGGGCGGCAGCGCGTTGATGGCGAAAGTGCGTCCGTATATTGGCACCACCACCACCTGGTTTGTGGGTCAGGCGGCACATATTGGTCGCTTTATGATGCACTGTGCGCTGATGCTGGTCTTCAGCGCCCTGCTCTACTGGCGCGGTGAACAGGTAGCGTTGGGCGTACGCCATTTCGCTACCCGACTGGCCGGTAAACGCGGCGATGCCGCAGTTCTGCTGGCGGCGCAGGCCGTGCGGGCGGTTGCGCTTGGGGTGGTCGTCACGGCGCTGGTGCAGGCGGTGCTGGGCGGTATTGGCCTGGCCATTTCTGGCGTGCCGTACGCTACCGTCTTTACGGTGGTGATGCTGATGACCTGTCTTGCGCAGCTGGGGCCGTTGCTGGTGCTGGTCCCAAGCATCATCTGGCTTTACTGGACCGGGGATACCACGTGGGGAACCGTTCTGCTGGTCTGGAGCTGCGTGGTTGGCACCATGGATAACGTGATTCGTCCCATCCTCATCCGCATGGGCGCGGACCTGCCGCTGATCCTGATTCTCTCCGGCGTCATTGGCGGGTTAATCGCCTTTGGGATGATCGGTCTGTTTATTGGACCGGTGCTGCTTGCCGTCACCTGGCGTCTCTTCTCCGCCTGGGTACACGAAGTGCCGCCGCCGGGTACCGACCCGGATGTGATTTTGAGCGAACTCGAAGAGCTGGAAGAGAAGAATACGCAGTAAAAGGGATTGCCGGGTGGCGTTGACGCTTACCCGGCCTACATTCTCCCCGGCAATACTTAAATGTTGCTAAACTATTTATTCGTTGCGCACTGGTCCGACCCGCCTTTTTTGCTCTAAGTCCGCTATTCACCTCAAGAAATCTTTACTTCTCTTTAACTATTGAGACGAATCTGATCGACGCTCAAGATTGGCATGCCTACTATTAGCTCACGGTTATAAATCAACACCTTGATTTATAAGCATGGAAATCCCCTGAGTGAAACAACGAATTGCTGTGTGTAGTCTTTGCCCATCTCCCACGATGGGCTTTTTTTTATCCTGGCTACGCGTGTTGAACCTGACAGGTGCTTAGCATGCGCCATTCAGCAGGC
The DNA here is from genome assembly GCF_051948675.1 of Enterobacter sp. Lyrl_3. NCBI lineage: Bacteria > Pseudomonadati > Pseudomonadota > Gammaproteobacteria > Enterobacterales > Enterobacteriaceae > Enterobacter > Enterobacter sp. Lyrl_3. The sequence goes on from NZ_JAYJLI010000002.1 coordinate 300,115, forward strand.
AGCACCCGCGTCTCTCCCGTCACATTGACCGTCACCACGTCGCGAATATCCGCCGACGATGCCCCCACCTGCAGCTCAAACTCGCCCGGCTCGACAATGCGTTTGCCGTCCCGACGGGTAAAGTTGAACATCTCCACAGGCAGCGTAAAGGTGAGCGTGGCCGTTTCGCCCGGCGCGAGCGCCACGCGCTGGAACGCTTTCAGCTCCTGAAGCGGCCGCACCTGCGTGGCAACCTTATCCCGGACGTACACCTGCACCACCTCGCTGCCGCTGCGTTCACCGCGGTTGGTGACGTCAATACTCAACACAACTTCGCCGTCCACCGGTACGCTGTTTTGCGCGAGGCGTGCTGCGCCCCAGTTAAATTGCGTCCAGCCAAGGCCGAAACCAAAGGGATAGCGGGAGCCAAAGTGGAACGCGAATGGCGTGCCGCCGCTTTTCAGCTTGTGGTTGTAGTAGTACGGCATGGCGCCCGCACTTTTCGGCACGCTCACCACCAGACGTCCCTGCGGCTCCGCGCGCCCGGTTAACACATCGGCAATTGCCCAGCCCCCTTCCTGCCCAGGCGCCCAGGCCATCATCAGCGCCGCGACCTTATCTTCCAGCCCCTGAAGATTGTACGGCCGCCCACCGGTCATCACGACAATCACCGGTTTGCCCGTGGCGACCAGGGCTTCCAGCAGTTGTTGCTGAACGCCAGGCAGGTTCAGGGAATCGGTATCGGATCCTTCCCCTACCGTGCCGCTCTGGAACAAACCGGCGAGGTCGCCGACGCAGGCCACCACCACGTCGCTCTCCTGCGCGGCGTTCACGGCTTCGGGGATCAGCGCGGTACTTTGCGACACCGGCGACTGCTGCATCGGTTTGCCCCCGCTGTCACCCGGGAAGACCGGCGCGCCCGCCATTCGTTTTTCGATGATGTGACACCCTTTGGCATAACGCACGTTCGACGCGCCCAGATAGTGCTCCAGCGCCGCGCGCGGAGTCGTCACCTGTGACGTTTCGTCAACCATATCGCTGATAATCAAATGCACCGGGAAGCTGTAGCCGCTGAGCAACGCCAGCGGATCGTCCGCCGTGGGGCCCACCACCGCCACGCGGGGTTTGCCGCCGAGAGGCAAAATGCCGTTATTCTCCAGCAGCGTCAGCGAACGGGTCGCCACCTCACGTGCAACCTGCCGGGTAGTCTCATTTTGCAAATCAATGCCGCTTTCATCGGCATACGGGTTTTCAAACAGGCCGAGACGGAATTTTTCGGTCAGCACGCGTCCTACAATCTCGTCCACTTTCGCCATGGAGATCAGACCACGCTCGACGGCCTCGGCCAGATGGCGGGCGCAGTCATCTTTCGGCAGCTCAACATCAAGCCCGGCATTAAAGGCCAGCGCGGCGGATTCGGTCGCATCATGCGAGACCCCGTGATGCTGATGTAGCAGGCTGACGCCGCCATAGTCCGCCACAACGATCCCGTCAAAGCCCCACTGTTCGCGCAGGACGGTGGTCAGCAGGAAGTGGTCACTGTGCCCCGGCTGATTGTCGATATCGTGGTAGGCAGGCATCACCGACCCGGCATTGGCCAGCTTCACCGCCATTTCAAACGGCAGCAGGAAGGTATCATTCAGTTCGCTAAAGCCCAGATGAACCGGGGCATGGTTGCGCGCTCCCTCGCTGAACGAGTGGCCCACATAGTGCTTAAGCGTGGCCAGCAGATCGCGTTTATCGCCCTGCAGCCCTTTAACGTAGGCCGTGGCCATCACACCCACCAGCCAGGGATCTTCGCCAAAGGTCTCTTCCGTGCGCCCCCAGCGCACATCGCGGGAGACATCCAGCACCGGGGCCAGCCCCTGCTGGCAGCCCACGGACCGCGCCTCTTTGCCTATCTGCTCGGCTGCCCGCTGCACCAGCGCCGGATCCCAGGTTGAACCGTAGTTGAGCGATGACGGGAACAGCGTGGCCGCTTTGCACAACAACCCCACCAGACACTCCTCATGGAACAGCGCCGGAATGCCGAGCCGCGTCTCTTCCATCATCATGCGCTGCAGACGGTTGGCGGCGCGCACGCCGGTTTGCGCATCAACGATATGGGTACCCAGCGGACGGGTAATCTGCCCGACGCCAAGCTTAAGCCGTTCGCTGAGCGAGGCCTGTTCACTCACCCCCGCGAATTCGTCACTCAAGTCGCTGCGTTCACGGTGGTTGCCGTTTTCATCGAGGATCAACCAGTACGCGTGCATCTGGGCGAACTTCTCTTCCGGGGTCATGCGTGCCAGCAAGTCGGCGACGCGCTCGTGCACGGGACGTCCCGCGTCCTTATAGATTGCAGTCATGTTTTACTCCTGTAGGGCGGAAGGGGCAGCCGGGCTGAGTTGCCCTGCTTCTGGCCGCACGTCGCGCTTGCTGGCCAGTTCGCGGGCGATGGAATCCACCAGCCGACTGTTGAGTTTGTAGATGGCAAGCAGCGCGACCATGCAGAGGAACAGCACGCACGGAATGAGGGTAAACAGTGCGTTAATGGTCGTGAGTACGTGCGGCGTCTGGGTTGCCTGGCCTGGCGCGTAATCCACCATCCCGAGCACCCAACCCACCACTGCCCCACCCAACGCCAGACCAAATTTGATGGCGAACAGCGCGGTGGAGAAGACCAGACCATCGAGCCGGCGACCGCTGCGGTGCTCTTCATAGTCGACCACATCGGAGAACATGGTCCACTGCAGCGGCGTGGTCAGGTTCTGGATGAAGCTAAAGACAATATTGAGGCCGAAAATCAGCCAGACCTGTGAAGGCGGCAGGAAGAAGATCAGCGCCCCAAAAATCACGAAGGAAATAATGGTCCACTGATAGGCACGTACGCGGTCAAATTTCCCCAGCAGCCGTTCGGATAATAATGCGCCACTTAAGGAGGCCACCATCCCGGAGACGATAAAGGCAAACACCAGTTCCGGACGCAACAGCACATAATTCACGTAATACATCGTGGCAGAGCCGCGCGTCACGACCGCCGTTAACAGCAAAATATTAAACAGGAACACAATTCGCCACTGGCTGTTCCCGGCCAGCAGTTTTAAATCGGTGAGCATGGAGCCAGAAGTATCATTCCGCGGAGAATAGCGCTCGCGGGTCATCAGGAAGCAGCAGAAGAATAAAATAATCCCCAGTAATCCCATCAGGCTCATGGCATAGAAATAGCCTTTCTGTACGTTGCCCTGTCCAAGATGCGAAACCAACGGCAAAGCGATAACCGTCACAATCAACCCGCCGATAAACGACAGGCCAAAGCGCCACGACTGCAGCGAATGGCGCTCGCGCGGATCCAGCGTCAGCGCGCCCGGCATGGCGCAGTAAGGGACGTTAATGGCGGAATAGATGAGGCTTAAAATCCCGTAGGTCACACAGGCATAGACGATTTTCGCCGTGGGCCCGACGTCGGGAACGTAGAACGTAATGAGGCAGCTTACGCCAAACGGAATGGCAAACCACAGCAGCCATGGACGGAAACGACCGTGACGCGTTTGGGTGCGATCCACCAGCGCGCCGATACAGGGATCAATAAAGGCATCGACCACGCGTACCACTAAAAACATGGTGCCCATAATGGCCGCGGGTAAACCGAAAACGTCTGTATAGAAATAAGCAAGAAATAACGTCGCTGTTTGCCAGACCAGCGCACTGGCCATATCACCTAAGCCATAACCTATTTTATCTTTGGTACGCAGTACAGAGGAGATTGTCATTTGTTATTTGCCTTTTTATCAGGTTAAAACGTATTTCAACCAGTTGCGCAAAATCCTGTTGATTTGCGCGGTAAGGCTCAAGTATTAGCAACCCTTTGTGTGCTAACAATTGTCTAAATTAACAGACAAATTATGATATTTGGTTTTTTACTTTATTTGTGATGGGGAGCAAATATAAGCGGAAATAAAAAAGGCGAGGATTATTTTCCTCGCCTTTTCAGATACGGAAGACGTTACTTGTTCAGTTCAGCCAGGCTCAGCCAGGTTTGCACCACGGTGTCCGGGTTGAGGGAAAGACTGTCGATCCCCTCTTCCATCAGCCAGGCCGCGAAGTCTTCATGGTCAGAAGGGCCCTGGCCACAAATCCCGACGTATTTACCCTGTTTCTTCGCCGCACGGATGGACATCGACAGCAGGGCTTTCACCGCCTCGTTGCGTTCGTCGAACAGCTCAGAGACCACGCCGGAGTCACGGTCCAGACCCAGCGTCAGCTGCGTCATGTCGTTCGAACCGATAGAGAAGCCGTCGAAGTGCTCCAGGAACTGCTCTGCCAGCAGGGCGTTGGACGGGATCTCACACATCATGATGATCTTCAGCCCATTTTCGCCGCGCTTCAGCCCCTGACGCGCCAGCTCGTCCACCACCGCTTTCGCCTGGTCCACGGTACGTACGAACGGGATCATGATCTCAACGTTAGTCAGCCCCATGTCGTTGCGCACGCGTTTTACCGCTTCACACTCCAGCGCGAAGCAGTCGCGGAAGCTGTCGGAGACATAACGTCCGGCCCCACGGAAGCCCAGCATCGGGTTCTCTTCTTCCGGCTCGTAACGCTCGCCGCCCACCAGGTTGGCGTATTCGTTAGACTTAAAGTCCGACAGACGCACGATCACGCGCTTCGGATAAAACGCCGCACCGAGCGTCGCGATCCCTTCGGTCAGACGGCCAACATAAAACTCTTTCGGCGAGTCGTAGCCTTTCATCATCTCGCGGATTTCGTTCTGCAGCTTTGCGTCCTGGTCGTCAAACTCCAGCAGCGCGCGCGGGTGAACGCCAATCATACGGTTGATGATAAATTCCAGACGCGCCAGGCCCACGCCTTCGTTCGGCAGGCAGGCGAAGTCAAACGCGCGGTCCGGGTTACCGACGTTCATCATGATCTTCAGCGGCAGGTCCGGCATGGTATCGACGCTGGAGCTTTTCACGCTGAAGTCAAGGATGTCAGCATACACGTAGCCGGTATCCCCTTCGGCACAGGAGACGGTCACGTTCTGTCCGTCCTTCATGCGTTCGGTTGCGTCACCGCAGCCGACAACCGCCGGGATCCCCAGCTCGCGGGCGATGATCGCCGCGTGACAGGTACGGCCACCGCGGTTGGTGACGATAGCCGCGGCTTTCTTCATGATCGGTTCCCAGTCCGGGTCGGTCATGTCGGTTACCAGCACGTCGCCCGGTTCAATGCGGTTCATCTCGCTGATATCGTGGATCACTTTCACCGGACCGGCACCAATGCGGTGACCAATCGCGCGGCCTTCCGCCACGATTTTGCCCTGCGCGTGGAGGGTATAACGCTCCATCACCTGACCGCGGGAGCGAACCGTTTCCGGGCGCGCCTGGACGATGAACAGCTTGCCGGTGTGACCGTCTTTGGCCCATTCGATGTCCATCGGACGGCCGTAGTGTTTTTCAATCTGCACCGCCTGCTTCGCCAGCTCCTGCACTTCGGCGTCGGTCAGGGAGAAGCGGTCGCGCAGCTCCTGCGGTACATCTTCAATCTTCACCTGCTTGCCATGCTCCTGGGTCGGGGCATAGATCATGCGGATTTTTTTCGAGCCCATGGTGCGGCGAACCACCGCCGGACGGTTGGCGGCAAGCGTCGGTTTGTGGACGTAGAATTCGTCAGGGTTCACGGCCCCCTGCACCACCATCTCACCCAGGCCCCACGCGGAGGTGATGAATACCACCTGGTCGAAGCCGGACTCGGTATCAATGGAGAACATCACACCGGAAGAGCCCACGTCGGAACGCACCATACGCTGTACGCCCGCAGAGAGCGCGACGCCGCGATGGTCATAGCCCTGATGCACGCGATAGGAGATAGCGCGATCGTTAAACAAGGAGGCGAACACGTGTTTCACCGCCACCAGTACCGCGTCATACCCCTGAACGTTCAGGAAGGTTTCCTGTTGTCCGGCGAACGAGGCATCCGGCATGTCTTCTGCGGTTGCAGAGGAGCGCACGGCGAAAGAGGCCTGCGCATCATCAGCGGAGAGCTGGTTGTACGCATCGTGAATGGCTTTTTCCAGTTCCGGCTGGAAAGGTGTGTCGATAATCCACTGGCGGATCTGCGCCCCGGCTTTAGCAAGCTCGGTAACGTCATCAATATCCGTTTTATCCAGCAGGTCGTAAATGCGCTGGTTTACACCGCTCTGGTCTAAAAACAGGTTAAACGCATCGGCGGTCGTGGCAAACCCGTTTGGTACGGAGACACCCATACCGGACAGATTTGTAATCATTTCACCCAGGGAGGCATTTTTGCCCCCAACTCTGTCTACATCATTCATGCCGAGTTGGTTATACCAAAGCACCAGCGGTGACGAGCCATTGTTGGACATCGAAACAATCCTTTTGTGATATTTGATCGGAGTAAGAAACACCTGACTACGTATTTATACTGGCATATTTATTTACGCTAAAAAAACGGTGAATCGTGTAAGCAATTTAAATTTTCAACTTTTCGGATACTTTCCCTCCACCGGATAAGCCGATGATTCCTATATATTCAGCCAAAAACCACAAAAATGACGTCGCTATTTGAAAAATGAAATCCACTTTTCAGGAAAATCAAAAACACCATTTCATTTTAAATTCAGATAACTTCTTTGCTGTGCAATTAACTTTTTTAATTTATGCTTTCAGACAATTAGGTCCGATATTCAGGGTGGATAAAATGGATAATGCTGTCGATCGCCACGTTTTTTATATTTCTGATGGTACGGCGATTACCGCCGAGGTGCTGGGGCATGCGGTGATGTCACAGTTCCCCGTTTCGATTAACAGCATCACGCTGCCGTTTGTGGAAAATGAGAGCCGCGCGCGGGCGGTCAAGGATCAGATTGATGCTATTTACCAGCAGACGGGCGTACGGCCGCTGGTGTTCTACTCCATCGTGATCCCGGAAATTCGCAACATCATTCTGCAAAGCGAAGGCTTTTGTCAGGATATCGTGCAGGCGCTGGTGGCTCCGCTGCAGAGCGAGCTGAAGCTCGACCCGACCCCCATCGCCCACCGAACCCACGGGCTGAACCCTGGCAACCTGACCAAATACGATGCGCGTATCGCCGCCATTGACTACACCCTGGCGCATGACGACGGCATCTCGCTGCGAAACCTCGACCAGGCGCAGGTCATTTTGCTGGGCGTCTCGCGCTGCGGCAAAACCCCTACCAGCCTCTACCTGGCGATGCAGTTTGGTATTCGTGCCGCCAACTACCCGTTCATTGCCGATGATATGGACAATCTGGTGCTGCCTGCCGCCCTGAAGCCGCTGCAGCACAAGCTGTTCGGGCTGACCATTAACCCGGAGCGCCTTGCCGCCATCCGCGAAGAGCGCCGCGAGAACAGCCGCTACGCCTCCATACGCCAGTGCCGAATGGAGGTCTCCGAAGTGGAAGCGCTGTACCGCAAAAACCAGATCCCGTGGCTGAACAGCACCAACTATTCGGTCGAAGAGATCGCCACCAAAATTCTCGACATCATGGGTCTTAATCGTCGCATGTACTAATATGCTAGTACATTAGCTCAGATTCAGGTATCATCCACCACATCCTCGGGGCGGAGCCGCCCCGAACTTGAAATCAGCAGGGATTGGTTTAAGGTGATGCCCATCACTTCCCGGTAGTCTGCCGATGAAGCAAAAAATTTCTGAGACATTCCATGAATAAAACCGACGAACTCCGCACAGCGCGCATTGACAGCCTGGTTACACCGGCTGAACTGGCACAGCGGCATCCACTTTCCGCAGGCGTTGCGGAGCATGTTACGGCCTCGCGCCGACGCATTGAAAAAATTCTTAATGGTGAAGACAAACGTCTTCTGGTGGTAATTGGCCCCTGCTCGATCCATGACCTGGACGCGGCGATGGATTATGCAAAACGGCTACAGGGGCTGCGGGAACAACACCAGCATCGCCTTGAGATCGTGATGCGGACCTACTTTGAAAAACCCCGTACCGTGGTGGGCTGGAAAGGATTAATTTCAGACCCCGATCTCAACGGCAGCTATCGCGTTAACCATGGGATTGAGCTGGCACGTAAGCTGCTTTTGCAGGTGAACGAGCTGGGCGTTCCCACGGCCACCGAGTTTCTCGATATGGTGACCGGCCAGTTTATCGCCGATCTGATCAGCTGGGGCGCGATTGGCGCGCGGACCACCGAGAGCCAGATCCACCGTGAAATGGCCTCTGCCCTCTCCTGCCCGGTCGGGTTTAAAAACGGAACCGATGGCAACACCCGGATTGCGGTCGATGCGATCCGCGCTGCGCGTGCCAGCCACATGTTCCTCTCGCCGGATAAGAGCGGCCAGATGACCATCTACCAGACCAGCGGTAACCCGTACGGGCATATCATTATGCGCGGCGGCAAGAAACCGAACTATCACGCCGGGGATATTGCCGCGGCCTGTGAAACGCTGGCCGAGTTCGATCTGCCGGAACATCTGGTGGTGGACTTCAGCCACGGTAACTGTCAGAAACAGCACCGTCGCCAGCTGGATGTCTGCGATGAGATCTGCCAGCAGATCCGCAGCGGTTCAAGCGCCATTGCGGGCATTATGGCCGAAAGCTTTATCCGCGAAGGCACGCAGAAAATCGTGTCGGGTCTGCCGCTGGTTTACGGCCAGTCGATCACCGACCCATGCCTGAGCTGGGAAGACAGCGAACTGCTGCTGGAGAAGCTGGCGTCTGCGGTAGATTCGCGCTTCTGATGTTATTGTCGGGTGGCGCTGCGCTTACCCGACCTACGATACGTGCCCTTCTCCCTCTCCCTGTGGGAGAGGGCCGGGGTGAGGGCATCAAACCGCACTTCCCCCCCCAAATTTGATCCTCTCACCCTTTTTTCACAAAAACGCTTGCCGCAAATTTGCAGTTTATTGATAATGATTATCATTGTTACATTGATTGTTATTTATAAACATTATGTCACGTACGGATAACACTGCGGCAACGCCGCCAAAAACAGACACAGCATCTGCCCCCGCCGAGCGTCGCATTGACAGCAAAACCCTGCTGGGCGATGAGGGACGGGTCATTATCGAGCATGACGGTCAACGCTACCTGCTGCGCCAGACCCATGCCGGAAAATTGATCCTCACAAAATAAACAACACAAAAACTCCGCCAGCCACCCAGGTGAACCCCAGGCAGCCAGCGCTTTCAATTCTTAATGGAGAGTTGCTATGCCACACCTGCCTTCCGCGCCTTTACGTCCGTCACTTCTGGCGCTGGCGATTGTCAGCACCCTGCCGGGCGTCGCGTTTGCTACCACAGATGAAATGACCGTGACCGCAACGGGTAACGCCCGTAGCGCCTTCGAAGCCCCCATGATGGTGAGCGTGATTGACGCCAGCACACCGGATAAACAAACTGCCAGCTCGGCAGCCGACCTGCTGCGTAACGTCCCCGGCCTGACGCTCGATGGCACCGGACGCACCAACGGCCAGGACGTTAACCTGCGCGGTTATGACCGTCGCGGCGTGTTGGTACTGGTTGACGGCGTGCGCCAGGGAACCGACACCGGCCACCTGAACAGCACGTTCCTCGATCCGGCGCTGATTAAACGTATCGAAGTGGTGCGCGGTCCGTCGGCCCTGCTATACGGCAGTGGCGCGCTGGGCGGTGTGATTGCCTATGACACCGTCGATGCCAAAGATCTGCTGGAGCCGGGTAAAAACAGCGGCTATCGGGTGTTCGCTACCGGTGCGACGGGCGATCACAGCATCGGCATGGGGGCCAGCGCCTATGGCCGCACCGATACTCTGGACGGGCTGCTCTCCTGGTCTAGCCGGGATCGTGGCGATCTGCGCCAGAGTGACGGCACCACCGCCCCGAACGACGAATCCATTCAGAACATGCTGGCGAAGGGCAGCTGGAAAATCGACGCGGCCCAGAGCCTGAGCGGCTCCCTGCGCTATTACAATAACGCCGCACAGGAGCCGAAAAACCCGCAAACCAGTGCAGCAGACAGCAGCAGTAACCCGCTGACCGACCGCTCCACCATCCAGCGTGACGCACAGCTCGGCTATCACCTTGCCCCACAGGGTAACGACTGGCTGAACGCCGACGCGAAAATTTACTGGTCCGAAGCACGTATCAACGCCCAGAACATCGACGGCAGCGGTGAGTTTCGCAAACAGACCACCAAAGGCGGCAAAGTGGAGAACCGCACCCGTCTGTTCAGCGATTCCTTTGCGTCGCACCTGCTGACCTACGGCGGTGAGTATTATCGTCAGGAGCAACGCCCGGGCGGGGCAACAACGGGCTTTCCGCAGGCACAAATCGATTTCAGCTCCGGCTGGCTGCAGGATGAAATCACCCTGCGCGACCTCCCCGTGACCCTTCTTGGCGGCACGCGCTACGACAACTACCGCGGCAGCAGCGACGGCTACAAGGATGTGGATGCCGATAAGTGGTCCTCCCGCGCCGGGTTAACCCTCAGCCCGACAGACTGGCTGATGCTGTTCGGCTCTTACGCGCAGGCGTTCCGCGCGCCAACCATGGGCGAAATGTATAACGACGCCAAACACTTCTCCATTGGCCGCTTCTATACCAACTACTGGGTGCCCAACCCCAATCTGCGCCCGGAAACCAACGAAACGCAGGAGTATGGTTTTGGTCTGCGCTTTGATGATCTGATGCTGACCAACGATGCGCTGGAGTTTAAAGCCAGCTATTTCGATACCAACGCCAAAGACTACATCTCCACCACCGTCAATTTTGCGGCGGCGACCACCATGTCATATAACGTCCCGAACGCCAAAATCTGGGGCTGGGACGTGATGGCGAAATACTCCGCCGACCTGTTCAACCTCGACCTCGCCTATAACCGCACGCGCGGAAAAGATACCGACACGGGCGAGTATATTTCCAGCATCAACCCGGATACCGTCACCAGCAAGCTGGATATTCCGCTGGCACAAAGCGGCTTCTCCGTCGGCTGGATCGGCACCTTTGTCGATCGCTCAACGCACATCAGCAGCAGCTACAGCGAGCAACCCGGCTACGCAGTTAACGATTTCTACGTGAGCTACACCGGCCAGGCGCAGCTTAAAGGCGTCACCACGACGCTGGTGCTGGGCAACGCCTTCGACAAACAATACTGGTCGCCACAGGGCATTCCGCAGGATGGCCGAAACGGGAAGATTTTCGTCAGTTATCAATGGTAATCCCCGCCCCGGCTGGCCGGGGCAATGCTTTGAGAGGAAAAGACAATGAATCACTACACACGCTGGCTTGAGCTAAAAGAAGAAAATCCGGGTAAGTATGCGCGCGACATTGCAGGTTTAATGAACATCAGCGAAGCCGAGCTGACCTTCGCCCGTGTGGGCCATGACGCCTGGCGCCTGCGCGGTGATGCCCGCGAGATCCTGGCCGCGCTGGAAGCGGTGGGCGAAACCAAATGCATCTGCCGCAACGACTACGCCGTTCACGAGCAGGTCGGCGCCTTTACCCATCAACACCTGAGCGGCCACGCCGGGCTGATCCTCAACCCGCGCGCGCTGGATCTGCGCCTGTTCCTTAACCAGTGGGCGAGCGTATTTCACATCAGCGAGGCCACCGCCCGCGGTGAGCGGCAGAGCATTCAGTTCTTCAACCACCAGGGCGACGCCCTGCTGAAGGTTTACGCCACGGATAACACCGACCTCACCGCCTGGGGCGATCTGCTCACCCGCTTTATCTTTGCCGGGAATCCGCCGCTGGCGTTGAAAACGGCCGATGTCCCGGCTCACGCTGAAAACCCGGACGCCTCGCTCGTGGACACAGAGTGGCGTGCCATGACCGACGTGCATCAGTTCTTCAGCCTGCTCAAGCGCCACAACCTCAGCCGTCAACAGGCGTTTCGCCTGGTGGGCGACGATCTGGCCTGCAGGGTCGACAACACCGCGCTGGCCCAGCTGCTGGAAACGGCGCGCCAGGACGGGAACGAAATCATGATTTTCGTCGGCAACCGCGGCTGCGTGCAGATCTTCACCGGCGTGGTGGAAAAACTGATGCCGATGAAGGGCTGGCTGAACATCTTCAACCCGGCTTTTACCCTGCATCTGCTGGAAGGCGCCATCGCCGAATCCTGGGTCACGCGCAAACCGACGGCTGACGGACATGTCACCAGCCTGGAGCTGTTTGCCGCCGACGGCACGCAGATTGCCCAGCTGTACGGCCAGCGGAGCGAAGGCGAACCCGAGCAGAGTCAGTGGCGCAGCCAGATCGACGCCTTAACGGCAAAAGGGCTGGCCGCATGAAAAAATGGCTTGCCCTGATCAGCGCCCTGCCGCTGCTGGCATTTGCTGCGCCGCAGGAGAAAATCGTCGCGCTCGGCGGCGACGTTACCGAGATTGTCTATGCGCTCGGCGCTGCGTCTTCGCTGGTGGCACGCGACAGCACCAGCCAGTGGCCACAGGCGGCGAACACGCTGCCGGACGTGGGCTATCTGCGCCAGCTAAATGCCGAAGGCATTTTGTCCATGCGCCCCACGCTGGTGCTGGCCAGTGCACAGGCACAGCCGTCTCTGGCGTTAAAACAGGTAGAGCAGAGTCACGTCAGGGTGATCACCGTTCCGGCAGGCAATGACCTCAACGTTATCGATGAAAAGGTTCGGGTTATCGCTGAGGCGACGCACCGCGAGGCAGAAGGGAAAACCCTGCGCAACTCGCTGCGTCAGGCGCTGGCGGCGCTTCCCGTGTCACCGCTCAATAAACGGGTGCTGTTTATTCTCAACCACGGCGGGATGACCGCGATGGCCGCCGGGCAACAGACCGCGGCGGATGCTGCCATTCGTGCGGCAGGGCTGCAGAACGCGATGCAGGGCTTCACTCGCTATCAGCCGCTGTCTCAGGAAGGCGTTATCGCCAGTCAGCCCGACCTGGTGGTGATCTCGCAGGATGGCGTGAACGCTCTGGGTGGGGCGGATGCGGTGTGGCAACTGCCCGGTCTGGCGCAAACTCCAGCGGGACGTCACCGGCAGATGCTGGCCATCGACGATATGGCGCTGCTGGGCTTTAGCGTGCGAACGCCACAGGCCATCCAGCAGTTACGCCGTAAAGCGGAGCAACTGCCCTGATGTCCCGACGCGCCGTACTGGCATTGTGGTTGCTGGCCGCGCTGCTGGCCGTCATGACGCTGGCGGCCAGCGGTGTGGGCGCGTTGCGCCTGCCGGTCAGCCTGCTGTGGAGCGGCAGCGACGACGCGCTGCGTCAGATCTGGCTGACAATCCGCCTGCCCCGCGTGCTGCTGGCGCTGGCGATCGGCGGTTCGCTGGCGCTGGCGGGCTGCGTGATGCAGGGACTGTTTCGTAACCCGCTGGCCGACCCGGGCCTGCTGGGGATCAGCAGCGGCGCAGCACTCGCCGTCGCGCTGTGGGTGGTTCTTCCGCTCTCGCTGCCCGCGCTGGTGATGCTGTACGCCCCGATGATGGCGGCGTTTCTCGGCGCGCTGGCCGCGACATTCGTCATTTTCCTGCTCAGCCGGCAGCGTGACAGTTCCCTGTCGCGACTGCTGCTGGTGGGGATTGCCATCAATGCCCTGTGCGGGGCGGCCGTCGGCGTGCTGTCATGGCTCAGTAATGATGCCCAGCTTCGCCAGCTCTCACTCTGGGGCATGGGCAGCCTCGGCCAGGCCCAGTGGTCAACGCTGCTGGCCGTCTGTTCGTTGATGGTTCCCACCGTGCTGGTTATCTGGCGCCTGGCTGGCGCACTTAATTTGCTGCAGCTTGGCGAGGAAGAGGCGCACTACCTTGGGGTGGAGGTGGCCGTTGTACAGCGGCTCCTGCTGCTGTGCAGCGCCCTGCTGGTGGCCGCCGCGGTGGCCGTCAGCGGTGTCATCGGCTTTGTTGGCCTTGTGGTGCCACACCTGGTGCGCATGTGGCTGGGGGCCGACCACCGGGCGGTGATCCCCGGCTCAGTACTGGCCGGTGCGTTACTGTTGCTGGCTGCCGATACGCTGGCACGTACCCTGGTCGCCCCGGCGGAAATGCCGGTCGGTTTATTGACCAGTCTTCTCGGTGCGCCGTGGTTCCTGTGGCTTATCTTTCGTCGCGGAGGTGCGCATGGCTGAACGCTACTGTGCGGAAAATATTGTCTTTCACGCCGGGCAACGGACGCTGATCGACGACGTGTCGCTGACCCTCTCTCAGGGCGAACTGGTGGCGTTGATTGGCCCCAACGGTGCCGGGAAATCGACCTTGTTACGCCTGCTTACCGGCTATCTCAAACCCGCGAGCGGACGGTGCAGTCTGGCGGGAACGCCGCTTACGGCCTGGCCGCCGGACAGACTCTCCCGCTACCGGGCGGTCATGCGCCAGAATACCCAGCTCGGATTCGACTGGCCGGTAGAAGCGGTGATCGGGATGGGGCGAGCGCCGTGGACGCGACGCCCTGAGGCGTCGGTGATTGAGGAGGTGATGGCTATCTCCGGCTGTTTACCGCTGGCGGGCAGGCAGTTTGCGGCGCTCTCCGGCGGGGAGCAGCAACGCGTCCAACTCGCCCGCGTGCTGGCACAGCTCTGGTGCGACGGTGCGCCGCGCGGCTGGCTGTTTCTGGATGAACCCACGTCCGCGCTGGATCTTTACCACCAGCAGCATCTGCTGCGCCTGCTCTCTTCCCTGACCCGTCGGGGGCATTTGCATGTCTGTGTGGTGCTGCACGATCTCAATCTGGCGGCGCTGTGGGCGGATCGGATCCTGCTGTTACATAACGGCAAAATGGTCGCTCAGGGGGCCCCGGAGGCGGTTCTGCAGGCCGATACGCTGACGCGCTGGTACGGCGCGCAGGTGCAGGTTGGCCGACACCCGGCTCATGCTGCACCTCAGGTATTTCTCGCCCCCTGATCGGGCTGATAAAAATCTTTCAGGGTTTCCAGCAGGGCATGCGCCGCTTTTGAGAGCTGCGTGTGCCCTGGATGGATCACCCCGATACATTTTTCTATCGGCGGGCTGTCCAGCGGAATGCAGACCGCACCCAGCGATGTCATCTGCGCCTCGCACAGCGCCGGTACGGCACTGCCGCCCAGCCCGCTGGCGACCATCCTTCCTACCGTCACAAGCTGATGGCTCTCCAGCGCCACCTCCAGCTTGCGGCCGCTACGGGCCAGCTCCTCTTCCATCATCAGGCGCACCGCCGAGGGGCGCTGCAGGGTAATGAAATCCAGCGTCAGCAGTTCATTCCAGGAAAGGCGTTTTTTCACCGCAAGGGGGGACGCTTTCGGCACAATGGCGACAAACCGGTCGAGGCCCAGCGGCGTAAACAGCAGGTTATGCGTCGGCGCTGGTTCAAAGGCGATCCCCATCTCGACCCGCCCTTCCCGCACCATCTCAATCACCTGTTCGTTGATGACATCATGCACGGTGACGTTGATCCCGGCATGGCGATCGCGAAACGCTTTCAGCACCTCCGGCAGGACGTTAGCCGCAAACGACGGCATGGCCGCGACCGAGATTTTGCCGCGCTGCAACGTAAAGCACTGGTGCATTGCCTCTTCCACGTTATCCCAGTCAGCCAGCAGCTGCCGCGCCATCGGTAAAAAGGTTTCGCCCTCCTGCGTCAGGGTGACCTTACGCGTGCTTCGCTGCAGCAGCGGGCCCCCCAGCGCATCCTCCAGCCCTTTAATCGTCAGGCTGAGGGCAGGCTGAGAAAGATTTAACCGTTCGCTGGCGTGCGCAAAATTGAGAGTGTGAGCTACCGCTAAAAACGCGCGTAACTGTTTGACACTCATTCTCATTTTTCATCCTGTTAACTAATTGAAAAAATTTAGTTAACAGGAAATTAATAAAAAAACCAAATGAGTGAGTCACAAATTCAAAATTAACAAAAGAGTCGTCGCCCCCAATGATACCGCCACGGACAACAGGAGGGATGGCTATGGCAGGACTGGATAAACGCGTCGGCAGCTATGCGCAGGCGCTGGAGGGGCTGGCGGACGGGATGACATTGCTGGCGGGCGGCTTTGGCCTGTGCGGTATTCCTGAAAATCTGATTGCGGAAGTCAAACGCCGTCAGGTGCAGGGCCTGACGGTGGTATCGAACAACTGCGGCGTGGATGGTTTCGGGCTCGGGCTGCTGCTGGAGACGCGCCAGGTGCGGAAGGTGGTGGCGTCTTACGTCGGCGAGAACGCGCTGTTCGAACAGCAGGTGCTGAGCGGCGAGCTGGAGGTTGAGCTGACGCCCCAGGGCACGCTGGCCGAAAAGGTGCGCGCGGGCGGGGCCGGTATTCCGGCATTTTACACGGCCACCGGCTATGGCACGCCCGTGGCCGCCGGGAAAGAGGTACGTCAGTTTGCCGGTAAGCACTACATCCTTGAAGAGGCCATTACAGGCGATTTTGCGCTGATCAAAGGCTGGAAAGCGGACTGGTACGGCAACGTCATCTACCGCCACACCGCGCAAAATTTCAACCCGCTAATGGCCACCGCAGGACGGATAACCGTGGTGGAGGTGGAAGAGATTGTCCCGCCGGGTGAGCTGCCGCCGTCCGCCATTCACACCCCGGGAATTTACGTCGACAGGCTGATTGTCGGCCAGTTTGAGAAACGCATTGAACAGCGCACGCTGCGCGCAGAGGGAGTCTGACCATGTTAACCCGCGAACAGATGGCCATGCGCGTCGCCCGCGAGCTGCGCGACGGTTACTACGTCAACCTGGGGATCGGTATCCCGACGCTGGTGGCGAACTACATCCCGGCCGGCATGGACGTGATGCTCCAGTCAGAAAACGGACTGCTGGGGATGGGGGAATTTCCCGATGCGCAGAGCCTTGATGCCGACATGATTAACGCTGGTAAGCAGACCGTTACCGCACGAACCGGTGCCGCCATTTTCGACTCGGCCCAGTCCTTCGCCATGATCCGGGGGGGTCACGTCGACCTCACGGTGCTCGGGGCGTTTGAGGTGGACGTGGAAGGCAACATCACCTCGTGGATGATCCCCGGAAAGATGGTGAAAGGCATGGGCGGCGCCATGGATCTTGTCGCCGGGGCGCAGAACATCATTGTCGTGATGACCCACGCGTCGAAGAGCGGTGAGTCCAAACTGCTGTCGCGCTGCACGCTACCGCTCACCGGCGTGGGCTGCATCCGCCGGGTGTTAACCGACCTGGCCCTGCTGGAAATTAAAGACGGTGCGTTCATTCTGCGTGAATACGCCCCCGGCGTCGGCATTGACGAGATCGTCAGCAAAACTGCCGGAAAAATCATCGTGGCGGACGACGTTCGCGAAATGCGCTTTAGCTGAGGACTCAACATGAAAAACGTCATGATAGTCGGGGCAAC
Organism: Enterobacter sp. Lyrl_3; assembly: GCF_051948675.1. Lineage (NCBI taxonomy): Bacteria > Pseudomonadati > Pseudomonadota > Gammaproteobacteria > Enterobacterales > Enterobacteriaceae > Enterobacter > Enterobacter sp. Lyrl_3. The sequence goes on from NZ_JAYJLI010000002.1 coordinate 317,373, forward strand.
GCGAACGCCAATTGGCAGTTTTCGCGGTTCGCTCTCTCCCCTTTCCGCCGTTGAACTTGGTGCTGTCGCGGTGCGCCGCCTGCTTGAGGAGAGCTCGCTTTCGGCAGGTGACACAGACGAACTGATTTTTGGGCAGGTGCTGACGGCAGGCTGCGGACAAAACCCGGCTCGTCAGACGGCTATCGCCGCCGGGCTGCCCGTCAGTACCCCTGCCACCACGGTCAATCTGGTCTGCGGCGCGGGGCTGAAGGCGGTACAGCTTGCGGCACAGGCTATCCGCTGTGGAGACGCAGAGGTGGTGATCGCGGGCGGTCAGGAGAGCATGAGCAATGCCCCTTACCTGCTGGATGGCGCCCGTTCCGGGCTGCGTTTTGGCCACACGGGCCTGCAGGACAGCATGATCGTCGACGGCCTGTGGGATGCGTTTAACGATTACCACATGGGGATCACTGCGGAAAACGTCGCCCGGCAGCACGGCATTTCACGCGAGCAGCAGGATGCCTTCGCCGCCGGGTCACAACAAAAGGCGGCGTCTGCCATCGAATCTGCTCGCTTTGAGGCCGAGATTACCCCGGTAACGGTGAAACAGGGCAAGAAGCCGCCATTGGTGATTCGTCATGACGAACAACCCCGGCCAGGAACCACCGCAGAGCAGCTTGCGCAACTGCGCCCCGCGTTTCGCCAGGAGGACGGCACGGTCACGGCGGGGAATGCCTCCACCCTGAACGATGGCGCCGCCGCGGTGTTGCTGATGAGCGAAGAAAAAGCGCGGGCGAGCGGACTACCGGTGCTGGGCAGGATCGTGAGCTACGCCGTTACCGGGGTCGACCCGTCCGTAATGGGCATCGGCCCCGTCAGCGCCTGCCAGACCGCGCTGGCGCGGGCAGGCTGGACGCTGGATGAGGTGGATCTCATCGAAGCCAACGAAGCTTTTGCCGCGCAGGCGCTGGCGGTTGGTAACCTGCTTGGCTGGGATGCGCGCAAGGTGAATGTTAACGGTGGCGCTATCGCGCTGGGCCATCCGATTGGTGCATCCGGCTGTCGGATCCTTGTGACGCTGCTGCATGAAATGCAGCGCCGTGACGCCAAAAAAGGGCTGGTCACTCTGTGCATAGGCGGCGGGCAAGGCATTGCGCTGACCGTCGAGCGTTAAACCTCTCGTGAGTACCCGAATATAACAACAGTAAGGAGTCGCAATGAGTGTGTTAATTGCCCTGGCGGCGCTGGCGCTGCTGATGCTGGCGGCCTATCGCGGATATAGCGTTATTCTTTTTGCGCCCATTGCGGCGCTGGGTGCCGTGCTGTTAACCGACCCGGGCGCTGTCGGCCCGACGTTTACCGGCCTGTTTATGGAAAAGATGGTGGGCTTCGTCAAGCTCTACTTCCCGGTGTTCCTGCTGGGCGCCGTGTTTGGCAAGCTGATTGAACTCTCCGGCTTCTCACGCTCCATTGTTGCCGCAGCGATTCAAATCCTTGGCCGCCGCCACGCCATTCCGGTGATTGTGCTGGTCTGCGCGCTGTTAACCTACGGCGGCGTGTCGCTCTTTGTGGTGGCGTTTGCCGTTTATCCTTTCGCCGCCGAACTGTTTCGCCAGAGCGGGATCCCCAAACGGCTGATCCCGGCGACCGTGGCGCTGGGGGCGTTCTCGTTCACCATGGACGCCCTGCCCGGCACGCCGCAGATCCAGAATATTATCCCCACCAGCTTCTTCGGCACTAATGCCTGGGCTGCCCCCTGGCTGGGGCTGATTGGCTCGCTGTTTATTATCTGCTTTGGCCTGCTCTGGCTGGAGCGCCAGCGGCGGAAAGCGCTCAATAACAATGAAGGTTACGGCACGGATCTGAAAAACGAACCGGAAACGCCGGACAACATTAACCTTCCCCATCCGCTGATTGCGATTTCCCCCCTGCTGGTGGTGGGGATCCTCAACCTGCTGTTTACCCGCTGGATCCCCGGCTGGTATGGCACCAGCCACGAGCTGACCCTGCCCGGACTGGCAAAGCCGATTGTGACCGAGGTCAGCAAGATCACCGCCATCTGGGCCGTGGAAGCTGCGCTGATTTCCGGTATCGTGCTGGTACTGATCTTTGGCTTTCGCAACATCCGGGGACGTCTCGCGGAAGGCAGCCGGACGGCAGTGAGCGGCGCGATCCTGGCGGCGATGAATACCGCCTCGGAATATGGTTTCGGTGCAGTTATCGCCGCCCTGCCCGGCTTTCTGGTCTTATCCCACGCGCTGGCGGCTATTCCGAACCCGTTACTGAATGAAGCGATCAGCGTGACCGTTCTCGCCGGGATCACCGGTTCGGCTTCAGGTGGGATGAGCATTGCGCTGGCGGCCATGGCAGACAGCTTTGTCGCCGCCGCCCATGCCGCGAATATTCCGCTGGAGGTCCTGCACCGGGTGGCTTCTATGGCCAGCGGTGGCATGGATACACTCCCCCATAACGGCGCGGTGATTACGCTGCTGGCCATCACCGGTCTTAGCCATCGTCAGGCCTATGGCGGTATTTTCGCCATCACGATCATCAAAAGTCTGGCGGTGCTTTTTGTCATTGCCGTGTTCTATCTCACCGGCATTGTGTAAGGAGAATAAAATGAATCTGAACGGTAAAACGGCGCTGGTGACCGGCTCGACCAGCGGGATTGGTCTGGGCATCGCCCGCGTACTGGCAAAGGCCGGAGCGCAGCTGATCCTCAACGGTTTTGGCGACAGTGACGCAGCAAGAGAAGAGATCGCCCGGCTGGGGAAAAAACCGGGCTATCACGATGCAGATCTGCGTGACACCCTGCAAATCGACGCAATGATGCGCTACGCCGACACGCAGTTCGGCGGAGTGGATATTCTTATCAATAATGCCGGGATACAGCATGTCGCCCCGGTTGAGACGTTCCCGGTGGAGAAATGGAACGACATTATTGCCATTAACCTGTCGTCGGTGTTTCACACCAGCCGACTGGCGCTGCCTGCAATGCGCGAGAAAAACTGGGGACGCATCATTAATATCGCCTCCGTGCATGGGCTGGTGGCGTCAAAAGAGAAATCAGCCTATGTCGCCGCCAAGCACGGGGTGGTCGGTTTTACAAAATCCCTGGCGCTGGAGACGGCCCGCACCGGTATTACTGCTAACGCCATCTGCCCGGGATGGGTGCTTACGCCGCTGGTTCAGCAGCAGATCGACAAACGTATCGCAGAAGGTGTGCCTGCGGATCGGGCGCGCGAGCAGTTGCTTGCGGAGAAACAGCCATCAGGAGAGTTTGTTACGCCAGAACAGCTGGGCGAACTGTCGCTGTTTTTATGTAGCGACAGCGCCGTGCACGTGCGGGGCGCGGCGTGGAATATGGACGGCGGGTGGGTCGCCCAGTGACGTATCGGCCGGGCAAGCCTGTGCTTCCCGGCCAAAACATTAGCTTGAGCAGCTGACCTCCAGCCGCTTGCCCCAGTCAGGCGGGCGGCTGACATAATCGTCGTCCCGGTCGGCAAACGGCGTGCGCAACGCTATGTGCAGCCGGTGTAATTCTGCATACTCACCTTGCTCCGCCTGCTCAATCGCCCGCTGCGCCAGCCAGTTGCGCAAGACCATCGCCGGGTTCGCTGCGTTCATCTGCGCCTGCCGGGTCGCGTCATCCACCTGCTCTTGTTGCTGGCGCGCGCGGTAAGTGGCAAACCAGTCGTCAAACGCCTGTCGGTCGATAAACTCATCGCGCAGCGGTGAGGCAGCGCTATGCTGCTCTGTCTGGCCGAGCATACGGAAGGTACGGGTATAGTCGCTGCCCTCACGCGCCATGAGCGCAAACAAGCCATTCAGAATAGTGTTATCGCCCTTCTCCTGCGTCATCAGCCCCAGCTTGTTGCGCATCAGCGTGCCGTATTCGCGCAGCAATGTCTCCTGATAGCCGTCGAGCGCATCATTCAGGGCATCAACGTCGATAAACGGCGACAGGGATTGCGCCAGACGCTGTAGATTCCACAGCCCCACCGCCGGCTGATTGTCAAAGCTGTAGCGCCCCTGATAGTCCGAGTGGTTGCAGATATACCCCGGCTGGTAGTCATCGAGAAAACCAAACGGACCGTAATCAAAGGTCAGCCCCAGAATTGACATGTTGTCGGTATTCATCACGCCATGAACAAAGCCTACGGACTGCCAGCGGGCAATCATGATTGCCGTGCGGGCAACCACATCCTGGAACCAGAGGTGGTATTTGTCGGCCTCGTCCTGTAACTGCGGCCAGTGCCGTCGGATGGCGTAATCGGCAAGCTGGCGTACTTTTTCCGGCTCGCGGCGATAATAAAAGTGTTCAAAATGGCCGAAACGCAGATGGCTTTGCGCAATGCGCATCAGCATCGCGCCTTTTTCTACCGTTTCGCGGACCACCGGGGTGTCACTGGTCACTATCGTCAGCGCGCGCGTGGTGGGAATACCCAGCGCATGCATCGCTTCCGACGCCAGACTTTCACGGATGGTTGAGCGCAGTACCGCGCGCCCGTCGCCCATGCGTGAATAGGGTGTGAGACCCGCCCCTTTCAGGTGCCAGTCGACCGTCTCTCCGCCGGGGAGCTGTTGTTCGCCGAGCAGGATCCCACGGCCGTCCCCCAGCTGTCCCGCCCAGACGCCAAACTGGTGTCCGCTATAGACCTGAGCGAGGGGCTGCATGCCATCGAGCAGCGTTTCCCCTCCCCAGACGCCCGCGCCGTCTGAAGGCTGGAACATTTCCGGTGGGATAGCCAGGTCGTTCGCCAGCGAATCGTTATGCCAGACAAGACGGGAATGATGTAATGGTGTTGGTTTGAGTGCGGTATAAAAACCCGGCAACTCGTCATGCCAGTGCGCAGTAAAAGACAGGGTCATAAGTCCTCCTGCTTTTAGTGTAGAGGGTTTACCCGGACTTAAACACGGGCGAAAGAAAGGGTTATCACTGAACCAGCGTGGTGACGCGCTCTGCAGTTACGGCAGGCCACAGCGCCCCCTGCATGGCACCAAAGTTGAAGGATAAAACGCGCTGCAACAGGGCATGATCGTCAACACCGGCGACGAGCACAGACTGACAATGTGACGTTATTTGCCACAGAATAGCGCGCATAAAGGGCTCAAAAGAAAGCGCTGCCGCGTGCTGCTGGATAAACCCTTTGTCCAGAATGACACGTTTAAACAAACCATCATAAACGGCTTTAAGCGAGGCTTCACCGGCACCAAAGTTTGCCAGTACCAGCGGAAAATGAATCGCCATTCTCGCCAGTTCAGGATCGTCTTTTCCGTTATTTAAACCTGGATAATTCTCATTAACAGTAAACTCAAGAAACGGATAACGCTCAAGTATTGAAACAGCGTTCCCATTACTTAATAAAAACTCAACTATTACAGGTGTAATATTGATCCATGCAATTAACTGATGCTGAATAAAAAACAGTTTGCAGGTATCAAGCAATTGCAGTTTTTCTTGAAACAGCGCTAACTCTTCTGCCGGTGTCAAACGCGGGATAACGAGTTCAGTGGGGATCCGTACATCGCTGCCGACGCCAGTAAAGTTAACCGTCACCTCTAATCCTTTAAGCTCACCGGCATTATTGCGGGCAGGCTGGAGCAACAGCTCAGACTGGTAGGCATTATCTAACGTAATAATCATTGCACTCGCCCCGCATTAAAGATGAGAGAGGACATCCTGGAGCAATTGCTGACACAATTCCACTGTCTTGATTTTAATAAGTTTAATTTCATTAGATCCGTATTAATTTTCAGATTTATCCCTGAATCTAAAATAATCTTATCCTGGTTGCTGCGTAATAGCCAGTTTTAGATAAAACAGACACATAAGGACATAAGTAATTTGTTGTAAATTTAACTTTAATCATCTTATTTGCAAAAAAACGGCATGGTTTAATTGTGCCATACCGTCAGAAATGCGTGGTCGGTGGCGGACTAAATACGTCGTGCCTGCCAGAAATTTTTACGCCAGTAAACATTATCGAGCGAAGAACGCATCACCCCACGACTGGTCGAGGCATGAATAAACTGGTTATCCGTATCATAAATGCCAACATGCAGACCACTTTCACCCGAGCCGGTTTTGAAAAAAACCAGGTCGCCGGGTAACAACTCATCTTTATCAATTTCGGTACCGATTTCAGCCTGTTTGCGCGTTTCGCGTGGAAGCTGCAAATCAAACTTATCCCGGAACGTCATCAGCACGAAGCCGGAGCAATCCACCCCACCGCGACCCATGCCACCGTAGCGATACGGTGTGCCGCGCCAGTTGCTCAGCTGATCGTTCAGGCTGGCAATCACGGTGATTGAATCTGAAAGTCGTGGGTTAGGCGGCGGTGCGCGATGGCTACTGCATCCCGCAAGAAATAACGCTGCCACCATGAGAAACCAGAATCGCATGTCCAGACGAATCCTCTGCTTTTTTTATTCTTTTCGTAATTTAGCGTGCAATGGCGCTAACAGGCAAGAAACGGTTACTCGTGTGCGGTAGAAATCAGCATCTTATGCCCTTCGATATCCAGCCTGCGGAACGGCATATGGTAAGCACGAGCGAGATTTGGCGGCGTAAGGACGCTATCGCGCGTGCCGCTGGCAATCATCTTCCCGCGCGCCAGAAGCCAGACGCTGTGCGCATGGCGCAGCGTATGGTTAAGGTCATGGCTGCTCATCACCACGGCAATGCCTTGTCGACACAGTGCGCTGAGGAGCGTGTCCAGCGCCGCCTGTTGCGCCACGTCCAGACCGCTCATCGGCTCGTCCAGCAACAACAGTCGCCCGTGAGGGTTGCCCGCCGGATGGATCTGAAGGATCACCGCCGCCAGACGGACGCGCTGCCACTCGCCACCGGAAAGCTGGCTGGCATGCCGGGAAAGTTTGTCCTCTAACCCCAACGCTGCCGCCACTTCGGTGAGCAGCGCGGTCTGCTGTTTATCGTGCAGATGCAGCATCAGATAGTGCCAGACCGGCATCGCAAACGGCGGGACCTGCTGCTGAACAAGGTAGCTCCTCCGGTGCGCCAGCGCGACCGCCGACCAGTCACTCAGGGGGCTATCGAGCAAGGTGATCGAGCCTGGCCCGACGGTCAGCCCCGCCATGCGCGCCAGCAGAGTACTCTTCCCTGCCCCGTTCGGCCCCACCAGATGCAGGATTTCACCTGCACGGATGGCCGCCGTCACCGGCTCCAGACGCCCCGTCTCGGCAACGTCCGTGAGCTGCATCAGCTGCGTCATTATTTCGCCAGCGCCAGCTTGATTGACTCCATGACGATAGGATCTTCAGGCGTCATATCCGGAGAAAAACGCTGAACGACCTGGCCGTCACGACCAATCAGGAATTTTTCGAAATTCCACAGGATGTCGTCCGGATAGAGCGGTGCTCGCCCTTTGCTGGCCATACGCTCGTAAAAGCCACTGCCTTCCGGTGCCACGGCGGTCGGCGCGGCGGCCACCAGTTTGGCATACAGCGGGTGACGATTTTCGCCATTCACATCAATTTTGCTGAACATCGGGAACGTCACGCCATAGGTGGTGCTGCAAAACGTTTTGATCTCCTCTTCGCTGCCCGGCTCCTGACCCAGGAACTGATTGCACGGGAAGCCCAGTACGGTAAAGCCGTCTTTCTCCCAGGCTTTCTGAATGTTCTCCAGCTGCTCATACTGCGGCGTCAGACCACATTTGGAGGCTACGTTCACAATGAGCAACACGTTGCCTTTGTAGCGTTCCAGGGTGGTTTTGTCCCCGTCGATGGTGGTCACTTCGGTATTCAGAATATCAGACTGCATAGCATTTCCTCAGGTTATCGATTTAACGTCCAGCTTTTAATAGTAGCCAGATAAACACCGGCGCGCCCAGCGTGGCGGTGACCACACCGATGGGCAACTCAGCGGCGTTCAGGGCGAGCCTGGCGATGATATCCGCCACCAGCAGCGTTGCCGCACCGGCCACTGCCGAGGCGGGAAGTAAGATTCGATGGTCGGTGATGCCACACAGACGCAGCATGTGCGGGATAACCAGCCCGATAAAGCCAATCGCCCCCGCCAGCGCCACGCTCACTCCCACCAGCCAGCCGATTGCAATCACCAGCGCATTGCGCCAGACGCCAATCGGCATCCCGAGCTGGCGGGCTGAGGTTTCACCAAGAGCGAGAATATTCAGCGGCTGCGACTGCACGCCCGCCCACAGTATGACCGGGACCAGCAGCACCATCAGCCAGCCCTGCCGCCAGTCTACGCCGCCAAACCCGCCCATCATCCAGTACATCAGCTGACGCAGATCGAACGAGGTGGAGAAGTAGACCGCCCAGGTCATCAACGCGCTGCAGATGATCCCCAACGCAACCCCGGCAAGCAGCAGCCGACTGGTTGATAAATGGCGTCGTGCGAAGCGCAGGAGAATAAGGGTGATCAGCAATGCCCCGAGAATGGCGCTGAGGCTAACGCCCCAGGGGGAAAGCGCCCCACCGCCGAGCATCACCGCGGCAATCAGCCCTACACCGGCGCCATTTGAGACACCGAGCAGCCCCGGCTCTGCCAGAGGGTTTTCAAACAGCGCCTGCATAATGGTGCCTGAGAGCGCCAGCGCGGCACCGACCAGGATCACCGCCAGCGTGCGCGGCAGACGAATTTGCCAGACGAAAAGCTGCCCTTCAGGACCAAACCAGCGTGCCGGGCTTAGCCACTGGTCGCCGGCACACAGGCTGAAACCGGCGGCAACAAAAAGCAGCAGCACCAGCAAAAGCAGGCGGCGTCGATCGGAACGCTGTTGGCGATGGGCAAAATCAAGCATGTGTACGGTTTTATTAGCGTGAGATGTAATTGATTTTACGGCGGGTTTGCCAGCGAGAGCAAAGAAAAAAGGCCGCGAAAGCGGCCTTTTTAGTTAGTTCATATTACTCTGTTTTGGGCGTTGCGTTTTCGACACGGCTTTTTAACTTCTGTCCGGGTCTGAAGGTCACCACGCGGCGGGCTGTAATGGGAATATCTTCCCCCGTCTTCGGGTTACGGCCCGGACGTTGGTTTTTGTCTCGCAAATCAAAATTGCCAAAGCCGGAGAGTTTTACCTGCTCACCATTTTCCAGAGCACGACGGATCTCTTCGAAAAACAGCTCTACCAGCTCTTTGGCATCCCGTTTGCTAAGCCCAAGCTTATCAAACAGATATTCTGACATTTCAGCTTTTGTAAGCGCCATAGGTTCAATCCCTCAATGATGCCTGGAATCGCTCTTTTAATGCCTCTACACATTTGGCGACGGTAGCGGCAATCTCCTCTTCTTCGAGTGTACGGCTGGTATCCTGAAGGATAAGGCTGATAGCGAGGCTCTTGAAACCTTCTGCTACGCCCTTGCCGCGGTACACGTCAAATAAGTTTACGCCAACTACCTGATTTACGCCAACTTTCTTACACTCGGCCAAAATATCTGCTGCAGGCACGTTTTCAGCGACCACAACCGCGATATCACGGCGGTTTGCCGGGAAGCGAGAGACGGCCTGCGCCTGTGGGATCACGCGGTCTGCAACCGGACTCCATTCCAGCTCAAACACGATGGTACGGCCGTTCAGGTCCAGTTTACGTTCCAGCTCAGGATGAACAACGCCAATAAAACCAATGCGTTTGCCCGCTAAATAGATAGCCGCACTTTGACCCGGATGGAGTGCCGGAATGGCTTCTGCACGGAATTCAATTTCAGATAATTTACCGGTCAGATCGAGAATCGCTTCCAGATCGCCCTTCATATCGTAGAAATCAACCGTGCCTTTTGCCAGGTCCCAGTGCTCTTCGTAGCGATTACCGCTGATGGCGCCAGCCAGCATGAGATCCTGACGGATGCCTAAATTTGCCTGATTATCCGGCACAAAGCGCAAACCGCTTTCGAAAATTCGCACACGGTTTTGCTGACGATTCTGGTTATAGACAATCGTGCCCAGCAGGCCGGTCCACAGAGACAGGCGCATTGCCGACATCTCGCTGGAGATCGGGCTTGGCAGGATCAGCGCTTCCTGGCCTGGATGGATCAGCTGCTGCAGCTTAGGATCGACAAAGCTGTAGGTGATCACTTCCTGATAACCTTTGTCGTTCAGCATGGTTTTCACACGCTTCAGGGAGAGATCGGCTTCACGGTGGGAGCCCATCACCAGACCGGCCTGTACCGGCTCGTCAGGGATGTTGTTGTAGCCGTAGACGCGGGCCACTTCTTCCACCAGATCTTCTTCAATCTCCATGTCGAAACGCCATGACGGCGCAACGGCTTTCCACTCGTCCTGCCCTTCCGTCACGTCGCAACCCAGACGCTTCAGAATATCGGTGACCTGTGCATCGGCAACGTGGTGGCCAATCAGGCGATCCAGCTTGCTGCGACGCAGGGTAATGGTCGCGCGCTTCGGCAGGGTGTCTTCGTTGGTTACATCAATAACCGGGCCCGCTTCGCCGCCGCAGATGTCGATCAGCAGACGGGTCGCACGTTCCATCGCTTTGTACTGCAGCGCCGGGTCAACGCCGCGCTCGTAGCGGTGAGAGGCATCGGTGTGCAGACCATGACGACGTGCGCGACCGGTAATAGAGAGCGGGCTGAAGAAGGCACATTCCAGCAGAACGTTTTGCGTTTCATCGTTCACGCCAGAGTGTTCGCCACCGAAGATCCCGCCCATCGCCAGCGCCTTACCGTGATCGGCAATCACCAGCGTGTCGGCATTCAGTTTTGCTTCGCTGCCGTCCAGCAGAACCAGGGTTTCACCCTCTTTTGCCATACGCACGATAATCCCACCGTCGATACGATCTTTATCGAACGCGTGCATTGGCTGGCCCAGTTCCAGCAGAACATAGTTGGTCACGTCAACAACCGCATCAATAGAACGGATACCGCAGCGACGCAGTTTTTCTTTCATCCACAGCGGGGTTGGCGCTTTGACGTTGATACCTTTCACCACACGACCGAGGTAGCGTGGGCAGGCCTCAGGCGCGTCTACCTGAATAGGCAGGACGTCGCTAATGGTAGCAGCAACCGGGACGATCTCCGGCGCGTTCAGTTCGGTCTGGTTCAGCACCGCAACATCGCGAGCCACGCCGATAATCCCTAAGCAGTCCGCACGGTTTGGCGTCACGCTGATTTCGATGGTGTTGTCATCGAGCTTCAGGTATTCGCGGATATCGGTGCCGATTGGCGCATCCAGCGGCAGTTCAATAATGCCGTTGTGATCGTCGGAAATACCCAGCTCGGAGAACGAGCACAGCATGCCTTCAGACGGCTCGCCGCGCAGTTTGGCCGCTTTAATTTTGAAATCGCCCGGCAGCACAGCGCCGACAGTCGCCACGGCCACTTTCAGGCCCTGACGGCAGTTTGGCGCGCCGCAGACGATATCCAGCAGACGATCGCCACCCACATTAACTTTGGTGACGCGCAATTTGTCAGCGTTAGGATGCTGACCACATTCAACCACTTCGCCCACAACCACGCCGGTGAAGGCGCCAGAAACCGGCTCTACACCGTCAACTTCCAGACCCGCCATGGTGATCTGGTTGGAAAGCGCTTCGCTGTCCAGCGTGGTGTTTACCCATTCGCGTAACCACAGTTCACTGAATTTCATTGTTCTGTCCTGCCCTTATTTAAACTGTTTGAGGAAACGCAGATCGTTTTCGAAGAATGCACGCAAATCGGTCACGCCATAACGCAGCATGGTCAGACGCTCCATGCCCATCCCAAACGCAAAGCCGGAGTAAACTTCCGGGTCAATACCCACGTTGCGCAGTACGTTCGGATGCACCATGCCGCAGCCCAGCACTTCCAGCCATTTGCCGTTTTTGCCCATCACGTCCACTTCCGCAGACGGTTCGGTGAACGGGAAATAGGACGGACGGAAACGAACCTGCAGATCTTCCTCAAAGAAGTTGTTCAGGAAGTCGTGCAGCGTGCCTTTCAGGTTGGTGAAGCTGATGTTTTTATCAACGATCAGCCCTTCCATCTGGTGGAACATTGGGGTGTGGGTCTGATCGTAATCGTTACGGTAGACGCGGCCCGGTGCAATGATACGGATCGGGGGTTCCTGCTCCTTCATGGTACGGATCTGTACGCCGGAGGTCTGAGTACGCAGCAGACGGGTGGCGTCGAACCAGAAAGTGTCGTGGTCAGCACGTGCCGGATGATGGCCTGGAATGTTCAGAGCGTCGAAGTTATGGTAATCATCTTCGATTTCCGGGCCAGTCGCCACGGTAAAGCCGAGCTCACCGAAGAAACTTTCAATACGATCGATGGTGCGGGTCACCGGATGCAGGCCACCGTTTTCGATACGGCGCCCAGGCAGAGAAACATCGATCGTCTCTGCCGCCAGACGCGCATTCAGCACGGCACTTTCCAGCGCCGCTTTACGCGCGTTCAGAGCCTGTTGAACCTGCTCTTTGGCTTCGTTTATCACCGCACCGGCTGCCGGGCGCTCTTCCGGCGGCAACTCACGCAGGGTAGTCATTTGAAGGGTCAGATGCCCTTTCTTACCCAAATATTCGACGCGGACATTGTCTAACGCGGCAACATCTGAGGCCTGATTAATGGCGGCTGTTGCACTGGCAACCAGCTCTGCGAGATGTGACATGATTTTCCTCATTATGTCGGTACAGACACCGATTTGGTGGACGTATTCTCTCAAATTCAGGCACAAAAAAAGCCTCCATCGGGAGGCTTATCTGGCGCTGTTTTTCGTTTCATCTTTCACGCGCTAGCCTCCTGAAGTCAGGTGCTAAAGTAAAAGAAGAAGCGGAAAATAGCAGCATTCATGCTTGCGTTACCTTGTGTGGTAAAAACCGTTAAGACCTTATTGAAAAGCCTGCACGGATAAAAGTCAATCTTCTGATAAGGTTATACCCTAAATAATTCGGAACGAACGCAGCCAACGCAGGTACAGCTTGAAGTATGACGGGTATATGAAAAGAGGGAGCCAGGCCCCCTCTCTCAACTGGCTTATGCCAGTGCTGCTTTCGCTTTTTCGACCAGCGCGGTGAACGCGACTTTGTCGAATACTGCGATGTCAGCCAGGATCTTACGGTCGATTTCAACAGAGGCTTTTTTCAGGCCGTTGATGAATTTGCTGTAAGAAATACCGTTCTGACGTGCTGCTGCGTTGATACGCGCAATCCACAGTTGACGGAACTGACGCTTACGCTGACGACGGTCACGGTAAGCGTACTGACCTGCTTTGATAACAGCCTGGAAGGCAACGCGGTATACGCGTGAACGCGCACCGTAGTAGCCTTTAGCTTGTTTCAAAATTTTCTTGTGACGTGCACGTGCAATTACACCACGTTTTACGCGAGCCATGTGTGCTCTCCTGTATCTATTCTAAGTTAAAAAAGTTAAACGTTAACGACTTATGCGTACGGCAGGCACGCGATAACCAGGCCCAGATCGCCTTTAGAAACCATGGCTTTTGGACGCAGGTGACGTTTACGCTTGGTAGCTTTCTTAGTCAGAATGTGACGCAGGTTAGCGTGCTTGTGCTTAAAACCACCTTTACCGGTTTTTTTGAAGCGCTTAGCAGCACCGCGTACGGTCTTAATTTTTGGCATTTTAATAACTTCCACTTCGCATTGTTAAATAAACGAAACATAGGCGAGCAAAACCTATGAGGCCCGAAGGCTCCACAGATTTTGCTGCTTGAAGGCCTTACTGTTTCTTCTTAGGAGCGAGCACCATGATCATCTGGCGGCCTTCGATCTTCGTAGGGAAGGATTCGACTACTGCCAGTTCACTCAGATCGTCACGGACGCGGTTAAGCACTTCCATACCAATCTGTTGGTGGGCCATTTCACGACCGCGGAAACGCAGTGTGATCTTGGCCTTATCGCCATCTTCCAGAAAGCGAATCAGGCTGCGGAGTTTTACCTGATAATCGCCATCGTCGGTACCAGGACGGAATTTAATTTCCTTAACCTGGATAACTTTTTGCTTCTTCTTCTGTTCCTTAGAAGACTTACTTTTTTCATAAAGGAACTTGCCGTAGTCCATGATACGACAAACTGGCGGTTCGGCGTTAGGGCTGATTTCAACTAAATCTACTCCAGCTTCTTCAGCTTTTTCGATTGCTTCTCTCAGACTCACAATCCCCAGCTGCTCGCCTTCCAGACCTGTTAAGCGAACTTCCTGGGCGCGAATCTCGCCATTGATACGATTCGGACGTGCCGTTTGAACTCGTTTTCCGCCTTTAATACCTTATTCCTCCAGTTGTTGAAGACTGCGGCTGCGAATCTCTTGTTGCAGCTTCTCAATCACTTCACTTACGTCCAGGCTGCCCAAGTCTTTACCACGGCGGGTGCGAACGGCAACTTTGCCTGCTTCCACCTCTTTATCACCACAGACCAACATATACGGGACACGACGTAAAGTGTGCTCGCGGATTTTAAAGCCAATCTTCTCATTTCTCAAGTCTGCTTTTACGCGAATGCCCGCATTTTGTAGTTTCTGCGTCAATTCTTTAACGTAATCCGCCTGAGAATCGGTAATGTTCATGACCACTACCTGCACCGGCGCAAGCCAGGTTGGGAAGAAGCCCGCGAACTCTTCGGTCAGGATGCCAATGAAGCGCTCCAGAGAACCGAGAATAGCACGGTGAATCATTACAGGGACCTGACGCTCGTTGTCTTCGCCAACATAAGAGGCGCTTAAACGCTGAGGCAGGGAGAAGTCCAGCTGTACTGTGCCGCACTGCCAAGCTCTGTCGAGACAGTCATACAGGGTAAATTCAATTTTCGGACCGTAGAAGGCGCCCTCACCCAGCTGGTATTCAAACGGAATTCCGTTCTCTTCCAGCGCCACGGCGAGATCCGCTTCTGCACGATCCCAGGTCTCATCGCTACCGATACGTTTTTCCGGACGCGTTGAGAGTTTGACCACGATCTTCTCGAAGCCAAAGGTACTGTACATATCGTAGACCATACGAATACAGGCGTTAACTTCATCACGTACCTGATCTTCAGTACAGAAGATATGCGCATCATCCTGCGTAAAGCCACGAACACGCATCAGACCGTGCAGCGCACCTGATGGCTCGTTACGGTGGCAGCTACCGAACTCTGCCATACGCAGCGGCAGATCGCGGTAAGATTTCAGACCCTGGTTAAAGATCTGAACGTGGCCCGGGCAGTTCATTGGCTTGATGCAGTATTCACGGTTCTCAGAAGAGGTGGTGAACATCGCATCTTTGTAGTTGTCCCAGTGGCCGGTTTTTTCCCACAGCACACGGTCCATCATGAACGGACCTTTCACTTCCTGATACTGGTACTCTTTCAGCTTGGAACGCACGAAGGTTTCCAGTTCACGGAAAATAGTCCAGCCGTCGTTATGCCAGAAGACCATACCCGGTGCTTCTTCCTGCATATGGTACAGGTCAAGCTGTTTACCGATTTTACGGTGGTCACGCTTCGCCGCCTCTTCCAGGCGCTGCAGGTAGGCGTTCAGGGCTTTTTTATCTGCCCACGCGGTACCATAAATACGCTGCAACATCTTGTTGTTGCTATCGCCACGCCAGTAGGCGCCAGCAATTTTCATCAGTTTGAAGTGATGGCAGAAGCGCATGTTCGGCACGTGCGGCCCGCGGCACATGTCGATGTATTCCTGGTGATGATACAAGCCAGGCTTGTCATCATGAGCAATGTTCTCATCAAGAATAGAGACTTTATAGCTCTCGCCACGCTTCACGAAGGTTTCACGCGCTTCGTGCCAGCTGACTTTTTTCTTAATGACGTCATAGTTGGTTTCGGCGAGCTCGTGCATACGTTTCTCGAGCGCGTCGATATCTTCCTGGGTCAGGGTGTGGTCAAGGTCAACGTCGTAGTAGAAGCCGTTGTCGATAACCGGGCCGATCGCCATTTTGGTGTTTGGCCACAGCTGTTTGATGGCATGACCTAACAGGTGCGCACAGGAGTGACGAATGATCTCCAGACCTTCTTCATCTTTTGCGGTGATGATAGAGAGTTGCGCGTCGTTTTCGATCAGATCGGATGCATCAACCAGCTCACCGTTCACACGGCCCGCGATGGTCGCTTTCGCGAGTCCAGGACCGATGTCCAGGGCAACATCCATTGGGCTAACGGCGTGGTCGAAATGGCGTTGGCTGCCATCAGGAAGAGTAATTACAGGCATTTTATATCCTTATTTGCAGTGATGCCCCACACATAAGAGCATATACAAAGAAAATAATCATAGTTTAACAAGAGATTACGACACCATCTGACCAACAATCGTCAAATTGGCTCGTCATCCTGCACCTGCCAAAATCAGAATAATGCCGGTTTACGGCAGGCTTTCTAATGGTAACACTAATGACAGGGCGTATGCACCCTCTGCGACCAGTTTGAACGTATGAGGGCATGATCGCCTGCCAGAGCTCGCAATACCCGATTGTTGAGCTATTCTTGAACAGGTCCTGACACAGCCATGAGGCATCACATGAATGTATCCAGTAGAACCGTAGTGATATTGAATATACTTTCTGCTGCCGGTTTAGCGTTGATCCTTGCCGAGAGATTTCATTGGTTCTAGCCCAACCGATGATGTGGCATAACCTTCTGTCCCCGACAGCGCGTATTTTGATAGACTGAAGGCATCAACAGACAAGGATTAGGTTATGCCAACAAAACGATTTGCCGTCAAACACTGGAAAATGGTGCTGGTCTTAATTGCCATCTGCGGTGCAATGCTGCTATTGCGTTGGGCGGCGATGATTTGGGGCTAAGCGGGAATTTGACGCAACGGCGTACAGAATAAAACACGTTATCGATATTCCACCTGTTTTTCGTCAAGGCGAAATACAGGTGGAATAATGTCGTACACAATTACCTGTCAGGACCATTCACCTGCTACCAGTTTATGTACATCAAACGCGTCATTCATTGATTGACCGGTAGACGGCGCGCCCGGCGCGATGTTTGACCCGGCTTCAACGTCAGAAGCGTGAGTCATTCCAACCTGACTGGCATCATCTGCAGCGAATACACCAAACGAAAGTGCAGAAAGCACCATGGCTGCAGCAGTATTTTTGATTTTTTTCATACTATTATTCTCTTTCTGAAGACATGCAATACTTCTCAAGGCAAATAAATGCCTGTGTATTGAGTATAACGCTGGTTCATCCTTTTGCCTCGCCTGGTTATTATCAATTTGTGTCAAATAAACAGAATGCGGTCTGGCCAGGATGAATTATGAAGAAATTAAGAAGATTTTTGAGGACCAATTATTTTAAAACGGCGTTTAATATAAAACAGCACAGTTTCTGAAAATAAAAAAACGGGCCGAAATAATCGGCCCGTCTGCATTACATCTTATAGCCCAGTGAAACGGTGGTTCTGCGGTCGGTATGATCCGGCGCAGTCTCTGGAGGCGAAGAGTTCCAGGTCACGTTATAGGCCACTTTCAGGCCAAAGTGTTCGTTGATGTCCACATTCAGCGCTGTCTCAGAGTTCAGCGTTGTGTCCTCGGCGCCAAACACAGACACACCCTGGGTGAACTTCGTGTTGTCGGTCATCTGCCAGGCGTAGGTGCCAGACGCATAGCCGAGCGGTTGCGTTTTGGTATCGCCGTCGGTGAACTCGTCATAACGGACACCCGGACCGAATTCGAAACGGAAGCTATGAACCGGACCATTCAGGAACTGGCGACCATAACCTGCGGTGAAGACATCGCGTTGACGATAGCCGTTGTAGCGGTCAGTCAGCCAGCTTGCCTGGCCAAACAGGTAGTCATAGTCAGTCATGTTGTAACGACTACGTCCACCTACCGCGTATTTCTCGGAGGAGCGTTCATCGTTAGCGGAGGTGTTGCTGGCGTTTCCCCACAGAGACCAGGCGGTGGTGTTACCGTACCAGGTCAACGTGCTATCCGCCGTCAGAGAGGAGCTTTTCGTGTTACCGGATTGCGCCAGGTACCCGGCGTTCAAATTACCTTCAAAAGGTTTTTTCGCCGCGGTGGGATCGTCCATGACAGTAAAAACGGAATCATCAGCGGTTGCGCTCATAGCCGCAAACACGCCACCCGCCAGCATCAGTGCAGCGGGCACTGTCTTCAAAAGCTTCATTTTATTAAGGAGTCCGTACAACAAAAAAAGAGACCACACGGTCCCGGAAACTTTCTTGAGGATCAATGACAAGGCGTCCAGAGAAAGGTAACAAATTATAAAAAGCCGCAAATAACATAGCAATGTTTTCTTATTTCATTTTTTGAATAAGAACGATCCCAAAATGCGTTTTATTTTATATATCGCTTAGCCTTCGCTTAGTCATTATTCATATTGAAAATCATACTGTTATTTACATTGCCTTCCTGCCAAATGGTGCCAGACTAAAAGGAACCCACGCTAAAAGGAGGTAATGATGGTTTCTATCTACACTCTGACGCTCTCCCCTTCCCTCGATTCCGCCACCCTCACGCCGCAGATTTACCCGGAAGGTAAACTCCGCTGCAGTGCCCCGGTGTTTGAGCCCGGCGGCGGAGGGATCAACGTGGCACGCGCCATCACCCATCTCGGTGGGAAAGCCACGGCGATATTCCCCGCAGGCGGAGCCACCGGCGAACATCTTGTCTCTCTGCTGGCAGATGAACAGGTCGCCGTGGAGACGGTCGAGGCCAAAGACTGGACACGTCAAAATCTGCACGTGCACGTGGAGTCCAGCGGAGAGCAATATCGCTTTGTGATGCCAGGCGCCAGACTGAGCGACGACGAGTTCCGTCAGCTTGAAGAGAAAGTGCTGACGATTGAAAGCGGTTCACTGCTGGTCATCAGCGGCAGTCTGCCACCCGGTGTCAGTACGGAAAAGCTGACGGCGCTCATTCGGGCCGCACAGCAGCGCGGCATCCGCTGTATTGTAGACAGCAGCGGCGAGGCGTTGCAGGCAGCGTTAGAGCCGGGCAATCTTGAGCTGGTCAAACCAAACCAGAAAGAGCTGAGCGCGCTGGTTAACCGCGAACTTACTCAGCCGGATGATGTGCGCAGCGCGGCCCAGGAGCTGGTGCGCACGGGTAAAGCGCGGCGCGTAGTGGTCTCTCTTGGCCCGCAGGGGGCGCTGGCCGTGGATGAAACGGGGTCAGTGCAGGTTGTCCCGCCGCCGATGAAAAGCCAGAGTACCGTAGGCGCAGGCGACAGCATGGTTGGGGCAATGACGCTAAAACTGGCGCAGGGCGCGACGCTGCTGGAGATGACACGCTACGGCGTGGCGGCAGGTAGCGCGGCAACCATCAACCAGGGAACGCGGCTGTGTTCGCTGGCCGATACGCAAAAAATTGTCGATTACCTGTCCCGAAATTAACCCGCTTTCCCCTTCGCCCTGAAGGGGAAATGCAGTGCAAAGTCGCCAAACACACACTATCGACTATGCTAAGAAAACTTTCATGATAACAATGAGGTGAATTATGAGCAGTGGTGACATCACCCGCTACGTCGTTACCGTCAACATTCATGAAGCGTCGCTGACCGAGCTGAATGAGCTTAACAACGCCTTTACCCGGGCCAATTTCCTGCTCACGCTGACGGATGAAGAAGGCAATATTCATGATTTAGGCACGCTGGCATTCGGCCTGATAAGCGCCCTCAGCGAAGAGGAGGTTCGCGCGCTGGCTGAAAGCCTGGCTGAGAGCGTGACAGATAAACCTGCCGAAATTGATGTGGATACCTGGGAAACCTGGCAGAAAAAAGAACAATAAGTGCCCTGCATGAAGGTAAACCGCTCAGGTGTGCGTTAGTTCGTATTTTTTTACCGCAGTTATGCGCTAACTTTATGATCTGGCAGACAACATGGGAGAGAGATCATGTGGCAGGCTATCAGTCATCTTTTACGTGAACAACTGGGCGAAGGTGAAATTGAACTGCGTAACGAACTGCCAGGCGGAGAGATCCACGCCGCATGGCATATACGCTACTCAGGGCGCGATCTCTTCGTAAAATGCGACGAGCGAGAGTTGCTCCCGATTTTCACCGCCGAAGCCGATCAGCTGGAACTGTTGTCGCGCAGCAAAACGGTCACCGTCCCGGAGGTGCTGGCCGTGGGCAGCGACCGCGACTACAGCTTTCTGGTGATGGAATACCTCCCTGCCCGTCCGCTGGATGCCCACAATGCGTTTATTCTGGGACAGCAGATAGCGCGCCTGCATCAATGGAGCGACCAGCCGCAGTTTGGTCTCGACTTTGATAACGATCTCTCCACCACACCACAACCGAATGCCTGGCAACGCCGCTGGTCGACCTTTTTTGCCGAGCAGCGTATCGGCTGGCAGCTTGAGCTCGCCGCCGAGAAAGGCCTCGAATTTGGCAACATTGATGCTATCGTCGAGCATATACAGCAGCGCCTGGCCTCTCATCAGCCTCAGCCTTCTTTGCTGCACGGCGATTTGTGGTCCGATAACTGCGCGCTGGGCCCCAATGGGCCGTATATATACGATCCGGCCTGCTACTGGGGCGACAGAGAGTGCGATCTCGCCATGCTGCCCCTGCACCCCGAGCAGCCGCCACAAATTTATGACGGCTATCAGTCAATCTCCCCCTTACCGCAGGGCTTCCTCGACCGTCAGCCGGTGTATCAGCTTTATACCCTGATGAACCGCGCAATCCTGTTTGGGGGTGAGCATCTGGTGAACGCACAGCGGGCGCTTGAGCGCGTACTGGCCGCGTGAAGGCAGGACGGGTGGCCTCAGGCCACCCTGTGATTATAAAAAGCCGAGCAGTGAGAAAAAGAAGTATCCCGCCACAATAATGATCACCGGCAGGACATAGAGCGGAAAGATTTGCAGGAAGATAGAGTGACGCGGCACCACGATGCGGGACTCGATCTGTTCACGCGTCATCCCTTCCGGGCCTTTGGCCTGTTCCAGAATCATCTGGTCTTCCACCCCTTCACGTAAAAAACGGGTCTGACGGCTCATGCGTGCCCCTGACGCCTGTAACGCCATGGCGATAAAGATCAGCGCATAAATCACCCAAAACCCGATATTCAGCTGCTGGTGAAAGTCCGGCGTGGGCGAGTTGAACCAGAAGATATTCAAAAATGGCGTGTTAAAACGCATCATCTCAATCATGACATGCGCAAAATCAAGCATGACCGCATTGATACCCGGCTGTTTTTCGCTGTGATCGTACATAAACTTGAGCACAGAAATCAGCGTAGAAATAACGGCAGGAATAAAAATCACCCAGCCAGCAACCCGTTTTAAGACAGCAATGCGTCCAGCTTGTTGATACGTCATCAGTTCCTCTTCATAAAGACGCGTTATTTGTGGCTAAGTCTACCTCCTGACCGCATTTTCGCCCGATCTTTAAAGGCAATATGCTAAATTGCAGATTGTACTTAGCACGTATCGTCTGTCGTACACCCTTAATAAGGAGACGTTGTGATGTCGACACCGCGCCAAATTCTTGCCGCTATTTTTGACATGGATGGATTACTGATCGATTCCGAACCGCTCTGGGATCGTGCTGAACTGGACGTCATGGCCAGCCTCGGCGTCGATATCAGCCGCCGCCATGAACTTCCGGATACGCTGGGCTTGCGTATCGATATGGTGGTTGACCTGTGGTATGCCCATCAGCCATGGGTGGGCCCGGATCGCGATGAGGTCACCGCCCGCATTTTCAGCCGCGCCATTGCGCTGGTGGAAGAGTCCAGGCCGCTGCTGCCGGGCGTCCGTGAAGCTGTCGCCCTGTGCAAGGCGCAGGGGCTGAAGGTGGGACTGGCCTCCGCCTCCCCGCTGCACATGCTGGAAAAAGTGCTCACCATGTTCGAGCTGCGTGACAGTTTCGATGCGCTGGCCTCTGCGGAAAAGCTCCCCTACAGTAAGCCCCATCCCCAGGTGTATATGGACTGTGCCGCTAAGCTCGGTCTTGATCCACTAACTTGCGTGGCGCTGGAAGATTCCGTTAACGGCATGGTGGCCTCTAAAGCTGCGCGGATGCGTTCCATTGTCGTTCCTGCTGAAGAGGGCCGACACGATCCCCGTTTTGCGCTTGCCGACGTGAAGCTAAACTCCCTGGCTGACCTGACGGTGCAACACCTGCGAGGCGAATAAACGCTCTGTTTCAGGCAGCCTCGTGCTGCCTGAAAATAAAATAAAACACCGTTCCATTTCGGTTGCATTTCTCATGCCCGACTCCTATTCTAAGTTTCAGAACGACAATCACCTGCTTCTGAGGCGCGAATGATACTGGATACCTTTACTCTTTCAGGAAAAGTGGCCATCGTCACCGGATGCGATACCGGCCTGGGGCAAGGCATGGCCATCGCGCTGGCACAGGCGGGCTGCGATATCGTGGGCGTCAACCGTAAAGCGCCTGAGCAAACAGCGGCCAGCGTGACGGGGCTCGGCAGACGGTTTACGGCCATTCGGGCCGACCTCGGCCAGCAGGCGAGTCTTCAGGGCGTTGTGGAGCGTGCCGTCGCTGAGATGGGGCGCGTCGATATTCTGGTGAATAACGCCGGGACGATTCGCCGGGAAGATGCGCTGGCGTTCACGGAAAAGGACTGGGATGAGGTGATCGACCTCAATCTGAAATCCGTCTTCTTCCTCTCACAGGCCGTGGCAAAGCAGTTTATCGCCCAGGGTCAGGGTGGGAAAATCATCAACATCGCCTCAATGCTCTCCTTCCAGGGCGGCATCCGCGTGCCCTCTTATACCGCCTCAAAAAGTGGCGTGCTGGGGATCACCCGTCTGCTGGCGAACGAGTGGGCGGCGCATGGCATTAACGTCAACGCTATCGCACCGGGTTACATGGCGACCAATAATACGCAGCAGCTGCGTGATGACGAGCAGCGTAGCCAGGAAATCCTTGACCGCATTCCTGCCGGGCGTTGGGGCGTACCGGAAGATCTGCAGGGCCCGGTGGTGTTTTTGGCCTCCGCCGCCTCAGACTACGTGAACGGCCATACCCTGGCCGTCGACGGGGGCTGGCTGGCGCGTTGACCCGCTTTGTGACAAAGAGTTACACCGTCACCTCTTTCGCCTACTGTATAAAAACCCTATACTGTATGAATTGACAGTTTCCTGGGTTTTATCATGACGGCGGAAGGCCACCTGCTTTTTTCCATTGCGTGCGCAGTATTTGCCAAAAACGCTGAGCTTACCCCCGTGCTTGCACAGGGGGACTGGTGGCATATTGTTCCTTCTGCCGTGCTGACCTGCCTGTTGCCCGACATCGACCATCCTAAATCTTTTCTTGGGCAACGCCTGAAGTGGATCTCAAAACCTATCGCCCGTGCGTTTGGCCATCGCGGGTTTACGCACAGCCTGCTGGCCGTGTTTGCCCTGCTGACGCTGTTCTATTTAAAAGTACCTGAAAGCTGGATAGTGCCCGCCGATGCCATTCAGGGCATGGTGCTGGGCTATTTGAGTCATATTCTCGCCGATATGCTGACGCCTGCTGGCGTGCCGCTGCTGTGGCCCTGCCGCTGGCGTTTCCGCCTGCCTGTTCTCGTTCCCCAGAAAGGGAATCAGCTTGAGCGCGTGTTGTGCATGGCTCTGTTCGCCTATGCCGTCTGGATGCCGCAGACATTGCCCGAAAACAGTGCAGTGCGCTGGTCATCTCAGATGATCAATTCGCTGCAATTTCAGTTCAATCGCTTTATTCATCACCAGATTGAACAGTAAACCAGCAAAATTATCGCATTTGTCATAACCCATTCCATTTGGATATAAGCGCGACATCACACTTCTGCTAACCTTGCGCCAACAGGACCGGTAAAAACCGGCCACATAATAAATCAGGAGAACGGGGATGAATTTTCCACTCATCGCGAACATTGTCGTGTTCGTTATATTGCTATTGCTTCTCGCCCAGGCGCGCCACAAACAGTGGAGCCTGGCGAAGAAAGTGCTGGTGGGTCTGGTCATGGGTGTCGTGTTTGGCCTGGCCTTACATGCCGTCTACGGCTCCGATAGCCCGATACTGAAAGACTCCATTCAGTGGTTCAATATTGTCGGTAACGGCTATGTCCAGTTGCTGCAGATGATCGTCATGCCGCTGGTATTTGCCTCTATTCTGAGCGCTGTTGCTCGTCTGCATAACGCTACGCAGTTGGGTAAAATCAGTTTCCTGACCATCGGTACGCTGCTGTTTACCACGCTGATTGCTGCGCTGGTGGGGGTGCTGGTGACCAACCTGTTCGGTCTGACCGCCGAGGGTCTGGTTCAGGGTACCGCTGAAACCGCGCGCCTGACCGCAATTCAGACCAACTACGTGGGTAAAGTCGCTGACCTGACGGTGCCGCAGATGGTGCTCTCCTTCATTCCGAAGAACCCGTTTGCTGACCTGACAGGCGCCAGCCCAACTTCCATCATCAGCGTGGTGATTTTCGCTGCCTTCCTGGGCGTGGCGGCACTGAAACTGCTGAAAGACGATGCGCCGAAAGGCGAGCGCGTGCTGACCGCTATCGATACCCTGCAAAGCTGGGTGATGAAGCTGGTTCGTCTGGTGATGCAGCTGACCCCTTACGGTGTTCTGGCACTGATGACCAAAGTGGTTGCTGGCTCTAACCTGCAGGACATCATTAAGCTTGGCAGCTTCGTTGTCGCCTCTTATCTGGGTCTGGGCATTATGTTTGTCGTACACGGCATCCTGCTGGGTGTGAACGGCGTAAGCCCGCTGAAATACTTCCGTAAAGTCTGGCCGGTACTGACCTTTGCCTTCACCAGCCGTTCCAGCGCCGCATCTATTCCGCTGAACGTCGAAGCGCAGACTCGTCGCCTGGGTGTACCTGAGTCTATCGCCAGCTTCTCGGCCTCCTTTGGTGCCACGATTGGTCAGAACGGGTGTGCGGGTCTCTACCCGGCGATGCTGGCCGTGATGGTTGCGCCAACGGTTGGGATCAATCCGCTGGATCCGGTCTGGATTGCTACGCTGGTCGGTATCGTCACCATTAGCTCCGCAGGCGTTGCGGGCGTGGGCGGCGGTGCTACCTTCGCCGCGCTGATTGTTCTGCCTGCGCTGGGCCTGCCGGTAACGCTGGTGGCCCTGCTGATCTCCGTTGAACCGCTGATCGACATGGGGCGTACCGCCCTGAACGTGAGCGGCTCAATGACGGCCGGTACGCTGACCAGCCAGTGGCTGAAGCAGACCGACAAAGCCATCCTGGATAGTGAAGACGACGCCGAGCTGGCGCACCGTTAATCACGTTCCTGTGAGAATAAAAAAAGCCCATCCGCGACGTGATGGGCTTTTTTATGTCCGCTATTTTTACCAGGTGTATTTCACCCCGAGACCGCCCTCCACGTTACGGTACTCGCTGGCGCCCTGCTGGGTACCGATGTTGCCCCACAGGCTCCACTGATTACTCAGTTTCGCTTCTACCCCAGCTTTTACCTCATAGCGATGCTTCGGCGTATCGGATTCCAGACGCGTGCTGTCCATTTTCACGGCGTCGGTATAGCCGTTATAGAGCCAGTTCGCCTCGATAAACGGCTGCCACTGACGTCCCTTCTTGTCTGCAGAATAGCCGTAGACCCTTACGCCCAGACGGTTGCTGAAACCACCGTCGTTCATCTTCACTTTAGTACCGTTGTCCTCTTTCACATCGTCCGCATCGTAATGCGTGTAAATAACCTGCTCCTGAGGCTGCACAAAGAAGCTCATTAGCGAGGTGTTATAGACGTTGAAGGCCCAGCCCCCCTCCACCGAAACGGCCTGGGTCGTGCTGTCGTATTTCTGTTCCGGCAGATCGTCCCCGTTCACCTTGTTGTTGTACCAGCCATACTGCGTCCAGGTATCAATGTACGGTCCCGTCCCTTCCGGGCGTCCATCCGCAAACCAGGTCCCATACAGACCGACGCTGTAGCCATCCACTTTGCTGCGGGCGACGGTGCTCTGGCCGTCGCTCTGGTTACGGGTCCGCGCGGAGCCGTAGCCCGCCATGACACCCACCTGCCAGCGGTTCTGGACCTGCAGGTTACTGGCAAGATCGAAACCAAGCTGCAGGCCGTTACTCCAGGTATCCTGCCCAATCTGTCCCGCGCTTCGGCTGTCGGTACGGCTGCCGAAGGTGCGGATCCAGGCAGACGGCGCGTTCAGCTGCTGACCGTTGCCGGTGACAAACAGGCTTTCCCCCAGACGGTCGTGCAGGCTATGGGTGAACATGTCCATCGCCGCGCTCTGGTTACCCAGATAGGCCCCCGCTTCCGGGCGAATCGGCACGACCGGTTGCTCAACGGGAACCCGCAGATACCAGTCGCCGTCATTGCTGGTTGGCGTGCCTTTTAACAGCTGATAATCATAAGCACCGGCGACCACGCGGTTCGCAAGGGTAAAGTCCCCGTTTGACGCCCCATCCACCTCAATGACGCGAATACCATTGACGGTCTGCGCGCCGCTTCCGCCTTTGTTATTGACATAAACGTCGGTATGACCGCTGGTATCGCCTTGTACCACCAGCTTATCGGTTTTCGAATTATCCCCGCCCAGCACCGTATTGAGCACCAGCGTACTGTGGGCGGTATAGTTCCCGGTGACGGTGAGCGTGTTGCCCACGCTATTCCCCGCCAGGTTAACGGTATTGAAGTTATCGAGATCCCCCTGGATGGTCAGATTCCCTGCACCACCGGTCAGCGAGGTAATGGCATCACCGGCGGAAACCGTCCCTCTGCTGGTGACATTCCCGACGATCTTACCGTAGCCGCCGAGCGTGGCCCCCTCATCCACCGTGACGGCCCCACCGCCGGAGAGAGCCGCCGCGCGGTTATCCAGCGCCAGCGTACCTGATTCAACGTGCGTGCCCCCCGTATGGGCATAGTCACTGGCGAGCGTAACCCTCCCGGCGCCCGCTTTGGTCAACAGGCCGCTGCCGCCCATCGTGTTGGCAAACGCCCAGTTGTCGCTGGCGTTCAGCACCAGTTCGCCGTTATTGATGAGGGTAGACGTACCGAGGCTGGCAGGCTGCTGCGCCGTCAGGCGATTCGCAGTACCAATGTTGATGTCGCCGCTAAAGTCCGCGTTATTGCCGGTGAGGATCACGTCGCTGCTGTTGACCAGGTTCATGGCCCCTGCCCCCTGGACGGCATTAGCCAGGGATCCTTTTACGGTATCCAGCACCAGAGTGCCGTCCAGCGTGACCGCGCCGCTGCCCAGCCCGGCCGCGTTTTTGAGGCGCGCCGTTGCCCCGCTGTCGATATCCACGGTCGCGGTCAGCGCATCGTTAGCGTTTGTAACGATCAACTCGCCGCCGGTCAGGTTGAGGTTACCGCCCCCGGTTAATGCCCCGTCGCTCTGCCCGCCATTGGTTACGGTCAGCACGCCGCCGTTCAGCGCGAGCGTACTCCCCGCCGCGCCGTTGAGCGCGCCAATACTCTGGCTGAATCCGTTGAGGTTGGTCGTCGCACCGTCAGCTATGTTCAGGGCGCGGGTCTGGCCGAGGGTGTTATTCCCACCGAGCAGCAAGGTGCCGCTGGTTACCTGCGTATTCCCCTGATAATCATTCGCGGTATTCGCCAGCGTGAGGGTGCCGTCGTTGGCGCGGAATTCGAAATCCCCAACGCCGGTCAGCTGTGCACCCAGCGTACTGTCGGTGGCTCCGGTGGTATCGATCACCGCCGTTGACTGGCTGTTCAGCACCTTAAGCATATACCCCGCGTACAACCCCGGACCGCCAGGGGCATTCGCACCCGCGGTCATGACGGCGGTATAGCCGTAGGTGGCCAGCACGTCGTCATGACCAAAGCCGTCAGAGACCTGATCCGTCTCGTCAGCCGGGGCTGCGCCATCCAGCAGCAGGGTCAGATGCGTCCCTTCCGAACTGACGGTTGTCGCTTTCACCAACTGAATACCGTTATCCACCTCGTTATCCTGATCGAGGAAGTTGCCGTCTGGTTTAGTCCCCGGTGGCAGGGAGGTAGTCTGCAGATTAACGACGCCCACGTCTGGCGGCGTAACGGCAGAATCGACGTTCAGGTTATTCACCGTCAGGATATTTGCCGAGGAAGGCGTGCTCATCGCCACGTCCAGCAGCCCGCCGTTGAACGTCAGGTTTCCGATAGTCTGGTCGCTGTTGAGCGTGGCGATTGCCCCGATCCCCAGCGACAGCGTGGCGTTGGCTAACGCGCTGGTGTTATCACCTTCCAGCGCCATCGTGCCGCGACGCAGCGCCACAATGCCGTTAAACGCGTTCCCCGCCGTGGCCGCAAAGTTAAAGGCATCGCTGATACTCCCCAATGTCGCGGCCAGCAGGCCGTTGCCGGTCAGCGCGTTGATAAACGTAAAGCCGCCGCTGGCCGGGCTGACGTTGAGAATGCCGTTCAACTGCACCGGTGAGCCGCCGAGGTTTTCCTGAGCGGTTACGGTCACCCCACCGCTGCCGGTAATATCCCAGCTGCCGTTAAAGCCGCTGTTATCCCCTGCTATTGTGGTTTGCAGGGCGCTGATGCGGTTGGTTCCCGTACCGGTGATGTCGGTGGTGAGGGTGTTTCCGGCACCGCTGATGTTCAGCACACCGTTATTGTCCACCGCGTTGCCAAAGGTGCCGTTCGCGAACGAGAGCGCCAGCGTTGCGCCGCTGTTAACCGTCGCGGCGCTGGTTCCCAGGGCGGCAACGTTCGCCGCGTTTAACGTTCCTGCGCTGACGGTAGTGGCGCCGCTGTAGGTGTTGGCTGCGGTCAGTGTCGTCTGACTGCCGCTGACCTGTTCCACCGTCCCCGCCCCGCTAATCACGCCGCCGTAGCGCCAGTCGCTGCGGTTGAACTGCAGGGCGCTGTTGTTGACGATATTTCCGGCCACGCTGCCGTCCGTGGTGCCATCGCCGATGCTCACGGTTCCGCTATTGATGACCACCGGCCCGGTCACTCCGACGCTGCTGTTGATAAACAGCGTACCGGCACCGTCCTGGTGCAGTTCACCGCTACCGGACACCGCCCCCGTCAGGGCCACGTTATCACTGCGATTAAAGCTCAGGGTGCCATTATCCGCGATCGGCCCGGCAACGCTTCCGGTTGTCCCGCCCGCGCCAACCTGCATGACCGCGCCGCTGTTAATCGTGGTGAGGCCGGTAAAGGTATTTGCCCCCGTCAGGGTCAGCGTGCCGCCGGTAAGCGTCAGATTACCGAGCGCGCCGCTGGTCACCCCGCCAAACGTTCCTCCGTTGCTGATGGTCAGGTTACCGCCGTTAATCGCCAGACCGCCATCGCCCGCCAGCGCGCCAATGGTCTGGGTCATGCCGTTAATATTGGCGTTTGCGCCGGTGTTGATGGTAAGCAGGCTGGTGTTACCGAGCGCCTGATTGCTGCCCAGACGCAACGTTCCGCCGGATACGCTGGTGGTCCCGGTGTAGTTGTTGCTGTTGTTATTGAGGGTAACGGTCTGGCCGCCAGCCGCACTGGCATCAACGTCAAGATTACCGACGCCGGTCACCTGCGCCGACAGCGTTGCCGCGGCCCCAGTTGCTCCGGCATCCGACGTCAGGTGTAACGTCTGCGCACTCAGCAGATCGAGCGTGGTTAAACCGTACTGGATATACAGGCCGTCGTTACTGGTGCCGGTACTGAGGGCATAGTTGTAGGTGGCATTGGCCACCGCCGTCCCCCCTTCCGTTATCGCAAACTGCTGCGGATCGCTGATGACGTTGCCATCATGGTCAGTCAGGGTCAGGTTATTCGCGGTACCGGTCACCGTGCCGGAAGCGGAGACCAGCCGGGACAGGATCGCCCGATCGTCCTCTTCCATCAGGTTCTGCCCCGTTGGCGCCGGGTTAGGAATACCGGCGGTCGGCGCTTCGGTGCGAATTTCACCGCTGTTTAGCGTCAGGTCGCCCACCGCCACCGCGCCATCCGGCTGTCCGGGCGGAACCTCGCCGTTAAAGACCAGTGCCCCGCCGTTTATCGTCAGGTTGCCGATGGTTTGCGTTCCCGCGCCCACCGTGGTTTCGCTGTTGTTATCCAGCTGCAAGGTCGCGTTAGTCAGCGCTGCGGTATTGTCACCCGCCAGGTTGAAAAGGCTCTGCCCCAGGCGGAGCGTGCCGGTATAGGCGATGCCGACGGTATTATCAAAGGCAAAGCTACTGCCGCTGGCAAGCGCGGCGGTCATCAGCCCTGAGCCGGTCAGGGTATTGGTGAAGGTATAATTCCCGCTGGCCGGGGCAATGTTCAGGGTACCGTCCAGATTAACGGCGGCGTTCCCGAGGTTTTCTCCGCCCGCCACGTTCGCCTCACCGCCGCTGATAATGTTCCAGTTGCCGGTAAAGAGGGTGTTATCCCCGCCAAGCGTAGTATTGAGCGCACTGATGCGGTTCTCGCCCGCCCCGGTGAGGGTGCTGTTGAGCGCATTCCCCGCGCCTGTAACGTTCAGTAATCCGCCATTGGCAACAGCATTGGCAAACGTACCGTTACTGAACGAGAGCAGCAGGCTGGCACCGCTGTCAACGGTTGCCACCCCGCTACCCAGAGCGCTGCTGTTCGCGGCGTTTAACGTTCCTGCCGCCACCGTGGTCCCGCCGGTATAGGCACTGGTGCCGCTCATCACGGTCGTTCCGCTGCCGACCTGCGTGACCCGACCATCGCCGGTAATCGCGTTGGCGACCGTCATGGCGTTGCTGCGGTTAAAGGCCAGCGCCGCCCCGCTGTCGAGCGTAATCGCGCTGGTGCCGGCAAGCGAGCCGGTGGTCCCGCCGTTGCCCAACTGCAGGGTGCCCTGCTGCACGGTGGTCGCCCCGGTGTAGCTATTCGTTCCGGTTAACGTCGTCGTCCCGGTCGCAGTGCTGTTCTGGGTCAGTGTCCCTGAACCGCTTATTGCCCCCGCCAGGGTGACATCATCTGAACGGTTAATAACCAGTCCAGCATTGTTCACCACATTGCCGACAATCGACCCGCTGGTGCCGCCCGCGCCCAGCTGTAATACCCCACCGCCCAGCGTCGTACCGCCGGTCCAGGCGTTATTCCCGGTGAGGATCCACGTCCCGGTGCCTGCGGTGGTGACCGAGCCGGTGCCGCCGATCGCGCCCCCGTAGGTGACGCTGCCGGTGGTGTTCTCCGTCAGGGTGCTGGCACCCAGCGTGACGTTACCCGTGCCGGTCAAATTATTCACGCTCTGATTGAAGCCGTTCAGATCGAAAGTGGTGCCGTTGTTCAGCGTGACCTGACTGCTGTCATCAATCACATTAAGCGCGCCTGCGCGCAGCGTACCGCCCGTTACCGTGGTGGTACCGGTATAGGTGTTACCGGCATTGGTGAGGGTGAGCGCGTTGGTCGCGTCGATCGCCAGATTGCCACTGCCGCTGATTAACGCCTTCATGTCCGACGCGCCGGCCGGGGTGGCGGTGTCACCAGAAAGCGTAAGCGTCTGGCCGGACTGCAGATCGAGCTGGTTAAGGGTGTAACCGACGCCCAGCCCATTGGTATTGTTCAGGCTGTAGCCGTAGGTGCCGATGGCGACCGTCGCGCCGTTCTGGTCAATATTAACCAGCGAACTGCTCAGCGCGCCCCCGGAGAGATCTGTCAGGGTCAGGTTCGATGCGGCACCGCTGGTGCTGGTGGCGGTAATCAACTGCAGCCCTGAACCATCATCCTCGGTTAACAGCGAGCCCCCGCTGCTGGCGACCTGAGTGGGATCGATTTGCACTGTCCCGGACGTCAACCCCAGCTGGCCAGTAGCGATCACCCCGGAGGCGAGATTCGCAAAGCGCAGGGTTCCGCCGTTCAGCGTCAGGTTGCCGGGTGTTTGCGTGCCGCTCCCCACCGTTGTGGTGTTGCCGCCATCAAGCTGTAGGGTGGCGTTGGTCAGAGTGGTGGTGTTAACGCCCGAGAGAGCAAACGTGCCTTGCCCGAGCTGCAGCGTACCGGTAAAGGCGCTGCCGACGGTGCCATCAAAGGCAAAGGCGTTGCCGCCTGTCACGGTGGCGGTCATCAGGCCCCCGCCGGTCAGGGCGTTGGTAAAGGTATATCCCCCACTGGCCGGAGCAATATTCAGCGTGCCGTCCAGATTAACGGCGGCATCCCCCAGGTTTTGCCCGCCGGTCACGTTCGCCGAAGCGCCGTTAGTGATATTCCAGTTGCCGGTAAAGAGGGTGTTATCGCCACTCAGCGTGGTGTTCAGGGCGCTGATGCGGTTCTCGCCCGCCCCGGTGATGCTGCCGCTAAGCGTCGCATTCGCGCCGGTGACCGCCAGCAGACCTGCGTTGGCGATGTTGTTCGTCAGGGTTCCACCGGTGAAGGAGAGATCCAGCGTCGCACCGCTGCCGACCGTCGCGTCGCCTGTGCCCAGCGCCGTCGCACTGGCGGCATTCAGGGTGCCGGCGCTGACGGTTGTCCCGCCGCTGTAGCTGTTTGCCCCGCTCAGCGTGGTCTCTCCCGTTCCGCTTTGGGTTAGCGTCCCCGTCCCGTCAATGGCTCCGCCCAGCGTCAGGGCACTGGAACGGTTGACCACCAGCGATCCGTTGTTGGTGATATCGCCGGTGATCCCCCCCGTGGTACCGCCGCTCCCCAGCTGTAATACGCCAGAATCAATGGTTGTGCCACCGGTCCAGTTATTATCCCCCGTCAGGATCCAGGTTCCTGTTCCGGCGGCCGTCACTGCCCCGGTGCCGCTGATTACGCCGCCATAGGTCACGGTGCCTGCGGTATTCTCCGTCAGGGTATTTGCCCCCAGGGTCACGTTTCCGGCACCGCTGAGGTTATTAACGCTCTGATCGAAACCGTTCAGATCGAACGTAGTTCCGCTGTTTAAGGTGACCTGGCTGCTGTCGTCAATCACGTTTAACGCACCCGCGCGCAGGGTGCCACCGGTCACGGTCGTGGTGCCGGTATAGGTATTGCCCGCGTTTGTCAGGGTAATGGCGTCGGTCGCATTGACCGCCAGATTACCGCTGCCGCTCAGCAACGCTTTCATATCTGCCGCGCCGGAAGGGGTGGACGCGTCGCCAGAGAGGATTAAGGTTTGCCCTGCCTGGATATCCAGCTGGCTTAAGGTGTACCCGACGGCCAGCCCACCGCTCTCGGTCAGGCCGAAATCACCGTAGGTCGCCACCGCCACGGTATTGCCCCCCTGCGTGACGTTCGCCTCAGAGGTGGTTAAGGTATTTCCGGTTAAATCCTGAAGCGACAGCGCTGACGCCGCACCGGTGTTGCTGGTTGATGTCACCAGCTGCACGCCCGCGCCATCGTCTGCCTTCAACAAATTACTGGTATCGACAATGGCGTCAGGATCAACCCGGATGGTGCCGGAAAGCATGTTCAGCTGTCCGGTATTGATTGTGCCCGCAGGCAGGTCCGGGAAGCGTAAAATGCCGCCGTTTAGCGTCAGGTTACCTACATTTTGCTGGGCTGCCCCCACGGTGGTGGTCCCGCCCAAATCCAGCTGCAGCGTGGCGTTGGTTAGCGCCAGGGTGTTATCACCATCAAGGCTGAAGGTGCCGGAGCCCATTTCCAGCGTGCCTGTAAAAAGGTTTCCCACGCTGCTGGCAAAATTAAAGGCGTTGCCGCTCGTCAATTCGACTTTGAGTATCCCGGCTCCGGTGAGGGCATTGCTAAAAAGAAAACCGCCTGTCACCGGGACCACGTTCAATATCCCGGCCAGTTGAACCGCACCCTCACCCAGATTTTGCGTCGTTTTGGCAAACATCGAGCCACTGCTGAGGATATTCCAGAGACCGGAAAAGCCGCTGTTATCGCCATTGAAGGTCGTATTGAGTGCGCTGACGCGGTTCTCCCCCGTCCCGGAGATGTTTCCGTCGAGTGAGTTATCCGCGGCAATCACATCCAGCACACCGTTATTGGTGATGGTGTTGGTGAAAACATCACCGGTGAAAGAGAGGTCCAGCGTCCCTGCATTATTGATGGTGACATTTCCGGTTCCGAGAGCGTCGACATCAGACGCGTTCAGGGTTCCCGCATCCACAACGGTGCCGCCGGTGTAGGTATTGGCGCTGGTCAGCGTGGTCTGGCCGCTTCCGGCCTGGTTGACGCGCCCGCTGCCGCTGATGAAATTGGCAAAGCTAATGTCATCGCTGCGGGAGAAGCGTAGCGTGCCGTTATCAACAATATTCCCCGTTACGCTGCCGCTGGCGGAATTATTACCAAGCTGGAGGACCGCATCGCCGTTGATGGTGGTTCCCCCGCCGGTACCACCGTTGTCCAGTGCGCCATTAAGGATCAGAGTGCCGCTTTGCACATACAGCGCCTGGTTCGTGATTCCCGTCGTAGTCGAGGAGCCGCTAAGGATCCAGCTTTGGCCGACATCTGCCGCGACAGTAATGCTTTGTACACCCGTGACGTTACTGCTAAGCGTTCCCTGCCCGTTCAACGTCAGGGTATTACCGGTTCCGGTTGCCGTGATATTGCCGGTGATGTTACTCCCTGTGTCGAGGGTGACGGCGTTATTATTCCCCGTCAGCGAAATAGCGGTTCCCCCGGAACCGATAATAATGCCACTGTTTGTCAGAGTATGCCCGCTGGTCCCTAACAGGATCCCGGTATTACCAGTAATAGAACCTTCGTTGGAAATAGTCACCGTTCCTGATGCGCTTATATCAATCCCATAATTACTGGTGCTGGTTGAATTAATTATGCCACCCGCCTGGTTATCGACAGAGCCAGAGGAACTACCCCGGAACCAAACGCCATTATGCAGTAAGTCAATTTTACCGGCGTTGCTAATTGTTGAGGTGCCCGAGTCGACAATAATACCGTACCCGCCGCCAATGGATGAAGTACTGTCCCCCACATAGCTACCAGTACCATTACTGAAATAGACTGACGTTCCGCCATCGGCACCGCTCACTACACCACTGTTATTAACCGTACCGCCCGATGTCAAAAATATCCCGTCGCTGTTGCTGTCGATAGAACCGGTAGACAAAATATTCAGCGTACCGCCATTATTCAACTTAACCCCGGCGGCATTCCCGCCGGAACCACCGCCGGTTGTGGTGACATCACCACTGAGATTCAGCACCGTACCTTGCGATGCGGACCCCAGATTCAGGCCATATGAGCCACCGTTGACCGTCGCCCCATCATCAATGGTTACCAGCCAGTTTTGTGAATTATCGCCGCTGATTGCGCTACCCGAGCTAACAGTAATATCGTTAGGTGCAGGCATTATAAACGGACCTGGGCCAGACAATATATAGGACGAGGTTTGACTATCAATAACGGTATCGGCATAAACAGGCATTGAAGCCAGCACTAAAACAGGGATTGCATTTCGAATGGCGATAGCCAGACGAGAAAAGTGAAAACCATCGTTTTGCAACGCACAGGATTTATTCATTTTTCTGACCCATAGGTGTTTAACAGACGCAACACTTAAAGGATAGAATTAATGAATTAAAATATTACATTATTTTTTCAGCATTAAATCATAGCATTAGGAGGTGTCAAAAAAATTAGTGACCAGGATCATATAAAAAAGATAACCCTGAAGTGTTATTTTTTTCAAATATACATTCCAGACAGGAATGCACATTTATTTTCCGATGAATAATAGCCATATATTCATCGGAACAATACATCCCGTTTTACTAACGGGATGTTCTGTATAAAAAACTATTCCTGAATTTCTTCATCCTGACGGACCTGCATGGCCCACCGCTGGGCCGCTTCCGGCACGGTAAACACCGGAGAACGACGGAAATGCTCGCCAATCAGCACAAAGGCCACATATTTGCCACGTAACTGCCAGACATCGCGATAGCCATCCACCTTCAGCGCATGTTCAGGGGGAGCGGGTTCGACACGGGGCACGTAGCTAATAACCTGGCGATTTTGTTGACGAAGAGGTTTCATAAGCGACTGGTTCATTAAAGCACATTCTGAAAGCAGGAAATTTCTATGATAGCCGATCCTGCCCCCACGCGTCGTGCCTTGCGTGTGGTGGACCGCCTCTTTTACTAAGGCGGTGTCTGAAAAAGCTGAGTTCGCCTGCCCTTTCCGTACATTGTTCTATAGTTAACAGGGTTTTTTAGGAATGAATAAAGGAGAAGCGTGCAATGTCGAACAAAGATAACACACATCAATCACCCATTCATGGCACTGAAGAATCACAGCCGGGTATGGACTCCCTTGCACCTGAAGATGGCTCTCATCGCCCTTCACCGGGCCCCTCAGCCCCTGGCGAGCAGCCGACCGCGCCCGGTAGCATGAAATCGCCGGACACCGGCAATGAGAAGCTAAAATCACTCGAGCCACACCGCAAAGGCGGAGAAGGCTATGCGTTGACCACCAATCAGGGGGTGCGCATCGCTGACGATCAGAATTCCCTGCGCGCGGGATCCCGCGGACCGACCCTGCTGGAAGACTTCATCCTGCGGGAAAAAATTACCCACTTTGACCATGAGCGTATCCCGGAGCGTATCGTGCACGCGCGCGGTTCCGCCGCTCACGGCTATTTCCAGCCTTACAAGAGCCTGAAGGAAATCACCAAAGCTGACTTCCTTTCAGACCCGGATAAGATCACACCCGTATTTGTGCGCTTTTCCACCGTGCAGGGTGGCGCAGGTTCGGCTGATACCGTGCGAGATATTCGCGGCTTTGCCACCAAGTTTTATACCGAAGAGGGTATCTTCGACCTGGTCGGCAATAACACCCCGGTCTTTTTCATTCAGGATGCGCATAAATTTCCTGACTTTGTCCATGCGGTAAAACCGGAGCCCCACTGGGCGATACCGCAGGGACAAAGTGCGCATGACACCTTCTGGGACTATGTCTCCCTGCAACCCGAGACGTTACACAACGTGATGTGGGCGATGTCTGACCGCGGGATCCCGCGCAGCTATCGCACCATGGAAGGGTTTGGCATTCATACTTTCCGGATGATCAACGCCGAGGGCAAAGCGACGTTTGTCCGTTTCCACTGGAAACCGGTCGCCGGGAAAGCCTCGCTGGTGTGGGATGAAGCCCAGAAGCTGACCGGGCGCGATCCGGACTTCCATCGCCGCGAGCTGTGGGAATCCATTGAAGCGGGCGACTTCCCGGAATATGAGCTGGGGTTACAGCTGATCCCGGAAGAGGACGAATTCAAATTCGATTTTGACCTGCTGGATCCGACCAAACTGATCCCCGAGGAGCTGGTACCGGTTCAGCTGGTGGGCAAAATGGTGCTTAACCGCAACCCGGATAACTTCTTTGCCGAGAACGAACAGGCGGCCTTCCACCCCGGTCATATCGTCCCCGGCCTGGATTTCACCAACGATCCGCTGCTGCAGGGGCGACTGTTCTCCTACACCGATACGCAGATCAGCCGACTCGGCGGGCCGAACTTCCATGAAATTCCGATTAACCGCCCCACCTGTCCGTACCACAATTTCCAGCGCGACGGGATGCATCGTCAGGATATTGATACCAACCCGGCCAACTATGAGCCGAACTCCATCAACGATAACTGGCCGCGCGAAACGCCTCCTGGCCCGAAACGGGGTGGATTTGAGTCGTATCAGGAACGTGTGGACGGCAACAAAATCCGCGAGCGCAGCCCGTCATTTGGAGAGTATTACGCCCACCCTCGCCTGTTCTGGAACAGCCAGACACCGATTGAGCAGCAGCATATTATCGGCGGCTTCAGCTTCGAACTGAGCAAGGTTGTGCGGACCTACATCCGCGAGCGCGTGGTCGATCAGCTGGCACACATTGATATTCAACTCGCCCAGAGCGTGGCCGATAACCTCGGCATTACGCTGACGGATGAGCAACGCAATCTTGCCCCGCCAAAAGAGGTCAACGGGGTGAAAAAAGATCCGGCGCTCAGCCTGTACGCGGTGCCGGGAGGCTCGATTAAAGGCCGGGTGGTGGCGATCCTGCTTAACGACAAAACTCGCGCCAGCGACGTGCTGGGGATCATGCAGGCGCTGAAAACCAAAGGCGTACACGCCAAATTGCTCTACTCCCGAATGGGTGAAGTGACTGCCGATGACGGGTCAGTGCTGCCGGTTGCCGCCACCTTTGCCGGTGCGCCATCCCTGACAGTGGACGCGGTGATTGTGCCGTGCGGCGATATTGCCAGCCTGCTGAGCAACGGTGACGCGGTCTATTATCTGCTTGAAGCCTATAAGCATCTGAAACCGATCGCCCTTTCCGGTGATGCGCGACAGTTTAAAGCACGCCTGAACGTGGCCGATCAGGGTGAAGACGGGATTGTGGAAGGCGATAACGTCGACGACGCGTTTATGACGAAGCTGTTTGATCTGCTAGCCGCGCACCGCGTCTGGTCGCGCAGCAGCAAGATTGACCAGATACCGGCGTAAAAAAAGCCGGGTGGCGCTTGCGCTTACCCGGCCTACATTTCGACTGGTTTTGTAGGCCCGGTAAGGCGAAGCCGCCACTGGGCTTTGTCTTAAAGATCCCCGAAAGTCCCCAACCGATACCCGCGCTCGGCAATCGCGTATTTCAGCGACGGCGACGTCAGCACCTCCAGCTCCGCCAGGCGCGGCCAGCAGTAGGCGCTCTTACGGACGGTGTTATCGACAAACGCAGGATGCGCCATCACCTCCAGCGACCGTTCCCCCCGGGCTGCGGAATCATCCAGCACCTTCAGGAACAGCGCTTCGTCGATATCCTCACCGTAAAATGCGCTGCTGAACCCCTCCGATGTGGTTACGGCAAAGTCCGGCAACCCGCGCACGTCACGATCCACACGCATCGCCACGCCTTTACGCTGAGCAAAATCCGCAACGAGCGGAAAAATCGCCGGGATCATATGCACATGATGATGGCTGTCGATATGGGTTGGTTCGCGACCAAAGAGGTCAACAAAACGGTTGTACTGACAGTCCAGCTCGCGGGCAATCTCTTCGAGCGGCAGCGCGTCCTGCTCCGCCAGTTCCCAAATCCATTTCCCGAGTTGCCCGTCACGCGTCAGGCCCGGCATCGCTGAAAGCGGCCTCCCCAGCGTCAACACAAAGTGCATGCCCACGCCCAGCTCAGGCGCTTCACGGCTCAACTGCGCCGCGTGCTCTATCGCCTCTCCATTCACCAGCGCGGTGGTCGAGGTCACCACACCCCGTCGGCAGGCTTCAACAATGCCGTAGTTTTGCCCCTTAGACAGGCCAAAATCATCAGCATTGACGATCAGCAGGTTTTCCATCGCACGTCCTCTTAACGGTGTTGGTGCTTGAGCTTCTCAACCGTGGCGGCAAAGTTTGGCAGCCATTTTTCATGCGCCAGTATCATCTCGCTGGCCAGCCCTTCCGCATCGCGGTCGGAATGCACCAGCGGGCTGAGGTTCAACGCCAGCAGCACGTCATTCAACTCACCGCTCAGCGCAGCGTTGCTGGCCGCCACTTCAAACCCTTTGATGGTATGGATGAGCCCCATCACTTTGTCATCAAAGTGGGTAATACGCGGATGCGGTTTTGCCCCCTCACGGCCCAGGATACAGGTCATCTCTACGGCCCAGTCGGTCGGGATATTGTCGATATGGCCGTGGTGCGGCACATTGACGTAGTGCTCAGCCTGCTTGTCATTGTAAATGGCGTTAATCACTTCGCACGCCGCGTCGGAATAGTACGCTCCACCGCGCTGTTCAAGCTCTTTCGGCTTCACGTTCAGGTTCGGATCTTTATACAAATCAAACAGCTGCTTTTCAACTTTCTGCACAACCTGAGCGCGGGCACCGCCTTTATAGTACTCGCCCATTTCGATGGCCAGCATCTCTTTCTGCTTGAAGTAGTAAAGCAGATACGAGCATGGCAGCAGATTCAAGGAACGGATGAGCCCTTCGCTGAACGGCAGGTCGAAGATATTTTTTACGGATGCTGCGGTCAGGCGGCCGGAAGCCACGCCGTCCAGCAGTTCAGCAAAGCGAGACTGGCCGTTTACTATCACATCTCTGATGAACACCATGTGGTTAAGGCCAAACAGATCGATAGAGAGATCGTCGTTGTCGGTCAGCTCCAGCACGTCGCGGATGAACATCTTCATGCCAATCGGAATATTGCAGACGCCGATAAAACGCTTGAAGTTGGTATGGCGATAGACCGCCTCGGTGACCATCCCGGCCGGGTTGGTAAAGTTAATCACCCATGCGTTCGGGCAGATCTCCTGCACATCTTTGATGATGTCGAAAATGACCGGGATGGTGCGCAAACCTTTAAACAGGCCGCCCGCGCCGTTGGTTTCCTGTCCCAGATAGCCGTGGCTCAGCGGAATGCGTTCGTCCAGTTCACGCGCTTTGAGCTGGCCCACGCGCAGCTGTGTGGTAACGAAGTCAGCGTCCTGCAACGCCAGGCGACGATCGAGGGTTTTATGCACGGTTAAGGGCACACCGGCTTTTTCTACCATCCGCTGGCACAGGTCAAAAATAATATTCAGCTTTTCCTGCCCTTCTTCAACATCCACCAGCCATAATTCACTGACCGGTAATTCATGATAACGTTTCAGGAAACCTTCCAGTAATTCCGGGGTATAGCTGCTGCCGCCGCCAATGGTCACGACTTTTAATTTCTTTTGCATAACATCTCCCTTAGCGTATCAGGTTAATCGCCTGCAAGGTATAGCGGACTCTTCCCGCTATTTGGGCAAGCAATCAAGTCAATATTCGTGGCGAATAAACTCGCCAGGCACTAATTAATTACCGTCAAATTCTTCCGGTAACTGTTTGGTGTGAATGAGGTAAATTTCTTAAAGGTTTTAATAAACAGGCTGGGGCTACTGTAACCGGACTCATAAGCAATATCGGTGACAGAGTAGTTGGTAATTTCCAGCTGTTTTTTGGCAAAATTAATGCGGATTTCATTAATAATTTGCACGGGCGTTTTACGATAATAACGCTGTGTCGCCCGGGTCAGGTATTCCTGGGATTTTCCGGACAGTGACACCATATTTTCCAGAGCATTCTCGCTGAACTGCCCTTTGTCGTGCATCAACTCGACGGTACTGCGCAGCCATTGCGGAATGTCGTCGCTCACCTGCTGCTCTTCACGGTGGTGGCGAAGGCGGTTCATCACATAGAACGTCACGGTTTCAATAAATTCATCGAACTCATTGTCGCGGAAGTTGAGCGAGGCGATCACCGTTTCGATCCAGGTCATAAATTCGTTTTTCACGCGATAGACCTGTGACGCCACAAAGCAGAACGGCACCAGCGGCAGATAGTGTTTCTCAAAGAAACGTCTGCTGACGCCAACATTCAGAATACGGGTGGCACCAAATTCGTAAAAGCTCTGGTGATAAGATCCCATCGGCAGGAAAACAAAGTCACCGCGCTCCAGCAGGACACGCTTGCCGTTAATCTCCTGATAGTAGCGGCCGGTCAGAACAATCGTGAACTCGTAGTAGTCATGCTGGTGCAGACCACTGGCGCTCTCCGTCTTGTTGTAAATAACCACGTGAAAATTCTTGCCATTAAACAGCTGCTGTTCAAGTGCGGTTTTAATTTCCATCGTGCTGACCTCCTGCTACTCAGTCTGACTTACTGCAGCTTCTCGTGAAGCTCAATTAACTCTGCCACCAGCTCGCGTGCCAGCATCGAGGTCATCAGGTGATCCTGTGCATGCACCAGCACCAGGCTGACTTTCATCTTCCCTTCCCCCTGGTCGCCTTCGATAAGCTTAGTCTGCACCAGGTGCGCTTCATTCAGCGCGATACGGGATTGATCCATCATGGTCTTAGCGGCGGCAAAATCGCCCTGCTTGGCCTGCTTCAGGGCGGCATACGCCAGGCTACGTGCTTGCCCGGAGTTGATGATAAGCCCCATCACCACTTCTTCCAGATCGTTCTCTACGGCGTCTTCGGCTACGATACTATCCAAATCTAACATCTTTAAGCTCCTTTTCGCTGGCGCGGGTTACCCCGCGCCGGGCAATATTTAGAATTTCAGTGCGAGGGCGATATCCTCTTCGCTCTCTTCTTCATCAATCACGGTCGCGGCTTTGTTGGCTATCGCCACGAATGGCATGTAGAGCAGTGTTGCAATCCCGAGGTTGAATATCGCCAGCAGGAAGGCCGCGACGCTACCGTTGGTGTTGAAGAACGCCCCCAGCCCCGCCGGCATGGTCCACGGCGCAATGTTGGTAACAGGCGGGATAATGCCCAGGTAATAGGCCGTCAGAGTGATCCCCGCCAGCAGCGGCTGAATCAGGACGAATGGAATGAACATCACCGGGTTCATGATGATAGGCAGACCAAACAGAATCGGCTCGTTAATCTGGAAGATGCCTGACGGCAGCGCCAGCTTCGCAACCTGACGATGGTCAGCGCGACGAGAGACAATAAAGACCGCGATGATCAGACCCAGCGTCGCCCCGGTACCCCCCAGGAAGATATAAGAGTCCAGCATCGGCTTCGCCCACACATGGAAGGTTTTACCGGCTGCCAGCGCCGCATCAACGGAGCCGTACTGCTGATAAAGTGCAACGTTTTCCAGTGCCCATGGGGTCATGATACCGCTGTCCAGCGCGGCCAGTGCCAGTGAACCATGTACGCCGAAGAACCACAGCAGGGAGGTGAAAATCACGTACGCCCAACCGACCACGCCACCCATCGACGCCAGCGGCGTAGAGATAGAGTCCATGATGATCTGGTGGAAGTTTGTGCCCCAGTGAGAGAGCGCCCAGGCAATAATCCCCATGATGGAGAGAATAATGAAGCCTGGAATCAACGCGGAAAATGAACGGGAAACGGAGCCCGGTACGCTATCTGGCAGGCGAATTACCCAGTTGCGACGGATAATAAAGGTGAACATCTCGGCAACCACCAGACCGATAACGATACCGGAAATAATGTTTGCCCCACCCAGCCAGTTGGCACCCACAGCATAAGCTTCACCCACGCTGTATGGGGTGACGGTCATAAAGGCGGCAACGGACAATAACCCCGCGGCCAGTGGATCCACCTTACGTTCTTCGGCTAATGCCATCCCAATAAAGAAAGGCGCCATCAGCGACATAATACCCAACGTACCGTTATATACGTTGCCGCCGATGGCTTTAAAACCGTTAAGGGTTTCAATGGTTGAAGCGTCTAACCGAATTCCTAATGAATAAAAAAAGGAACCTTCACCAAAGCTCAGAAAAACGTTGTTAATTAAAACGAACATTGCCCCGGCCAGCGTCAACGGCATTAATTTAATAAAGCCGTTTTTGATGGCGTTAACGTGAGGCTGCTTTCCTATTTTAACAGCAAAAGGAAGGAGTACCTTTTCAAGTGAAGCGATGACTTTACTCATAGGAAAATACCCTTAAATGCCGCAACGTATGTCGCGGCGTATTGTGTGTGAAATAACTCTTTGACGGGAAAAATAAAAATTAATTAGCAGCTTTTTTAATTGCTGCCACAGCAGCTTTCAGTACACCTAAACCATCAATCTTACCGTACAGCCCTGAATCGATTACCTCGACCGGTTTATTCGGTAACAGACGTTGAATTTCTGGCAACATGTAAGCGATCTGCGGCCCCAGTAAAATAACATCTGCGGTCTGGCCTTTTTCACCCGCCAGCGTTTCCGGGAACGCTTCGATCACCACCGGCACTTCATACTTTTCGGCCTGTGCACGCATCTTCGACACCAGCAGTGACGTTGACATGCCCGCAGAGCAGAACAGGTAGATATGTTTCTTTTCCATCATGATTTCCCTCTTTTATGACTACCTGCCGTCTCGCTATCACTCGACTCGCTCTCCTGGCTGACAGGTAATGTGCTGACTGTTGTTTATCGTTGGAGTGAGTATACGTAATGGTACAGAGGGGGGATAATTCTGCACAGGCCTAAATTGTCTCTCATTGACCTGGCTTGTTGACTACCTTCACATTTCAGGCAAATAATTCGCGCAAAGAAATAAGATTTACGTATGCATAAAAAAACCGGCCCAAAGGCCGGCTTGTTAACATCCTCAGGCAAGCAGGGTTACTGCGCCTTAGGTGCCTGCGGATCGGTATCGTATTCTGCACAGGTCTGGTAACCGGAATTGATGACGTGACCGGTGTCATCCAGAGCAACAAAGTAGGTTTCTGCCTTACCATCACGTTGACCCAGGATATAGGTCTGGCAGGTACCACGCGCGTGGATCATGGTCACTTCTGACGAAGGCTTACCGGCAATCGCAGCCACCTGCGAACGGGTCATGCCTTTTTTGACATCTTTCACTACCGGCTGTGTAAACTGATCTTTGGTGCGATCGTAAGCCGTACACCCTGCCAGCATAGTCAGTACCGCCGCTGCGCTAAGAATTCCTGCTACGTTCTTGTTCATATTCCGTCCTCTTGTTTATCAGCGTGTTATCTAAGCATGGGATAAAAAGTACTATTGTTCAACTTTGCGAGTTACGCCAGACGAATTTCGGAAAATTCTAATAAAACAACGATAAGCTGCTAAAACGCCGCAAAATAGCGCACTCGAAACTGTGATCCTTGTCGTTTTACGCCTGAAGGGTTAGTTTTAACAGTTAACACATTCTGTTTATGGTCTGCATATGGAG
The DNA here is from genome assembly GCF_051948675.1 of Enterobacter sp. Lyrl_3. Taxonomy (NCBI): domain Bacteria; kingdom Pseudomonadati; phylum Pseudomonadota; class Gammaproteobacteria; order Enterobacterales; family Enterobacteriaceae; genus Enterobacter; species Enterobacter sp. Lyrl_3. The sequence goes on from NZ_JAYJLI010000002.1 coordinate 361,685, forward strand.
GGCGTGATGGCTCTGCAACACGAGATTATTCAGGCGCTGGGCGCGAAGCCTGCGGTAGATGCAAATGAAGAGATCCGCCGAAGCGTTGATTTTTTAAAATCCTATTTAAAAACGAACTCGTTTCTGAAAACGCTGGTACTGGGCATCAGCGGCGGGCAGGACTCGACGCTGACCGGCAAACTTTGCCAGATGGCAATTTCAGAGCTGCGCGAAGAGACGGGAGATGAAGCGCTGCAGTTTATCGCCGTGCGTCTTCCGTATGGCGTGCAGGCAGACGAACAGGATTGTCAGGATGCCATCGCCTTTATCCAGCCAGACCGCGTACTGACGGTCAATATCAAAGGATCGGTGCTGGCGAGTGAACAGGCGCTGCGTGAAGCGGGCATTGAGCTGAGCGATTTTGTGCGCGGCAATGAAAAAGCGCGCGAACGTATGAAAGCGCAGTACAGCATTGCAGGCATGACCAAAGGCGTGGTTGTCGGGACCGATCACGCGGCAGAAGCCATCACCGGTTTCTTCACCAAATATGGCGACGGGGGCACCGACATTAACCCTATCTTCCGTTTGAACAAGCGTCAGGGTAAACAACTGCTGGCTGCGCTGGGCTGCCCGGAGCATTTATACAAGAAAGCGCCAACGGCGGATCTGGAAGACGATCGCCCTTCCCTGCCGGATGAAGCGGCGCTCGGTGTGACCTATGACAACATCGATGATTATCTGGAAGGCAAGAAACTGGACGAGAGTATCGCGAAGATTATCGAAGGCTGGTATCTGAAAACCGAGCACAAACGCCGCCCACCCATTACCGTGTTTGACGATTTCTGGAAGAAATAAAAGCAAAACGGTAACCCAGGTTACCGTTTTTAGTGTTTGCGCCCTCTCCCGAGGGAGAGGGTTGGGGTGAGAGCATCAGGCGACCCGGCTCTTTTTTAACCACCCTACACCTGCTACACTGTATACCTGAACAGTATATGGAGTCGTATGTGAGCAGGCGTCAATCAGCCCCGCGTCTGGAGTTTGAAGCGGCGGCTATCTATGAATATCCCGAACATCTCCGCCCCTGGCTTGAGGAATTACCTAAACAGCCGGGCGTGTACATCTTTCATGGCGAAAGCGACACCCTGCCGCTCTATATCGGCAAAAGCGTGAATATTCGCAGCCGGGTGCTGTCCCATCTGCGCACGCCGGACGAAGCCGCCATGCTCCGCCAGTCGCGACGCATCAGCTGGTATCCGACGGCAGGGGAAATGGGAGCGCTCTTACTGGAAGCCCGGCTGATCAAAGAGCAACAGCCGTTGTTTAATAAGCGTCTGCGCCGCAATCGTCAGCTCTGCTCGCTGCAGATAACCGCGGGCAAACCGCAGGTTGTCTATGCGCGCGACGTCGATTTTTCGCACGCACCGAATCTGTACGGCCTGTTCGCCAACAAACGTGCGGCGCTACAGGCGCTGCAAACGCTGGCGGACGAGCAGCAGCTTTGCTATAGCCTGCTGGGGCTGGAGGCCACCACCCGTGGACGCGCCTGTTTCCGCTCTGCGCTCAAACGCTGTGCGGGTGCCTGCTGCGGCAAAGAGAGCGTCGAGGATCATCACGCCCGGCTTCTTGGCGGGCTGGCGGCCATCAGCGTGAAGTGCTGGCCGTGGGAAGGGGCCGTTGCGCTAAAAGAGGTGGGAGAGACGATGACGCAGTACCACATCGTTCATAACTGGTTCTGGCTGGGGGCGGTCGATAATCTGCAGGAGGCCGCCACCCTGTTACGCACACCCGCCGGCTTCGACCATGATGGCTACAAAATTCTCTGTAAGCCCGTGCTGACCGGCGAGTTTGACGTTATTGTGCTTAATGACCAGGCAGCCAGTTGATTTCGCTGAATAATAACCTGCCGTGCGATTCCAGCAAACGCAGGGTGTGGGTTCCCTCCTCCCAGCTCGCGCCCTGATCGGCTGTCAGCAATTTATCCCCCAACTGCCACGCACCGCTTAAGACGAAGACTACACCCCCGCGTGAGCCAAAGGTAGTGAAGGTGCGGTCTGCCACCCGCACTTTCGCCTGGCAGCAATCCCGCCGGGTCATGATGTTGAAGTCCATCGACATCTGCCCGTCGCTTAACAGCGCTTTTACCGGCTGGTCGCCGGAAAAACAAAAGGGCTGATGGTGCTTCAGGGTATGGCAAAACGCCTGACCGGCATCCAGCGTCACTTCCCCCCCTTCCAGCAGGGTGATAACCCGGTCAACACCGGGAAAGGAGGAGAATTCGCCATTGCTGGCGATGGTCGCAATGCTGGCACGCCAGAAAAAATCGCGCGTCGCGGGAGGAAAACAACAAATTTCGCGCGTCTCACCAGCACCATTGCGCCAGAGACTGACCGGCATTTTACGGATATCAAAGAACTCCATCACCACTCCTGAATGGCGCAACGAGCGCCAGGGCAAGGATATCGCTATCGTTGCTGTCTTGTTTGTTATGATTGAATAGTTACAGACGTAGTATCGGCAGCAGAGCGGGCAAGCCTTAGCGGGACGCTGATAAAAAATCTAACGTCATGAATTCTCTGAAGCGATGACAGGAGAATACCGCGCCTGTTGCGGCAGACAAGAGGGTAAGAAAGAAAAAACCGCCGGTCCTGTCCACAGCATTTGCGCTTTTGTAGACAGGATCCCGGCGGTCTTAAGAGAGTGAACCGATTATTCGGTTGGTGCTGGCATTTTACCTTCCATTGCCGGACGTTCTGTCAGACGCTTCTCAAAATTGGCATTAAATTGTTTTTTCTGTTCCGGCGTCAGAATGTTGTAGATCTTGTTCTGGGTTTCCATATGAGCCAGCATGCGGGCTTTATGCTGCTCAGCCATTTTGTCGATCTGCGCTTCGGCTTTTGCCTTATCGAAGCTGTCGCTGGCGATAATGTCATGCATCGCGCGGCGCTCTTCCAGCGGAGGACGTTTCATCTGGTCACGCTGGCTTTTCATGATGTCGCGGATCTGCTGTTTCTGCGCATCCGTCAGGTTCAGATCTTTGAACATCATCATCTCGTGCATACCCGGCTTGCCTTTGTGATGCATCATCATTTTGCCTTCAGCAGGCGCGGCAGTGGTGGTTGCGGTATCTGCGGCGAACGCCATGCTGGTAGCGCCCAGAGCCAGGGTAGAAGCAACAAACAGTGCAGTAAACTTACGCATAATTTATTTCCTTACTTTCAGTTATTCTTCGGCGCTATGCCGTGTTGACGAGATTAACTTTACGGGGTTTATTGTCAATTAGTCAGAGCAACGGTAAAACAATGAAAGTGTAAAAAACAAATTTTCGCCAAATATGGAGGAAATAAGGATAAAGCGTGGAGAGTTGCAACAAAAATATGCAATAAGCTGATTATTAAGAGATTGTGCAGAAGTATAACCAACTGCCGTTTAATAATAAAGCAATTATCCAGGAATATTCTGCAAAGAAAATACGATCGCCTTAATCGTTAAGAATATAGTTTTAATATTCCCCTCCCGCAGACAGGAGGGGACACGATCAGGACACTTTTTCCAGCATCAGCCCGGCCCGCAGACCAAAGGCTACCGACGGGTTGGGGAACAGCACATATTCGGTTGTTTTCTGCACCTCATAGCGCTCGTCGCCGTCCTCCGCCAGTAATGCCCCCTTGCGAAACGGCGTAAAATTGAGCGTGTGGGCCGCCATGTGTAGCTGGAAAGCCTCGCTACGGCGGGTGATCTGCTGCACAACCCGATAACGCTCGACGGGCTGGCTGGTGTGCTCCGGCACCGTCCCCCCCAGCAGCGCATGCAGCGCAAGATGCGTCGGGGCAAAGCGCGTAAGATCGTTTTGCCCAAACGGCAGCGCTTTTCCCAGCTCCAGCGTGCAGGCCAGCGCGCCGAAACATTCGCAGGTAAAGTGCGTGAAGGTCCCCCCCGGCGACTGATGGAAGACCAGCGCTTCCAGCCCCGCATCCCCCAGCCAGCGCAGAAAATCTTCCTCCCAGGGCTGATTACGCTGCGGCAGTACGCCAAAACGCACGTGATACGAGGCGCGGATCGCCGTATGCAGATCGAGATGCCAGCGCGATGGCCCCGCGTCGGTGAAAAAGGAGGTGACAATCTGCTCCAGCCACTGCGCCCGTGCCGTTTCATCACTTTGTGGGAATTGCGACCAGCGGCCACCGAACATGCGGTTGATGTCGCTCACCAGATAGCGTTTGTTTTGCGCCAGCGCAGGCGGGTTTCCCAGAACCACCAGCAGACGGCAGTGCAGCGCGATCTCCCCGCTATACAACGCGCGCAGCAGCAGGTCGACAATCTCGACGGGCGCCGTTTCATTGCCGTGAATGCCGGTTGAGAGCAGAAGCGACAGTTCACTCCTGGCGGTCGGTGTCAGTTCAAGCACGCCGCGCCCCAGCCACCGCCAGTGGAATGAGGGGCCCTCCCCCTCACGTTGTGAGGGCGTTTCGTCGGCCAGCGTCAGCGCCAGTAAATTTTCCATAGCGCCTCCTTTAGCGCTGGAACGGGTAAACCGAACCCAGTTGCAGGATTGAGGTTAACGCGTCGAGCGCCTCGCGGCCTTCGCGCAGCAGCTGCGGGTCAACCAGATCGGCCTGCGTTAACCGGTCGCGATAGTAGCGATCCACCCAGTCGTTCAGGGTATTAAACAGCGTCTCATTCATCATCACTGCCGGGTTAACGGCCTGCATTTCGTCAGGCGTCAGCACCACGCGCAGGCGTAAACAGGCCGGACCGCCCCCGTTTGCCATGCTCTCGCGCAGATCAAAGACGCGCAGTTCCGCAATCGGGTTATCGGCTTTCACCAGTTCAGTCAGATAACGCCACACGCCCGGGTGATCGCTGGACTCCTGCGGCAGCACCAGCATCATGCTGCCATCGTCCCGGCTCAACAGCTGGCTGTTAAAGAGGTAGGTCTCAACCGCATCCTGCACGCTCACCGCCTGCGTCGGCACCTGAATCGGCGTAAACCCGGGCACGCGTTCATGCAGCGTGGCGAGGAGTTTCTCCTGATGGGCGAACGCCTGCTCGTGGCAGAACAGAACCTGGCGGTTAGAGACGGCAATCACGTCGTTATGGAACACGCCCTGGTCGATCACATGCGGGTTCTGCTGGGCAAAAATCACCTGCGACGGATTGACCTGATTCAGACGCGCCACGGCCTGGCTTGCCGCCAGCGTCTGGCGGGCCGGGTAGCGGGTTGGCGCTGAATGGCCGCCCTCTTCCCGCCCGTAAATAAACAGCTGTAACCCCGGTTCGCCGTAATCGCCGCCCAGACGGTTATGGTTGGCAGCACCTTCATCACCAAACATCGCCACCTGCGGCAGAGCCGGATGGACAGCAAAATGGGCGTCATTATGGAAAATGGCGCGCAGCACGCGCTCCGTGGTCTCCGCTTCGGTGGCGCGGTGGAATTTGTTGTTCAGGTTCGCCACCGTCAAATGGACCTTGCCATCCAGCGTATCGGCAGAGGGTGCGACGGTCGCCGCATTGGCCACCCACATTGAGGAGGCAGAACTCGCCGCCGAGAGCAGGTGTGGCGTCTGCGTTCCCGCTTTCTCCACCACCTGTTCATCAGTGCCGCTAAAACCAAGCTGACGTAACACCGCCACGTTTGGACGCTCCTGCGGCGGGATCACCGCCTGCGGAAAACCCGCGTCCGATAGCGCCTTCATTTTCAGCAGCCCCTGCTTTGCCGCCAGTTTCGGGTTGGAGACCTGAAAACGGTGTTTCGTCGAGGCTTCATTACCAAAGGAGAGCCCGGCATAGTGGTGCGTCAGTCCCACCAGGCCGTCAAAATTGACTTCACGCGCTTTCATGGCGATCTCCCTGACTAAAATCCAGACCCGGACTCAGCGTTTCCGGCAGCGTCAGCGCAGGTGTTTCCAGGCTCGCCATCGGCCACGCGCAGTAATCTGCGGCATACCACGCGCTGGCGCGATGGTTCCCGGAAGCTCCTACGCCGCCAAACGGGGCGGTACTCGCGGCACCGGTCAGCGGTTTGTTCCAGTTAACAATCCCGGCGCGCGCTTCGAGCAGCAGCTGATCAAACTTCTCGCGCTGCGGTGAAATCAGACCGCTCGACAGGCCGTAGCGGGTGTTGTTGGCCATCGCAATGGCACTGTCAAAATCGTCATAGCGCCAGACGCACAGCAGCGGTCCAAAGACCTCTTCATCCGGCACGTTGCTCGCGCCGCTCATCTCAACAATGCCTGGCGTCAGCAGCGACGTGCCCGGCTGAACCTGCTTCGGCTCCAGCAAGGTTTTCGCGCCGCGTGAGACATGGTCCTGCCAGGCTTTCAGAACGTTCAGCGCCGCCTGTTCGGAGATGAGCCCGCCGATAAACGGCTGCGGGTCGGCATCCCACGTCGCAGGCACCAGACGCGCGCTCACCTCAACCAGACGCCTGAGGAACGCATCGCCCTGCGCCCCGCGCTTCACCAGCAGACGACGCGCACAGGTGCAGCGCTGGCCGGCAGTAATAAAGGCCGACTGGATGGTCAGGTGGACTGCCGCGTCCATATCATCAGGATCTTCCACAATGAGCGGGTTGTTCCCCCCCATCTCCAGCGCCAGAATTTTTTCCGGCTGCCCGGCCAGCTGGCGATGCAGCTGATAGCCCGTCCCGGCGCTGCCGGTAAACAGCAGGCCATCAATATCACTTAACGCGCTCAGCGCCTGGCCGGTTTCACGCCCGCCCTGCACCAGGTTCAGCACGCCCGGCGGCAAACCCGCCTGCTCCCAGAGCTTCACCGCCACCTCACCGGTCAGCGGCGTTAATTCACTCGGTTTGAAAATGACGCTATTTCCCGCCAGCAGTGCGGGCACAATATGCCCGTTTGGCAGATGCCCCGGGAAGTTGTAGGGGCCAAACACCGCCAGTACGCCGTGGGGGCGATGGCGCAGCGTGGCCGCGCCGTCAGCCATTTCGGTATGCTGCTCGCCGGTGCGGGTATGGTACGCCTTTACCGAGATGGCGATTTTGTTGATCATCGCCGTCACTTCAGTCGCCGCTTCCCAGCGTGGCTTGCTGGTCTCCAGGGCGATCGTGCGGGTCAGCTCGGTTTTATTCGCTTCCAGCAGAGAGGCAAACTTTTCGACAATCCCCTGGCGCACAGTGAACGGCTGTTTCGCCCACGCCGGAAACGCGCGGCGCGCGGCGTGGCAGGCCTGTTCAACCTGCCCGGCGCTGGCATCATTACCTTTCCAGAGCACCTCGTTGCCGACCGGATTGGTCTTCACTCGCTGTTCGCCTTCGCCCGTTACCCAGTCTCCGTTGATCCATAAAGTCATGCTGTTTTCTCCTCAGGGCAGAGTCGCACCAGGCGAACCGTATCGCCGGCATTACATTTCAGGGCATCCAGTTCTGCAGCCGTCAGCACCAGACGTTCACATTTCGGGTTGGTACGCACCAGCATGGCGCGGAAGTTGGTGTAATTTTCGTTCGCCACCAGGCACGCCGGCCAGTCACCCGGCGCGGGCTGACCTTCAGAGACGTCAACCAGTCGGCTTTTACGGATCGCGCGCACGCGGTCGATGTCGCACTCCAGCGTCGGCCCACCGTCAAAGATGTCGACATAGTTACGGTAGCGGAAGCCTTCTTTTTCCAGCACCGCGCGGGCAGGCGCCGTTTGCGGATGGACTTCGCCAATCACCGCCTGCGCTTCCGGGGTTAAGAAATGTGTATAGATAGGGTGTTTCGGCATCAGCTCAGCGATAAACGCTTTCTGCCCGGTGCCGCACAGATAGTCTGCCCGGCTGAACTCCATCGAGAAGAAACGCTCGCCCAGGCTCTCCCAGAACGGCGAATAGCCTTTATCGTCGATCACACCGCGCATTTCGGCCACCACCTTTTCGTTAAAACGATCGCGGAAAGCGGCCATAAACATAAAGCGCGATTTGGAGAGCAGATACCCGTTGCCCTCTTTACGCCACGCCGGATCAAGGAACAGCGTGCAAAGCTCGCTGGCACCGGTGTGGTCATTACAGAGAAACAGCGTCGGCAGCGCGTTATAGACGTTCAGCTCTTTTGAGGCATGAACCATGGTGCCCACGCGGTAGTTGTACCACGGGTCATTAAGACCAACGGCCACTTCGATGGCGCAGATCCCGGCTACGGTCCCCGTGTCGGTATCTTCCAGCACGAACACATAGCCCTGTTCGCTTTTTGGCAACGTCCCCTGCCAGGTTTGCAGGGCGCGCTCAATGCGCGCCGACAGCGTTTTTTCATCGGCAGGAAGCGAGGTCAGCCCGCCCCCCGTCTTACCGGCAAGCTGCATGAGCCCGGCGAGATCGCCGCGCTCAACGGGACGGATGACCATCATGATGACACCCCGGATTTCACACGTTCACAGGCCAGCGCAAAACGGTCTAAACCGGTGCTCACCTCTTCCTCGCTGACAATCAGCGCAGGGGCAAAACGCACCACGTTGGCACCGGCAATCAGCACCATCACCCCCTGTTTCGCCGCTTCCTGTGAAATAAGTTTAGCTTTTCCGGCAAACTCCGGCGTCAGTTCGCAGCCAATTAACAGCCCCAGGCCGCGAATCTCTTTAAACAGACCGGTCTTGCTGTTAATGGCGTTCAGACGCTCCACAAACCAGTCGTGACGCTGTTTAACCCCCTTCAACACTTCCGGGGTATTGATGATATCCAGAACCTGTCCGGCCACGGCCGTTGCCAGCGGGTTACCGCCATAAGTGGTGCCATGCGTGCCCACGACCATTACGCTGGCGAATTTATCGGTGGTCAGCATCGCGCCAATCGGGAAGCCGCCGCCCAGCGCTTTCGCCGTTGAGAGAACGTCCGGCGTTACGCCGTAGTGCATATACGCATACAGCTCACCGGTACGGCCAACGCCGGTCTGCACTTCATCGAAAATCAGTACCGCGTTATGACGATCGCACAGTTCGCGCAGCCCCTGAAGGAACGCTTTCTGTGCGGGCAGCACACCGCCTTCTCCCTGCATTGGCTCGACGATCACCGCGCAGGTGGTGTCGTCGATCAGCTCGCGGGCTGACTGCAGATCGTTATACACCCCGTGGCGGATATCCGGCGGCAGCGGCGCAAAGTCCTGCGAGTAGGACGGCTGCCCCCCTGCGCTGACGGTAAAGAGCGTGCGGCCATGGAACGCGTTCTTAAAGGCCACAATCCCGCTCTTGTGCACACCGAATTTATCGTGCGCATATTTGCGTGCCAGCTTCAGCGCCGCTTCGTTCGCCTCCGCGCCCGAGTTGCAGAAAAAGACTTTCTCCGCAAACGTCGCGTCGATCAGTTTTTTCGCCAGACGCAGCGCCGGTTCGTTGGTATAGCCGTTCCCGGTGTGCCAGAACTTCGCCGCCTGGTCGTTTAACGCCTGGCGCAGCGCCGGGTGTGCATGGCCCAGCGCGTTAACCGCAATCCCGCCCGCAAAGTCGATATACTCTTTACCCTGCTGATCCCACAGGCGCGAGCCTTCCCCACGAACCGGAATAAAAGCCGCCGGAGCGTAAACCGGCATCATCCATTCATCGAAATTTTCACGCGTAATTGACAGAGACATAGCGACCTCATCCGGTAAATAAAAGGTTATTTGAATGTTAAATAATTGAGTGTTTGCACTGTGAATGTAGATTGCAGCCTTCGTGCCAGCCAGCGATAAAAATGCATAAACGGGTGGGGGTAACAGAATATCAATAAGTTACAATATGGAGTTATTCACTGTTAGTGCATAAAAAGTGAATATTTTTACGACAAGCGGCGCTTTGCCGCATGAAAATCAGAAAGAGTATGCAGAGGCCAAATATAATTCTGGAATTGTGATCGCTCGCGAAATTTATCGGCCATTTACGCCCCTTTTAAGGGCGAAGCGCGTCAGAATGGTGCAAATATTGCACCGTTGGCATTATCTGTCGCAGTTATTGGTCAATCCCCGTAACAGACGACGCAAATTCTGCTACCATCCATGCACTATTCACCTTGCACTGGCAGCGACTATGAAATTTGTCTCTTTTAATATCAACGGCCTGCGTGCCCGCCCTCACCAGCTTGAAGCGATTGTTGAACAACATCAGCCTGATGTGATCGGCCTGCAGGAGACAAAAGTTCACGACGATATGTTTCCCCTCGAAGAGGTGGTGAAACTGGGTTACAACGTCTTTTATCACGGACAGAAAGGGCATTACGGCGTTGCCCTGCTGACCAAAGAGACGCCGGTTTCCGTCCGCCGCGGCTTCCCGGGTGATGGCGAAGAAGCGCAGCGCCGTATCATCATGGCGGAAATTCCTTCAGCGCTCGGCAATATCACCGTGATCAACGGCTATTTCCCGCAGGGGGAGAGCCGTGACCATGAGACCAAATTCCCGGCGAAAGCGAAGTTTTATCAGGATCTGCAGGATTACCTGACCACCGAACTGAAAAAAGAGAATCCGGTGCTGATCATGGGCGACATGAATATTAGCCCGACCGATCTGGATATCGGCATTGGTGAAGAGAACCGCAAACGCTGGTTGCGCACCGGCAAATGTTCATTCCTGCCGGAAGAGCGCGAGTGGATGGATCGCCTGCTGAGCTGGGGTCTGGTGGATACCTTCCGCACGGCTAACCCGGACACCCAGGATCGCTTCTCATGGTTCGATTACCGCTCAAAAGGCTTTGATGACAACCGCGGGCTGCGCATAGACCTGCTGCTGGCAAGCTCCCCGCTGGCGGAACGCTGCATTGAAACCGGGATCGACTACGATATCCGCAGCATGGAAAAACCGTCGGACCACGCGCCGGTGTGGGCGAAATTCAAACTGTAACCCCGTGTGAACATTCGAAAAATTGTCGTACTGTGCGCCCTGCTGGGCGCCTTTATGCTGACGTGGCTCACTCTTCCTCCGGGCACGCTCTCTCTTGAAACCGTCAAAACGCATCAGCAGACCTTGCTCGCCTGCGTCGAACACGCCCCGCAGCAAAGTGCGCTGATCTTTTTTGCGCTCTATGTGGTCGTTTCCGCCCTCTCTATCCCCGGTGCCGCGATACTGACTCTGCTGGGCGGCGCGCTGTTTACGCTGTGGAAGGGGACGCTGCTGGTGTCGTTTGCCTCCACGCTCGGCGCCACGCTCGCGATGCTCGCCAGCCGTTATCTGCTGCGCGACTGGGTTCAGCGACGGTTTGCCCAACAGATGAAAACGGTGAACGCCGGGATGGCGCGTGACGGCGCAGGGTATCTATTCGCCCTGCGGATGATGCCGTTGTTCCCGTTTTTTCTGGTCAATCTGCTGATGGGGCTGACCCGCATTGGGGTGCGTCGGTACTGGTGGGTCAGCCAGCTCGCCATGCTGCCCGCAACGGTTATCTTCCTCAACGCCGGCCGCGAGCTGGGAAAAATCACTTCGCTGCGCGATATTCTGTCGCCGGGCATGCTGTTAGCCTTTACACTACTGGGGTTATTACCGCTGATGAGCCGATGGCTGTTTTCCCGACTCCCCTCTTCGTTTAAAAAGTGAGGCATTATGCGCCGTGTGCGTTTTTGCGCGTTTCTGACCGGTCTGCTGCTGACCACTCCTCTGTGTGCCGCCGACAGCTGGCACATTATCCAAGAACAAGCCAAAGGCCAGACCGTCTGGTTTAACGCCTGGGGAGGCGATCAGGCGGTTAACCGCTACCTCGACTGGGTCAGCGGTGAGATGAAAACGCACTACGCGATCAACCTCAACATTGTCCACCTGGCCGATGCCGCGGATGCGGTAAAACGGATCCAGACAGAAGCTGCCGCCGGGCGTAAGACCCATGGCTCGGTGGATCTTTTGTGGGTTAACGGTGAGAATTTCCGCACGCTGAAAGAGGCTAACCTGCTGCAAACCGGATGGGCACAGACGCTGCCTAACTGGCGTTATGTCGACACGGGCAAACCGGTCACGGAAGATTTCGCCCTGCCAACCGAGGGCGCAGAATCTCCGTGGGGTGGCGCGCAGCTTACCTTTATCGCCCGCAAAGCGAGCATGCCCACTCCGCCATCAGACCCGCAGGCATTACTGGCCTGGGCGCAGCAGCATCCGGGTAAAATCAGCTATCCTCGTCCGCCTGATTTTACCGGCACCGCGTTTCTGGAACAGTTGCTTCTCACGCTCACCTCCCGGCCCGATGCGCTGAAACGCGCGCCCGATGACACCTTTGCACAGGTTACCACGCCGCTCTGGGACTACCTCGACAAACTCCACCCGCTGCTGTGGCGAGAAGGAAAAGATTTCCCGCCTTCACCTGCGCGGATGGATACCCTGCTCGCCCGCGGCAGTCTGAGCCTGTCGCTGACCTTTAACCCAGCACATGCGCTGCAAAAAGTGGCCAGCGGTGAACTGCCTGCCGACAGCTACAGCTTTGGTTTTCACAACGGGATGATCGGTAACGTTCATTTTGTTGCCATCCCGGCGAACGCCAGCGCCAGTGCGGGGGCGAAGGTGGTTGCCAATTTCCTGCTTTCACCTCAGGCGCAGATCCGCAAAGCCGACCCGGCTATCTGGGGCGATCCGAGCGTACTGCAGGCGAACACGCTGCCCGCAGATGAAGCAAAACAGTTTCAGGCCCACACGCCACAAGGGCTTCCGCGGATGCTTGCGGAGCCACACGCAGCCTGGGTTAACGCGCTGGAGCAGGAATGGCTGCGTCGTTACGGCACCCGCTGAGCGCACTCATCTGGCTGGCGATGGCGGCAGTGTATCTGCCGCTTGTTCCCGCCGCCGCCATGCTGTTGACTCCGGCGCTGTCGGCAGGAAACTGGCAACGCCTGTTTGACGACCCGCAGATCCCGCAGGCGCTCGCTGCCACCCTGGTATCCACGCTGATTGCCACTCTCGGCGCCCTGTTTAACGCCCTGATTTTCGTCACCACGCTCTGGCCCGGTGAGCGCTGGCGTCGTCTGTGTACCCGTTTGCCGTGGCTGCTGGCCGTTCCCCACGTTGCCTTCGCCACCAGCGTGTTGCTGACTTTTGCCGAAGGCGGTCTGTTTTATCAGCTCTGTACACGCTGCTCCCCGATGTTGGATCGCTACGGGATTGGGCTGGGGCTGACTCTCGCCGTCAAGGAGAGTGCCTTCGTGCTGTGGGCGATATACGCGGTGTTACCTGAAACCCGGCTGGGTCGACAGAATGTCGTGTTGCAAACCCTGGGATACGGGCGAATACAGCGACTGTGCTGGCTGGTGATCCCGGAGATCGCGCCGGCGCTGGGTGCCACAATGCTGGCGGTGCTCGCCTGGTCCCTCTCTGTTGTGGATGTCGCCATCATCCTGGGGCCGGGGAATCCGCCTACCCTGACGGTACTGGCCTGGCAGTGGCTGACCCAGGGCGACGTGCAGCAGCAAACGAAAGGAATGCTGCTCTGCCTGCTGATGCTCGCGCTGCTGGCCGTGCTTTCGGCGCTGGGGTTCGGTATCTGGAAGGCGTGGCGTCGCACGTTGCCTGCGCTGACAGGGGTGCGACGCACGTTCCCCCTCGCGCCGCCCGCCCGTATGCTCAGCGGAATCCTCCCCGCATGCGGCATGCTTTGCGCCGGAGTGCTGCTGATGCTGGCCCAGTGGGATGATGTTAGCGCCGTGCGTGCCAGTTTATCGTTCGGCCTGCTTGCCAGCCTGATAGGCCTGATCATGATACTGCTCTGGCTGGAATGGAGGCCGCGGCGTGGTGCGCTGTGGGTCTGGCTCCCTCTCGCCCTTCCTGCGCTGCCGTTGGTTTCTGGGCAATACAGGGTGGCGTTATGGCTGGGTATCGACGGGCAGTACGCCGCCGTGCTCTGGAGTCATCTGCTGTGGGTGTTGCCGTGGATGCTGCTGATACTGCAACCCGCCTGGCGGCGCATCGATCCGCGGCTTCTCCTCACGGCCAGAACGCTTGGCTGGCGGCGGACAAAAGTCTTCTGCCTGATCAAATGTCCCCTGCTGTTGCGCCCCGCGCTGCTGGCGTTTGCAACCGGATTTTCGGTCAGCATGGCGCAATACATGCCAACACTCTGGCTCGGCGCGGGGCGTTTCAGCACCCTTACCACCGAAACCGTGGCGCTCAGCAGCGGCGGCAGCATCCCGATTCTGGCTAACCGGGCGCTGTGGCTTCTGTTGGTGACAGGGGCCGTCTTCGGCGTTGCCGCACTGTTATCCCGGCTCGCAGGCCATTATCGACGAGGATTACGTTAATGCTGAAGGTCAACAATCTCACCATTGCGCCGCTGTTCCGTGAAGTTAACTTTTATGTCCCTCGCGGTGAAATTGTCACCCTGATGGGGCCGTCCGGCAGCGGGAAATCGACCCTGTTCTCATGGATGGTTGGGGCACTGTCTGACGACTTTCAGGCGCAGGGCGAGCTGTGGCTTGACGATCGCCGCTGTGACGGGCTGCCTGTCGAGCAACGCGGGATCGGGATTCTCTTTCAGGACGCACTGCTGTTTGACCAGTACAGCGTCGGGCAAAATCTGCTGCTGGCGTTACCGGCGCGAATAACCGGACGCGCACGCCGGGAAAAGGTGCAACGGGCTCTGGATTCAGCCGGGCTAAATCGCCACTATGCCAGCGATCCGGCCACGCTATCCGGCGGGGAGCGTGCCAGGGTGAGCCTGCTGCGGGCTCTGCTTGCCGAGCCGCAGGCGTTGTTGCTGGACGAACCGTTTAGCCGCCTTGATAAATCACTGCGGTCGTCCTTTCGGACATGGGTGTTTGATGCCCTGCGCGCACGCAATATCCCGGTGGTGCTGGTCACGCATGACGATGAAGATATTCCGCCGGGTGGCGAGGTGATTGAGATTTCTCGCTGGCAATAATGTGCTAACGCAATGTTTTACCTTTCAGGAGAGACGACAATGCCCCCCTCTTTTACTGACGTCAGGTTATTCGATGAAACGTGTTTCTCAACTGACCGCGCTGGCCCTGCTTTGCGGCCTCGCCTCACTCTCTTGCATGGCCGCTGATATGCCCCATTCGCTCACACTGGCTCAGCTTCAGGAACAGCACGGCGCGGCGATCGATACCCGTGCCAGTGCGTTTTATAACGGCTGGCCGCAAACGCTGAGCGCCCCCTCCGGGCACGAGCCCGCTGCGCTTAATCTCTCTGCCACCTGGCTGAGCGCGATGAGCGACGACCAGATTGGCCGCTGGGCAAAACAGCATCAGCTTACCCCCACAACGACTATCGCCCTCTACGGCAGTGACGCTGACAACCAGGCGGTGAGCGCCCGCCTGAAGAAAGCCGGTTATCCCCGGGTTTCCGTTCTCAGCGATGCCCTGCAGTCCCCTGAGCGTCTGCAGCGCCTGCCGCACTTTGAACAGCTCGTTTACCCGCAGTGGATTTATCAGCTTTCTCAGGGCAAACCGGTGGCAGCCGCCCCGGCCGGTGACTGGAAAGTGATTGAAGCCGCCTGGGGTGCGCCGAAGTTCTATCTGCTGAACCACATTCCCGGCGCGGATTATATTGATACCAACGAAGTGGAAAGCGAGCCGCTGTGGAATAAGGTTTCTGACGACAAACTGAAAGCGATGCTGGCAAAACACGGGATCCGTCACGATACC
The DNA here is from genome assembly GCF_051948675.1 of Enterobacter sp. Lyrl_3. Classification (NCBI taxonomy): domain Bacteria; kingdom Pseudomonadati; phylum Pseudomonadota; class Gammaproteobacteria; order Enterobacterales; family Enterobacteriaceae; genus Enterobacter; species Enterobacter sp. Lyrl_3. The sequence continues at coordinate 377,196 of NZ_JAYJLI010000002.1, forward strand.
ACCGTCATTCTGTATGGTCGCGATGTCTATGCCGCCGCCCGCGTGGCACAAATTATGCTCTACGCGGGCGTGAAGGACGTGCGTATTCTTGATGGTGGCTGGAAAGCGTGGTCAGAGGCCAACCTGCCGGTGGAAAGAGGGATGCCTGCTGATGTCAAACCCGCTCCCGATTTCGGCGCGCCGATCCCCGGTCAGCCACAGCTGATGATTGATATGGCGCAGGCGCGCGGGATGCTGCATCGCCAGGATGCCTCGCTGGTCAGCATTCGCTCGTGGCCGGAGTTTACTGGCGAAACCAGCGGCTACAGCTACATCAAACCCAAAGGTGAAATTGCCGGTGCCCGCTGGGGTCATGCCGGAAGCGATGCCACCCATATGGAAGATTTCCATAACCCGGACGGCACCATGCGCAGCGCCGATGACATCGCCGCCATGTGGAAAAGCTGGAACATCCTGCCGGAACAGCACGTGGCCTTTTATTGCGGTACCGGCTGGCGAGCCTCTGAGGGCTTTATGTATGCCCGGGCGATGGGCTGGAAAAACATCTCCGTCTATGACGGTGGCTGGTACGAATGGAGCAGCCACCCGCAAAACCCGGTGTCGTCTGGCGAACGCGGACCCGACAGTTCGCGCTAGGGCGTGAGTGAACGCAGCGTCAGATACCCGCTCCAGATGCGCGTTGTGGTGGTCAGCCAGCACAACGCGCCAAATACCCACGCGAGAAGCGTGAAGTGCGCCGGAAACAGGCAGCACAACACAAACAGCACGATGGTTTCCGTCCCTTCCGTTAATCCGCCGATATAGTAAAACGACTTGTGCGCATAGCCGGGGTTATCGATATTGTGTTTCGCCGCCAGAGCGGCAAAGGCCAGAAAACTGCTGCCGGTTCCGATAAAGGCGAACAGTAGCCAGGCCGCGGCCAGCGCATTCTTAGCGGGAGCCGCGAGGGCAAAACCAAACGGCACCAGCGCGTAGAACAGAAAATCGAGCGCGATATCCAGAAACCCGCCCGCATCCGTCAGCCCTCTGCGGCGTGCCAGTGCGCCGTCCAGGCCATCCAGCAGGCGATTAGCCACAATGGCGACCAGGGCCGCCGGATACCAGCCAAGCGCCAGAAACGGTAGCGTCAGCACGCCTGCGGCAAATCCGGTCAACGTTAAGCCATCGGGCGTGATGCCGGGTTTATCCAGCCAGGAGGCCAGCCGGTTAAGGGCGGGCTTTACCCGGGGGTGAAAATGTCGATCAAGCATGCGGCTTTCCTTTAAACGTGTCGCACAATCCCTGCGCCGGGATATCAAGGGCGGCATTAAAGCGGGCCGAAAGGTTTTGAAACGCAATCAGCGCCGTCATTTCGCTAATCGTCTCATCGGTAAAAAGGCGTTTGAGCTCGCGTTTGAGCGCCTCATCCACCTGCGGCGGCGTGGCGGTCACGGCCTCCGCGTAGGCCAGCGCCGCGCGCTCCTGCTCATTGAAAAGCGCGGCGTCACGCCACTGACTCACGGCCTGCACTTTATCCAGCGCGCCCGCGCGTTCGGCAAGACGCAGGCTATTGGCATCAATACAAAATGCACAGTGACAGAGCTGGGATACCCGCGTCATCAGCAGCGAGCGCAGCACCGGCGTCAGACGAGCGTTGCGTCGCTCCAGAAACCCGACAAACAGCGCCACCAGCCAGAACAGGCGCGGCATACGTCCCCACCAGCGCGTGGGGTTAAGCACTGCGCCAAAGTGTTTTTTCTGCAGGGCGGCAATGGGTTTGAGGCTGGCGGGAAGGGATTCAACCGGGGCAACCCAGGTGGATGTCTCTTTCACGTGATTCTCCTGATGACTGGACTCCTGGAAAGGGCACGATAATATGGTGCTTTTCGCTATCAAGTATTGACGACCATGCTGAAAACACTCGATGTCGTTGCGGCAATCATCGAAAAAGACAATAAAATTTTACTGGCGCAGCGCCCCATGCATGCCGATCAGCCGGGCCTGTGGGAGTTTGCCGGTGGAAAGGTGGAAGCCGGAGAAACGCAGCCCGAAGCGCTGATCCGCGAGCTGCAGGAGGAGTTGGGGATCCACGCGCAACCGTCGTACTACGTGGCAAGCCACCAGCGGGAGGTGTCACAGCGGATAATCCATTTACACGCCTGGCACGTGCCCCACTTCAGCGGTGAACTAACGGCGCACTACCACAGCGCCCTGGTGTGGTGTACGCCTGAAGAGGCGTTTGACTACCCCTTAGCCCCGGCGGATATTCCGCTGCTGGAAGCCTTTATTCTTTTACGCGACGCCAGACCAGTGGGTTCGTACTGATGGTGCGTTCATCGCGCTGGCACTGCAGCAGGATGCCGTCCGCTTTCACCACCGCCCCTTCTGAGTAGTTCTGATCCTGATAGATGCAGCACTGGTTACAGGGCTGCGCTCTCTGGCCGCTGGAGCTAAAGACCTCCGGCGGTACGTTCACTTCCACATCCGGGCGAATGCGGTCAGCCTGCGCGCCAGCGCTCAGCATCAAACATAACGCGGTCATCACGTAACGGTTCATAGACTTCTCTTCCTGTTGTGTCCTGATAATGACTATAACGGTTAATCATCGCGGAACCTTTAATTTATCTCGTCATCGCTTTTGGTTATGACGCCGCACAGGTCATTAATTTCCCTTTCGACATAAATTTCTGCTTGCTTCGCAAAGCGGTACGGGTGGTATAGTCAAAAAAACAACACAAATCGTATAAGACACATACGGAAATTATCATAAGAGGTTCTTATATCTATGGATCAGACACGCACTCTGGAAAGTTTTCTCACCCATGTTCAGCAGCGCGACCCGCATCAGAGCGAGTTTGCGCAGGCCGTACGTGAAGTAATGACCACCCTGTGGCCCTTCCTGGAACAAAACCCACGTTATCGTCAGATGTCTTTGCTTGAGCGCCTCGTCGAGCCTGAGCGCGTGATCCAGTTCCGCGTGGCGTGGGTGGACGACCGCAATCAGGTGCAGGTCAACCGCGCGTGGCGCGTGCAGTTTAACTCGGCTATCGGGCCGTTTAAGGGCGGGATGCGCTTCCACCCTTCAGTGAACCTGTCGATTTTGAAATTCCTTGGTTTTGAGCAGACCTTTAAAAACGCGCTCACTACCCTGCCGATGGGCGGCGGTAAAGGCGGCAGCGATTTTGACCCGAAAGGCAAAAGCGAAGGCGAAGTGATGCGTTTCTGCCAGGCGCTGATCACCGAGCTTTATCGCCACCTTGGCCCGGATACCGACGTCCCTGCCGGTGATATCGGCGTGGGCGGGCGTGAAGTGGGCTTTATGGCCGGAATGATGAAAAAGCTCTCAAACAACAGCGCCTGCGTCTTTACCGGCAAAGGACTCTCCTTCGGCGGCAGCCTGATCCGCCCGGAAGCGACCGGCTACGGTCTGGTCTATTTCACCGAAGCGATGCTGAAACGCCACGGCTTAGGCTTCGAAGGCATGCGCGTGGCGGTCTCCGGCTCCGGCAACGTGGCGCAATATGCCATCGAAAAAGCAATGCAGTTTGGTGCCCGCGTAGTCACCGCGTCTGATTCCAGCGGTACCGTCGTGGATGAAGCCGGCTTCACGGCTGAGAAACTGGCGCGTCTGTGTGAAATTAAAGCCAGCCGCGATGGCCGCGTGGCCGATTATGCCCGCGAGTTTGGTCTGACCTATCTTGAGGGTAAACAACCGTGGGGCGTGCCGGTGGATATCGCCCTGCCGTGTGCAACCCAGAACGAACTGGACGTTGAAGCCGCCCGCACCTTAATCAGCAATGGCGTAAAAGCGGTAGCCGAAGGGGCGAATATGCCAACCACCATCGAGGCGACCGATCTGTTCCTGGAAGCAGGCGTACTGTTTGCACCGGGCAAAGCCGCCAACGCCGGCGGCGTGGCAACGTCCGGTCTGGAGATGGCGCAAAACGCCGCGCGTCTGGGCTGGAAAGCGGAGAAAGTGGATGCCCGTCTGCACCACATCATGCTGGATATTCACCACGCCTGCGTAGAGTACGGCGGTGAGGCCTCGCAAACCAACTACGTGCGTGGTGCGAATATCGCCGGGTTCGTGAAGGTGGCGGACGCGATGATTGGGCAGGGTGTGATTTAAAGTTTATCGTGCGGCCGGGTGCCCTCTCCCACAGGGAGAGGGAAAAAAACGAGGGTATCAGGCCGCGCTCTTTTTCTTTTTAAACGGTTTCTTCGCACCACCACCCGGTGCCACCATTCCTCTGAACCGCTTCACCGGCGTGCTGCGCGCCTGATCGATCAGCTGGTACAGCGTCCCCACCAGCGGCTGCATAAAGTCCTGATAACGGCACTGTTTCTCGCTGATTTGCGTCAGCACCGATTCCCAGTGCGCCGTCATATCCGGCCTGGCGGCCAGCTCCGGCAGGGAGTGGATTAATGCCCTGCCCGGCTCGGTGGAGTGAATATAGCGCCCTTTTTTCTCCAGGAAGCCGCGCTTGAACAGCAGTTCGATGATCCCCGCGCGGGTCGCTTCGGTTCCCAGCCCGTCAGTGGCGCGCAGGATCTTTTTCAGCTCTTTGTCCTGCACAAAACGGGCAATCCCGGTCATGGCGGAGAGTAGCGTCGCATCGGTGAAATGGCGTGGTGGCTGCGTCTGGCGCTCTACCACTTCCCCTTTCTCACACAGCAGCTCGTCGTCTTTAGCCACCACCGGCAGCGGAGTACCGTCGTTCTCTTCGTCACGCTCTTTGTTGCCAAGCAGCGTACGCCAGCCCGCTTCCGCCAGAAAACGCGCTTTGGCAATAAATTTGCCTTTGGCGATCTCCAGCTCAATGACGCACTTGCGGAACACCGCGTCCGGGCAGAACTGCATCAGATACTGACGCGCGATCAGGTTATAGACCTTCGCTTCGTTCTCCGTCAGGTTGACGTTGCTGGCCCGCGCCGTCGGGATGATCGCATGGTGTGCATCGACTTTTTTATCGTCCCAGCAGCGGTTATGGGTATCCGGGTTGACGACCGGCTGCGGCAGCAGATCCGGCGCATGCACGCCGATGGCGTTCATCACCGCGTGGCGTCCGGCAAAGTGTTCTTCAGGCAGGTAGCGGCTGTCTGAACGCGGATAGGTGATGAGCTTGTGGGTTTCGTAGAGCTTCTGGCAGATATCCAGCACGTTCTGCGCGCTCAGGCCAAAGCGCTTCGCGGCCTCAATCTGCAGGGCAGAAAGTGAAAACGGCAGCGGTGCGGGTTCGGATTCCCGTTTATCGTTATAGCTGGTGACGATGGCAGGTTGACCGGTGATCCGGTTGACCACGTGCTCCGCCAGCGGACGGTGCAGCAGACGGCCTTCTTCATCCTGATACGATTCGCAGGCATCGCTCGGCTGCCAGACGGCGGTAAAACGCTCCTCTTTCGGGGTGACGATGTGCGCTTTCACTTCGAAAAAATCTTTGGCAACGAAGTTTTCAATTTCTTCATCACGGCGCACCACCAGCCCCAGCACCGGCGTTTGCACGCGGCCAACGGAGAGTACCCCCTGATAGCCGGCATTCCGCCCAAGGATCGTGTAGGCGCGGGTCATGTTGATCCCGTACAGCCAGTCTGCGCGCGCACGGGCCAGCGCGGACACGCACAGCGGGATAAACTCGCTGTTGGCGCGCAGACGTGAAATCGCCCGCTCCACCGCCTGCGGGTTGAGGTCGTTAATCAGGCAGCGCTGCACCTGCTGGCGTTTTTCCGGCGCCAACTCCAGATAGTCCAGCACTTCATCCACCAGCAGTTGTCCTTCCCTGTCCGGGTCACCGGCGTGGACAACTTCAGACGCTTCATGCAGAAAGCGCTTAATGACGTTGAGCTGTTTGGTGACGGAGGGGCGCGGTTGCAGGCGCCATTTTTCCGGCACGATAGGCAGATCGTTGAGGTTCCAGCGGGCATAGCGGCTGTCGTAGACGTCTGGCTGTGCCTGCTCAAGCAGGTGACCAATGCACCAGGTGACCACCTGCCCGTTACCGCATTCAATAAAGCCGTCGCCTTTGCGATGCGGCTTAGGCAGCACATCGGCGATGGCACGAGCCAGACTCGGCTTTTCGGCAATAAACAACCGCATCGAATTAACGGATCTCAATCATCGGTCGGCCACCGCGCGCGGTCACCAGTTCGCCGATCGCCGTCAGGGTAATACCAAACTCGGCGGCCGTTGCCTGCACCTCGGCTTCTGACTCCGGCGTGACTGCCAGCAGCAGACCACCCGAGGTTTGCGGATCGCACAGCAGGTTACGCCACTCTTCAGGCATTTCGCCCATCAGATGACCATAGCTGGCAAAGTTACGCTGAGTACCGCCCGGCACGGCGCCCTGGGCAATGTACGCTTCCACGCCTGGCAGCTTCGGCACGTCCTGATACCAGACCTGCGCCTGCACACCCGCGCCCTGACACACTTCAGAGAGATGCCCCAACAGGCCAAAACCGGTGACGTCGGTCATCGCCTTCACGCCGTCGATATTGGCGAAAGCGGCACCGGCCAGGTTCATCTGGCACATCACTTCCGTTGCCAGACCTTTGTGTTCCGGTTTCAGCAGGGATTTTTTCTCGGCAGTGGTCAGTACGCCAATGCCCAGCGGCTTGGTGAGGAACAGCTTGCAACCCGCCTGCGCGGTGCTGTTGCGTTTGACGCGCTCGGTAGGCACCACGCCCGTGACCGCCAGACCGAAGATCGGCTCCGGCGCATCAATAGAGTGACCACCGGCCAGGGCAATCCCCGCCTGCTGGCAGGCAAAGCGTCCGCCCTCAATCACCTGGCGGGCTATTTCTGGCGCCAGGGTGTTGATCGGCCAGCCCAGAATCGCAATCGCCATAATCGGTTTACCGCCCATCGCGAAGATATCGCTGATGGCGTTGGTCGCCGCGATGCGCCCAAAATCGAACGGGTTATCGACAATCGGCATAAAGAAGTCAGTGGTACTGATAATGCTGGTGCCGTTACCCAAGTCATAAACCGCTGCATCGTCACGCGTTTCGTTGCCAACAAGCAGGTTCGGGTCGACAAACTTCGCCTGTTCGCTGTGCAGGATGGTTTCCAGCACTTTGGGGGAAATTTTACAACCGCAACCGGCTCCGTGGCTGTATTGCGTTAAACGAATGGTTTGCTCGCTCATGGACATCTCCTGTCAATGCAATCGCGCTATGGTAGCGCTCATTCCTTAAAGAGGTAAGTATGACTGTCTGAATTCTGCGGCAGATGCTCAGAATCCAGACAGTTTAGCGCGCGTTATCAGAAACGGCTGACGAAAGGCGTAGTGTCCGGCACGCTAATGGTGCTGGAGGCTTTAAGCTGAGGGGTGCCGAGATAGAGGAAACCGACGATTTTGTCATGCTCGCCGCAGTTGAGTCCGTCGCGCACCGCCGGGCTTTCAGTCAGTGGCCCGGTACGCCAGATACCGTTGAAGCCTTGTGCAACAGCGGCCATCTGCATCGCCATCACCGCGCATCCCGCCGACATCTCCTGCTCCCAGACCGGCACTTTATGCTCCGCCTGACATTTCGCCACGACGGCGATAATCATCGGTGCACGGAACGGCGCGTTACGGGCTTTATCGATCCCTTTCTCATCCTGACCGGCGGCAACCGCCCCCTGCTCCAGCAGCTGGCTGAAGCGCTCGCGGCCTTCACCTTCAATAATAAAGAAGTGCCACGGCTGAAGTGTGCCGTGATCCGGCGCACGCATACCGGCACGCAGAATGTTCTCCAGCTGCTCACCCGCTGGCGCAGGTTCCGCCAGACGTGACGCGCTACGGCGGTTAACAAGCAGTTCAAGTGCGTCCATTGGTTAACTCCTTTCTTGAAATTTACTCACAAAATTAACACGACGGCAGATTTTGTTACAGCCTGGCAGGCGATTCCTGCTGACAAGTGGCGGTTGGGTCATTACGATAACCCAACATTACCGTCCAGTGGCGACGGAAACAGTCATTTTCTGGTTAGGGAGAATACATGCGAACCCTTTGGCGAATCTTTGCCGGTTTCTTTAAATGGACGTGGCGACTGCTCAATTTCGTCCGCAACCTGGTGATGAACCTCGTTTTCATCCTCCTGGTGCTGGTTTGCGCGGGCATCTGGATGCACATCAGTAACGCAAACCAGTCACAGCATTCGACGCGCGGCGCGCTGCTGCTCGACATCACCGGCGTGATTGTCGATAAGCCTTCCACCAGCAATCGTCTGGGAGTGATTGGTCGTCAGCTATTCGGCGCTACCTCGGACCGCCTGCAGGAAAACTCCCTGTTCGATATTGTCGATACCATTCGTCAGGCAAAAGATGATCGCAACATTACGGGTATCGTGCTGGATCTGAAAGATTTTGCCGGGGCCGACCAGCCTTCCATGCAGTACATCGGCAAAGCCCTGCGTGAATTCCGTGACAGCGGTAAACCGGTGATCGCAATAGGCGACAGCTACAGCCAGGGGCAATATTATCTGGCGAGCTTTGCCAATAAAATCTGGCTTTCACCTCAGGGTACGGTCGACCTGCACGGCTTTGCCACGAACGGGCTTTACTACAAATCTCTGCTCGACAAGCTGAAGGTCACCACCCATGTGTTCCGCGTCGGTACGTATAAATCTGCCGTTGAGCCATTCATCCGTGATGACATGTCCCCTGCCGCCCGTGAAGCGGACAGCCGCTGGATTGGTGAGCTGTGGCAGAACTACCTGACCACAGTTGCCAGTAACCGCCAGATTAGCCCTGCACAGGTCTTCCCTGGTGCTCAGGGCGTGCTGGACGGCTTGCGCAAGGTTGACGGCGATACCGCGAAATATGCGCTTGATAACAAGCTGGTCGATGCCCTGGGAACCGGCGCGGAGATCGAAAAGTCCCTGAGCAAACAGTTCGGCTGGAGCAAAGAGGATAAAAATTACAGCGCGATCAGCATGTACGATTACGCGGCGAAAAAGCCGGATGAGAGCGGTGACAGCGTTGCAGTTGTCTTCGCCAATGGCGCAATCATGGACGGTCAGGAGACTCCGGGGAACGTCGGGGGTGATACCACCGCGTCGCAGATCCGTGACGCGCGTCTTGACCCGAAAGTGAAAGCGATTGTGCTGCGTGTGAACAGCCCGGGGGGCAGCGTCAGCGCCTCTGAAGTGATCCGCGCCGAGCTGGCCGCTGCGCGTGCAGCAGGTAAACCGGTGGTGGTTTCCATGGGCGGCATGGCGGCTTCCGGCGGTTACTGGATCTCAACCCCGGCTAACTACATCGTCGCTAACCCAAGCACCCTGACCGGATCAATTGGCATCTTCGGGGTGATCAACACGGTAGAGAACAGCCTGGATTACCTGGGTGTGCATACGGATGGTGTGGCCACTTCACCGCTGGCGGATGTGTCGGTAACCAAATCCCTGCCACCTGAAGTGTCCGAAATGATGCAGCTCAGCATTGAGAATGGCTACAAGCGCTTTATCACGCTGGTCGCTGACTCGCGTAAAAAGACGCCGCAGCAGATCGACGAAATTGCTCAGGGCCACGTCTGGACAGGACAGGATGCGAAGAGCAACGGCCTGGTCGACAGCCTGGGTGACTTTGATGACGCGGTGAAGAAAGCCGCCGAACTGGCGAAGCTCAAACAGTGGCATGTTGAATACTATCAGTATGAGCCGTCGTTCTTCGATATGGTGATGGACAGCATGTCCGTCTCCGTGCGCGCCATGTTGCCGGAAGCGCTGCAGGCTTATCTGCCAGCGCCTGTCGCCACGGCCGCTAAAGCGATGAAAGCGGAAAGCGATAAGCTCGCGGCGTTTAATGATCCACAAAGTCGTTACGCGTTTTGCCTGACCTGCGCAAACGTACGTTAAACCCCGTCCCCTCTTCCGGTGAAGAGGGGATTTTTTTCTTTTGAAGAACAAGAAATCACTACCATGCAGAAGAAATCGATTTATGTAGCCTACACTGGCGGTACCATCGGGATGCAGCGCTCTGAAAACGGCTATATTCCTGTGTCCGGTCATCTTCAACGTCAGCTTGCCCTGATGCCGGAATTCCACCGCCCGGAAATGCCTGACTTTACCATCCACGAATACGAGCCGCTGATGGACTCCTCCGACATGACGCCGGAAGACTGGCAGCATATCGCGGATGACATCAAAGCCCATTACGACCAGTACGACGGCTTTGTGATCCTGCATGGTACCGACACCATGGCCTTTACCGCCTCGGCGCTCTCCTTCATGCTGGAAAACCTGAGCAAGCCGGTGATTGTCACCGGCTCGCAAATTCCGCTGGCGGAACTGCGCTCGGATGGACAGATTAACCTGCTTAACTCTCTCTATGTGGCGGCGAACTACCCGATTAACGAGGTCTCGCTGTTCTTCAACAACCGTCTGTATCGTGGCAACCGTACCACCAAAGCGCACGCCGATGGGTTTGACGCCTTCGCCTCTCCAAACCTGCAACCGCTGCTGGAAGCGGGTATTCATATTCGTCGTCTGGGCACGCCGCCTGCGCCGACCACCTCAGGCGAGCTGATCGTTCACCCGATCACTCCGCAGCCGATCGGTGTGGTAACCATTTATCCGGGCATCTCTGCTGATGTGGTGCGTAACTTCCTGCGCCAGCCGGTAAAAGCGCTGATTTTGCGCTCCTACGGTGTGGGTAACGCGCCGCAGAACAGTGAATTCCTGAAAGAGCTGCAGGAAGCGAGCGAGCGCGGGATTGTGGTGGTTAACCTGACGCAATGTATGTCCGGCAAGGTCAATATGGGCGGCTATGCCACCGGTAACGCTCTGGCGCATGCGGGGGTGATCAGCGGATTCGATATGACCGTCGAGGCCACACTGACTAAACTTCATTATTTACTGAGTCAGGATCTGGACATCCAGTCCATTCGCAGCGCCATGATGCAAAACCTGCGCGGCGAACTGACCCCGGACGAATAAGGAGGCCTCATGAAACAACGCGCCCTGTTACTGGTCGATTTGCAAAATGATTTCTGCGCGGGCGGCGCACTGGCCGTCGCAGAAGGTGACAGCACGGTCGACGTGGCCAATACCCTGATTGACTGGTGTAAATTGCGCGGTGAAGCCGTTGTCGCAAGCCAGGACTGGCATCCGGCCAACCATGGCAGTTTTGCCAGCCAGCACGGCGTTGAACCCTTCAGCCAGGGTGAGCTCGACGGTCTGGCGCAAACCTTCTGGCCCGATCACTGCGTGCAGCAAACGGAGGGCGCCGCGCTACATCCGCTGCTGAATCAGAAAGCCATCGACGCGGTGTTTCATAAAGGCGAAAACCCGGCTATTGACAGCTACAGCGCCTTTTTCGATAACGGACATCGTCAGAAAACGGCGCTGGACGCGTGGTTACGTCACCACGAGATCACCGAGCTGATTGTGCTGGGTCTGGCAACCGATTACTGCGTGAAGTTTACCGTGCTGGACGCGCTCCAGTTGGGTTATACGGTCAGCGTCATCACCGACGGCTGTCGCGGGGTGAACATTCAACCACAGGACAGCGCGCAGGCGTTTATGGATATGGCCGCTGAAGGCGCGACGCTGTATACGCTGGCAGACTGGCTGGAGACGCAGGCGTAATCTTTTATGCCGGGGGGGCGGCTTCGCCTTTCCCGGTATTTCCACTCCGATCCCCATAAAGTGAACTCCCTCGCATCACCAGCGAAGCGGCAATGCTATGCTTTTCAGGCTGTTTTTTCGCCACGCTTTTTCTGTGGCGTGGTTATTTTTATTATGTCAAAGAGGAACACCTATGAAACGTTTGCCATTGCTGGCAGCTTTACCCTTGCTTTGCGCGTCAGTTGCTTACGCCGCTCCCCTGATGTCCGTGGGCTACTTCAACGGCGGTGGTGATGTCACTGCCGGACCCGGCGGCGATATAAATACGCTTGATGTCCGCCAGATCACCCACCTGAACTATTCGTTTGGCCTTATCTACAATAACGAAAAAGACGAAACCAACGCCGCATTGAAAGATCCGGCGAAGCTGCATCAGATCTGGTTATCTCCGAAAGTGGCGTCCGATCTGGCGCTTATCCCACAGCTTCGTAAACAAAACCCGAATTTAAACGTTCTGCTTTCCGTCGGTGGCTGGGGTGCCCGCGGTTTCTCGGGCGCAGCAGCCACCAAAGAGAGCCGAGCGGTGTTTATCCGCTCGGCGCAGGAGATTGTTGAGAAATACGGTCTGGACGGGATCGACCTTGACTGGGAGTACCCGGTAAACGGCGCATGGGGGCTGGTCGCAAGCACGCCTGCAGACCGGGATAACTTCACCTTCCTGCTGAAAGAGCTGCGTGCCGCCTTCGGGCAGAAAAAACTGGTCACGATTGCGGTTGGGGCCAATGCGGAAAGTCCGAAAAGCTGGGTCGATGTGAAAGCCATTGCTCCCCTTCTCGACTATATCAACCTGATGACCTACGACATGGCGTACGGCACTCAGTATTTTAACGCGAACCTGTATGACTCCAGCGCCTGGCCGACCGTGGCGGCAGCAGATAAATACAGCGTTGATTTTGTGGTGAACAATTATCTGGCCGCGGGGCTGAAGCCAGAGCAGATGAACCTTGGGATTGGTTTCTATGGGCGCGTGCCAAAACGCGCTGTGGAACCGGGCATTGACTGGAGTAAGCCCGATGCGCAAAACAATCCGGTGACACAGCCTTACTTCGGCCCACAGGAGATCGGGTTGTTCAGATCACTTGGTTATGACCTGACCAAAGATACCTACGTGAAGTACAACGATATCGTGAAGAAACTGCTAAACGACCCGCAAAAGCGCTTTACCGAACACTGGGACGACCAGGCGAAAGTGCCGTGGCTTTCCGTGAAGGGCGCCGACGGGAAGGATCTGTTTGCCCTCTCGTATGAGAATCCACGTTCCGTCGCTATCAAAGCGGACTATATCAAAGAGAAAGGTCTGGCAGGCGCAATGTTCTGGGAGTATGGGGCGGATGATAATAATCAGTTAGCGAAGCAGCTGGCAGAGTCGCTCGGGATCTCGCACAAGTAGTGAGGCAATCAAACCCTCTCCCACAAGGAGAGGGTTGAGTGAGGGCATCAACCCACACCGTTATTGTATTTTCATCGTCGCAATCGGCTTTGGCGTGATACCAAACTCTTCCTTCAGTTCACGCTTGCTCTTCATCACCATCTGGCCGTTGGTATCGATTGTCATGTGCTGCGCATCGGTGTTGTTGCGCGCCTGCCACAGCATGACCAGCTGCAGGCTGTTCTCTTTTTGCTCCGGGGTTAAGGCAACGCCATCAGGCCATTTCCCCAGCTCAACGGCGGTGACCAGACGCTGATAAACCTCCGGCGTCATACCGTTAATCATGTCATCAATATTCACGATCTCTCCCTTTCAAAGGAATAATTTGCTGAATCGTTTTTTCAACCTTTAATCTGGTCGCCGTTTTCATCGTCGCTAAAGCTCAGAGAAGCTGAGTTAACGCAGAAACGCTCGCCCGTTGGCTGAGGGCCATCCGGGAAGACATGCCCCAGGTGCGCATCGCAGTTGCCGCAGCGAATTTCGGTACGCACCATACCGTGCGACGAGTCAGTTAAGTAGCGGATCGCGTCATCGCTCACCGGCTCGTAAAAGCTCGGCCAGCCGCAGCCAGAATCGTATTTCGTTTGTGAATTGAACAGGGGGGCGTCACAGACCAGGCAATGGTATACGCCATCGCGTTTGTTATGCAGTAAACGCCCGGTAAATGGCGGCTCCGTGCCGTGATTCTGCGTCACGTAAAACTGCATTTCTGTGAGGTTTTTTTTCAAATCGTCAGGGTTACGTTGGTTCGACATATGCTTACATCTCGCTGTAGAAACAGACACCTTTTAACCCGGATTCTAACAAAACATTAACACCCTTGCGTGCACTTTTGATCTAAACTTATGTGTCGCGAAAAGGCGGTCAGGCAATTGTGATCATGCTCACATATTTATCCTGCGAGGCCTTTAAAATTCCGGGCGCAGCCCCCATGTGGTTGCTAGCTCAAAGGGAAAGTGAGGCGAGTCAGTCGCACAAACGTTAGTCACAGGATTGATTTGTCGCAATGATTGACACGATTCCGCTTGACGCTGCGTAAGGTTTTTGTAATTTTACAGGCAACCTTTTATTCACTAACAAATAGCTGGTGGAATATATGACTATCAAAGTAGGTATCAACGGTTTTGGCCGTATCGGCCGTATTGTTTTCCGTGCTGCTCAGAAACGTTCTGACATCGAAATCGTTGGTATCAACGATCTCCTGGACGCTGAATACATGGCGTACATGCTGAAGTACGACTCAACTCACGGTCGTTTCGACGGCACCGTTGAAGTGAAAGACGGCCACCTGGTTGTTAATGGCAAAACCATCCGCGTTACTGCTGAGAAAGACCCAGCTAACCTGAAATGGAACGAAATCGGTGTTGACGTTGTTGCTGAAGCAACCGGTATCTTCCTGACCGACGAAACTGCGCGTAAACACATCACCGCGGGTGCAAAAAAAGTTGTTCTGACTGGTCCTTCCAAAGACAACACCCCAATGTTCGTTCGTGGTGCTAACTTCGAAACTTACGCTGGCCAGGATATCGTTTCTAACGCATCCTGCACCACCAACTGCCTGGCACCGCTGGCAAAAGTTATCAACGACAACTTCGGCATCATCGAAGGTCTGATGACTACCGTTCACGCGACCACCGCTACTCAGAAAACCGTTGACGGCCCGTCTCACAAAGACTGGCGTGGCGGCCGTGGCGCGGCTCAGAACATCATCCCATCCTCTACCGGTGCTGCTAAAGCGGTAGGTAAAGTACTGCCAGAACTGAATGGCAAACTGACTGGTATGGCGTTCCGCGTTCCAACTCCTAACGTATCCGTTGTTGACCTGACCGTTCGTCTGGAAAAAGCTGCTTCTTACGAAGACATTAAGAAAGCAATCAAAGCTGCTTCCGAAGGCCCAATGAAAGGCGTTCTGGGTTACACCGAAGACGACGTTGTATCTACCGATTTCAACGGCGAAGTATGCACTTCCGTGTTCGATGCTAAAGCAGGTATCGCACTGAACGACAACTTCGTTAAACTGGTATCCTGGTACGACAACGAAACCGGCTACTCTAACAAAGTACTGGACCTGATCGCTCACATCTCCAAATAAACTGGAATGAGTGCTTGATCCAAAAAGGCGACTTCGGTCGCCTTTTTTATTTATAAGACAGAGGATTGCTTAATGATTAATAAAATTTTTGCACTTCCGGTAGTCGAACAACTTACCCCTGTGCTCTCCCGTCGCCAGATTGATGGCGCTGATGTTATCGTCGTTGACCACCCGCGTGTGAAAGCCTCCGTTGCGCTGAACGGCGCCCACCTGCTCTCCTGGAAACCAGAAGGTGAAACGGAAGTGCTGTGGCTGAGCGATGCGACCTCTTTCAAAAAAGGGGCGGCGATCCGCGGCGGCGTGCCTGTCTGCTGGCCATGGTTTGGCCCGTCAGCGCAGCAGGGACTGCCTTCTCATGGTTTTGCCCGCAACCAGCAGTGGACCCTGAAAGCGCATAACGAAGATGATAACGGTGCCGTGCTGACCTTTGAGCTTCAGGCCAATGACGAGACCCGTGCGCTGTGGCCGCACGAGTTTACCCTGTACGCCCGCTTCAAGCTGGGTAAAACCTGCGAGATTGAGCTGGAAGCGCACGGCGAGTTTGAAACGACCTCTGCCTTGCACACCTACTTCAACGTGGGTGATATCAGCGCGGTAAAAGTGAGCGGCCTTGGCGATACCTATATCGACAAAGTGGACAATGCAAAAGAAGGGAAACTCAGCGACGGCGTGCAGACCTTCCCTGACCGTACCGACCGCGTTTACCTGCATCCGGAAGCGTGCAACGTGATCCACGACAGCGCCCTCAACCGTGGCATCGAAGTGATTCACCATCATCACAGCAACGTGGTGGGCTGGAACCCAGGTCCGGCGCTCTCAGTGAGCATGGCCGACGTGCCCGATGACGGTTACAAAACGTTTGTCTGCGTCGAAACGGCCTGCGTCACTACGGCGCAAAAAGCCAGCGAAGAAAAACCGTCTCGCTTAGGGCAGACTATTCGCATTGTGAAGCGCTAAGACGCGGTATTATTTTGACCGCACCAGCACAATGCAAACGGGGCGCAAGCGCCCCATTATAATGCAAAGCATGCACTGTTTTAATGCACAATCAGAACTTGTAGGTCACACCGACAGAGAAAATACCCGCCCAGGACTTGTCGACCATTGGGCTGTCTTTCACTTCGTCGCTCAGACGCTCGTAACGGCCAGTACCGTATACGTTCCAGTCACCCAGGAAGTTGTAGCTCGCGGTCAGCTCCAGGTACGGATCCCAGCCATCATCTGCGCTGTAACTCTTCAGACCGCTACGACGGGACTCATTCTTAGAGACGCCATAGTAGTAGTCGTTGTAGTTCTCACTGTTGTACTGCACACCAATACCTGGCGTCAGCGTTAACGCACCGTTCGTGTAGCGATAGAGCCAGGCCAGATCCCAGATAAAGCCGTTGCTGTTATCCAGCGTGTCTCCCGCCAGCGCGGTACGCAGGAAGCCATACTCGGTGTTATGCACATAAGAGAGACCCGCCATCATGGTGCTCTTACGCTTGTCGAGTCGACGCAGGGCGTGGCTGTCGCTGTCACCCGGTTTGAAGTGCGTCGGATCGTAGTAGGCCATAATGGAGAGCTTATCGGCCGTATCGTTCCACAGATAGTAGCCGCCGCCCAGTCCACGGAACCAGAAGTTATCGCCTTCATAGGTGACAACCGGAACGGGATAAACATCACGATCATACTGTTTATACGGGCTGTTAATGACGCCAACGCCCGCACCTACCGTCCACTGGCTTTCCGCCTGTGCGGTGCTAACTGCGGTCGCGGCGAGTACGCCCAATGCCAGAAGTTTGAGTTTGGTCACAATCCATTCTTTCCTGTAGTCAAATAATCAGCGGGAGAAGTGTAACCGCCAGACCCGTACTTCCCCAAATTTTTTGCCTGCTAATCAGTTTGATTAACCCGTTATTTTTCATTTTTCAGATGACAGGCCGTTTTCACTTCTGTGACCGCAGGGTGAAAAATGCCCGTATGACATATAACGGCAATGGATATTTTTGGATGAGTTATTGATATGTCATTGAAATTAGATTTTATCAGCATGCAAGTTTTGCAAATGCCATCTACGCTTTAATTTAAGAAGAGTTTTCCTGCACGCCCCGCGGTTCTTAGCGTCTGACCTGGCACACAGGTTGCTGCTCTGGCAGTGAGGTGCGAGAGATTCTCTTCCGGGAGCCTCCACTACTCATACGAACGGCTCTTATCCTGTGCTAAAAAACGAAAGGACGGCATGCCATGAATATATTCGATCACTATCGCCAGCGCTATGAAGCTGCCAAGGACGAAGAGTTCACACTGCAGGAGTTTCTTACCATCTGTCGGCAAGATCGCAGTGCCTATGCCAACGCGGCAGAACGGCTATTGATGGCTATTGGTGAGCCAAACATGGTTGATACTGCCCAGGAACCACGGCTTTCCCGTCTCTTTTCGAATCGGGTGGTCGCCCGATACCCGGCGTTTGAAGAGTTCTATGGCATGGAAGATGCCATCGAGCAAATCGTCTCCTACCTGAAGCATGCTGCTCAGGGTCTGGAAGAGAAGAAACAGATCCTCTATTTACTCGGCCCGGTGGGTGGCGGTAAATCGTCGCTGGCTGAACGGCTGAAATCGCTGATGCAGCGCGTGCCTATCTATGTGCTGAGCGCCAACGGTGAACGCAGCCCGGTGAACGACCATCCGCTGTGCCTGTTTAACCCGCAGGAAGATGCGCAAATTCTGGATAAAGAGTACGGCATTCCGCGTCGTTATCTCGGCACCATCATGTCGCCGTGGGCGGCGAAACGCCTGCATGAGTTTGGTGGCGATATCACCAAATTCCGCGTCGTGAAAGTGTGGCCATCCATTCTGGAGCAGATCGCCATCGCCAAAACGGAACCGGGTGATGAGAACAACCAGGACATCTCGGCGCTGGTCGGGAAAGTCGATATCCGTAAGCTGGAAAACTACGCCCAGAATGACCCGGATGCCTACGGCTACTCTGGCGCACTGTGCCGGGCAAACCAGGGCATTATGGAATTCGTCGAGATGTTTAAAGCACCCATAAAAGTGCTGCATCCGCTGCTGACGGCCACCCAGGAGGGGAACTACAACGGGACGGAAGGTATCTCTGCCCTGCCGTTCAACGGCATCATCCTGGCGCACTCGAACGAATCAGAGTGGGTCTCCTTCCGTAATAACAAAAACAATGAGGCGTTCCTTGACCGTGTGTACATCGTCAAAGTGCCTTATTGCCTGCGGATCTCCGAAGAGATCAAAATTTACGAAAAACTGCTTAACCACAGTGAGCTGATGCATGCGCCATGCGCACCGGGCACGCTGGAAACGCTGTCGCGCTTCTCCATCCTGTCGCGTCTGAAAGAGCCGGAAAACTCCAGCATCTACTCCAAAATGCGCGTGTATGACGGGGAAAGCCTGAAAGATACCGACCCGAAAGCGAAGTCGTATCAGGAGTACCGCGATTACGCGGGTGTCGACGAGGGCATGAACGGTCTGTCCACGCGTTTCGCGTTTAAGATCCTCTCCCGCGTGTTTAACTTCGACCATGCGGAAGTGGCGGCCAACCCGGTCCACCTGTTCTATGTGCTGGAGCAGCAGATTGAACGCGAGCAGTTCCCACAGGAGCAGGCGGAACGTTACCTTGAGTTCCTGAAAGGTTATCTGATCCCGAAATATGCCGAGTTCATTGGCAAAGAGATCCAGACGGCCTACCTGGAATCCTATTCAGAATACGGGCAGAACATCTTTGACCGTTACGTCACCTATGCTGACTTCTGGATCCAGGATCAGGAGTACCGCGACCCGGATACCGGACAGCTGTTTGACCGTGAATCCCTGAACGCGGAGCTGGAAAAAATTGAGAAGCCTGCCGGGATCAGCAACCCGAAAGACTTCCGTAACGAGATTGTGAACTTCGTACTGCGTGCCAGAGCGCATAACAACGGTCGTAATCCGAACTGGACCAGCTACGAGAAACTGCGCACGGTCATCGAGAAGAAAATGTTCTCTAATACCGAGGAGCTGTTACCCGTCATTTCGTTTAACACCAAAACCTCAACTGACGAGCAGAAAAAACACGACGATTTTGTCGACCGTATGATGGAAAAAGGCTACACCCGCAAACAGGTTCGTTTGCTGTGCGAATGGTATCTGCGCGTACGGAAATCGTCTTAAAACAAGTGCCCGGTAGCGTTTAACGCTCACCGGGCCGACAAAATGCAAGTTGGCAAATGCAGTACGGGGGGTATATGACCTGGTTTATTGACCGGCGTCTGAACGGCAAAAACAAGAGCATGGTGAATCGCCAGCGCTTCTTGCGCCGTTACAAAGCGCAAATTAAACAGTCGATCTCCGAGGCCATCAACAAACGCTCGGTAACCGACGTCGACAGCGGCGAGTCTGTCTCCATCCCCACCGATGACATCAGCGAACCGATGTTTCATCAGGGGCGTGGCGGCCTGCGCCATCGCGTACACCCAGGTAATGACCACTTCGTTCAGAACGACAGAATCGAGCGCCCACAAGGAGGCGGCGGCGGTTCTGGAAGCGGTCAAGGACAGGCCAGCCAGGATGGTGAAGGTCAGGATGAATTCGTCTTTCAGATCTCAAAAGATGAGTATCTCGACCTGCTCTTTGAGGATCTGGCGCTGCCTAATCTGAAAAAGAACCAGCACCGTCAGCTTAACGAATACAAAACCCATCGCGCGGGTTATACCGCGAACGGCGTACCGGCCAATATCAGCGTCGTTCGTTCGCTGCAGAACTCGCTGGCGCGGCGCACGGCCATGACGGCCGGTAAACGGCGGGAGCTGCGCGAACTGGAAAGCAGCCTGAAGGTGGTAGAAAACACAGAACCGGCGCAACTGCTGGAAGAAGAGCGCCTGCGTAAAGAGATTGCCGAGCTGAGGGCGAAGATTGAGCGGGTACCGTTTATTGATACCTTTGACCTGCGCTATAAAAACTACGAAAAACGGCCGGAGCCTTCGAGCCAGGCTGTCATGTTCTGTCTGATGGACGTCTCCGGTTCAATGGACCAGGCCACCAAGGATATGGCGAAGCGTTTTTACATTCTGCTCTATCTGTTCCTGAGCAGAACCTATAAGAACGTGGAAGTGGTTTATATCCGCCACCACACCCAGGCCAAAGAGGTGGATGAACACGAGTTCTTCTACTCGCAGGAGACCGGCGGCACCATCGTATCGAGCGCCCTAAAGCTGATGGATGAGGTGGTGAAAGAGCGTTACGATCCGGCTCAGTGGAACATCTATGCTGCGCAGGCGTCGGATGGCGACAACTGGGCGGATGATTCGCCGCTGTGTCACGACATTCTGGCGAAGAAAATTTTGCCGGTGGTGCGTTACTACAGCTATATCGAAATCACGCGTCGTGCTCACCAGACGCTGTGGCGTGAATATGAACATCTGCAATCGATGTTCGAAAATTTCGCCATGCAACACATCCGTGACCAGGATGATATCTATCCGGTGTTCAGGGAGCTGTTCCACAAGCAATCGGCCACCAGCAATGCCTGACCCCACAGCCAGCGACACGCTGGCTGTTTTCTTTCCCCTTCGTCCATCCCCTTCGCAAAAAGATCTGTGTTACTGTTGGAAACTGCGTATTGGCAGATAACAGGTAAACTGACTATGTCTGATGAGGTTAAGGGTACGGCTACCCACCAGCAACTCATTTCGCTGTTAACGCAGCAAGGTGCGCGCTTTCGCGTGATGGAGCACGAGGCCGTAGGAAAATGCGAAGCGGTAAGCGAAATCCGCGGAACCGATCTGGGGCAAGGCGCAAAAGCGCTGGTCTGCAAAGTGAAGGGAAACGGCGTAAAAAAACACGTTCTGGCGATCCTGGCCGCTGACCAGCAGGCCGACCTGAGCCAGCTTGCCAGCCATTTCGGCGGCTTAAAAGCCTCTCTCGCAAGCCCGGCCGAAGTCGATCATCTGACCGCCTGCGTGTTTGGCGCTATCCCACCGTTTAGCTTCCATCCGGATCTGACGCTGGTCGCCGACCCGCTCCTGTTCGAGCGTTTTGACGAAATCGCGTTCAATGCCGGTCTGCTGGAAAAATCCGTGATTATGGATACCCAGGATTATCTGCGCATTGCCCGCCCTGAACTGGTGACGTTTCGTAAAGCGTGACCGTGTTGGCTGACGCCTCTGTCAGCCTCTCTTTTCCAGAAACAGAACTGATGCGATCAAAATCACCGCAATAGCGAAAAACGATGAGGAGATAATCAGCGTTTCAACAAACATGTGATCGTTCATCTTAGCGACCCTTTGCGATGCCTGATGCCGTTTTATCCCCTGCAAATGACACGGATATGACAATCTCCTATTTTTTTAAAACACTGTCGTCAGCCGTTTTTCCGCGTAAAGTAAGCAGGCTTACTATTCTGGCAAGGACTCCTCATGTTTGACCCTACTCTGCTTATTCTACTGGCACTCGCTGCACTCGGCTTTATCAGCCATAACACCACCGTCGCCATCTCGATCCTGGTGTTGATCATTGTGCGCGTCACCCCGTTAAACACTTTTTTCCCGTGGATAGAAAAACAAGGCCTGACGATCGGGATAATCATTTTGACCATTGGGGTGATGGCCCCCCATTGCCAGCGGCACGCTTCCGGCCACAACGCTGCTGCACTCGTTTGTTAACTGGAAATCACTGGTGGCTATCGCGGTGGGGATTTTCGTGTCATGGCTGGGTGGTCGCGGCGTCACGTTGATGAGCAGCCAGCCCTCGCTGGTGGCTGGCCTGCTGGTGGGAACGGTGCTTGGCGTGGCGCTCTTTCGCGGCGTTCCGGTGGGCCCGCTCATTGCCGCCGGGCTGGTTTCGCTGTTTATTGGGAAGTCGTAGTCAGGCTGGCAATATAGCGCGCGGGCGTTTGCCCCAGCCCCTTTTTAAACATCGTAATAAAGGCGGTGGTGGAGTCATAACCAAGTGACTGCCCCACCTGCTGAACTGACTTCCCGCCAATCAGCAGCTGTAACGCCACAATCAACTGCAGCTGATGGCGCCAGCGGCGAAAGCTTAAGCCCGTCTCTTTGACCACCAGCCGCGCCAGGTTGCGCTCACTCATGGCAAAGTGGTTCGCCCATTGCGCCAGCGTCTGCCACGCGGCGGGCTCTTCCGCCATCTTTTCGCTCATCAACCGAATTTTAGGATGAGGGGAAACAGGCAGCTGTAAATGCTCCTGTCGCTGGAGCGGCAGTTCATCAAACAGCACATCCACCAGACGCGAGGTGGTGGCAAGCGGCAGTTGCTCACGCGTTTTTCCCGCCAGCGACAGAATCAGCTCCCGCACCAGCGGCGATATTTTCAGGGTACAGCACCGGTCCGGCAGACTGACGGCACCCGGTTCAATAAACAAAAAGCAGAGCTGCGCGCCTGGCGTGGCCCTGTTGCTGTGGGGCATCTGCCCGGGGATCCACACGGCATACTGGGGCGGAACCATCAGCATGGCATTTTCTACCTCACAGGTGATTGCACCACCCAGCGCCAGAATCAGCTGCCCTTTGCGGTGCTGATGGAGCGGAATATATTGCTCCTGCGCTACCACGCGGATGCGAAACGCGACCGCGGCATCGAATTGGCTATCAGGATCGTAGCCGTCGAGTCCCAGACCGTTCATCAGGTTGTCCGATATTAGCGATAAACTGTCATTTTAGCCTGATTTCAACCACGGCGAAAATCGGTATTGTGTGCGCTCGCCTGAACGTATGAGAAAACAATGACTACTGCTACTCGCAAAGGCGCGCTGCTGATCGCCGGCATTCTGATGATTGCCACGACGCTTCGCGTCAACTTTACCGGAGCAGCGCCGCTGCTCGATACCATTCGCCTTGAATATGGATTAACCACCGCGCAAACCGGCCTGCTAACCACCCTGCCACTATTAGCGTTTGCCCTTGTCTCGCCGCTTGCCGCGGGCGTAGCACGGCGTATCGGCATGGAGCGCAGCCTGTTCCTCGCCCTGCTGCTGATCTGCGCCGGGATTGCCGTGCGCTCTCTGCCCTCCGCGGCCCTGCTGTTTACCGGCACGGCGGTGATCGGTTGCGGGATCGCGCTCGGGAATGTGCTGTTACCGGGCTTAATCAAACGCGACTTTCCCGGCCAGGTTGCCCGCCTTACCGGGGCCTATTCCCTGACGATGGGCGTTTCGGCGGCGCTCGGTTCGGCGCTGATTGTTCCTCTCGCCCAGGGAGCCGCAGGCTGGCATGGCGCGCTGCTGATGCTGATGATCTTTCCCCTGCTGGCGTTATTGCTCTGGCTGCCGCAGTGGCGCCAGAAGCAGGTCGCTACGGTGACCGGTGCAGGGGCGCTGCACAACCGCGCCATATGGCGTTCTGCCCTCGCCTGGCAGGTGACGCTCTTTCTCGGCATTAACTCGCTAATTTACTACGTCATCATCGGCTGGTTACCCGCGATATTACTCAGCCACGGCTACAGCGAAGCGCAGGCAGGCTCCATGCACGGACTCTTACAGCTGGCCACAGCCATTCCGGGCCTTGCCGTACCGCTGATCCTGCATCGCCTGAACGATCAGCGCGGGATCGCCGGCGCCGTAGCCCTGATGTGCGCAGTGAGTGCGGCCGGTTTCTGGTTTGCACCGGATTTGGCAGTCGTGTGGACGCTGGTGTTTGGCTTTGGCACCGGAGCAACGATGATCCTCGGTCTGACGTTCATCGGCCTGCGCGCCAGCTCTGCCCATCAGGCGGCGGCACTGTCCGGTATGGCGCAGTCGATTGGTTATCTGCTGGCCGCCTGCGGGCCTCCGCTGATGGGGAAAATTCACGATACCGCCGGTGACTGGCAGATCCCCCTTCTGGCCTGCGCGCTGGCCTCGGTGGTGATGGCCATCTGCGGCATGCTTGCCGGGCGCGACCGGGAGATCACGCCCCGCTAAAAACAGTGGCAGACCTGACGGTCTGCCTGTTATTTATCCCCGTGCCGCACGCAGCATCGCCTGTACTAACACCACCGGACGCCCCGCCAGCGCAGCACGCTCGTGCTGGAATAAGGTAATCACGAAGAACGGATGGGTAACCAGCTCTGCGGCACGGATTTCCCCCTGCTCGTCCCAGCCCGTCACGCGCATATCACCGCTCTCCAGCTCCTGCGCAAATTCCGGCGATACGCCGTAGTTGCAGTGATATCCCTCTTCAATTTCCGGCTTGCCGTAGGCTTTCGCAATAAGCGTGTTGTTACGCAGTTCAATCGCATCGGTTTTTTCCACCAGCGAGCAGGTCAGCGGCGCAATCACCATTGAGCCTTCGGTGTCCGTTTCGGCGTGCGCCGCATCGCTCCAGCCGAGCACATTACGCGCATACTCAATCAATGCATGCTGAAAACCGCCGCAGGTGCCGAGAAATGGAATGCTGTTTTCGCGCGCGTAACGTGCAGCGATAAAGGCGGCTTCGGTATTTTTGTAGGGGCTTGCAGGAACCAGCCAGATGGCATCGTAACCCACCAGATCTTCAGGGCTGGTCAGCTCCGTCGTCGCAAGCCAGTCGTAATCAGCGGTGAGATCCAGTACTGCAGCAGCATCATCTATGGCCAGCGGGATCGCCTGGTGCGCAATCACATCGGGATTGTAATCGCCAACCAGCGCAATGCGCAGCGTCGTTTTAACCGGGAGGTGTTCCATGAAAGGTTCCTTATGCCAGAGTATTATCAGATAACATAAGGAACCTCAGACTACCGATCTTCTGCAATAATCACAATACCTTAAATTGGGAGGGGGAAATGATGATTCAGTGCAAGCGCGTCTATGAACAGGCAGCCCCGGAGGATGGTTATCGGGTGCTGGTGGACAGACTGTGGCCGCGAGGGGTGAAAAAAGCAGACCTTGTGCATGATGAATGGTGCAAAGCGCTTACGCCTTCTGACGGGTTACGTAAGGCCTTTCACAGTGAAACCATTGATTTCGCTGCCTTCAGCCAGGCGTATCGGGAAGAGCTGGCGCAGCATAAAGACGAAGGATTGCGTCTTGCAACCCTCGCCAGACAGCAAACCTTAACCCTTCTCTACGCCGCGAAAAATACCGAACAGAATCACGCAATGGTCTTAGCCGACTGGCTGCGCCATTTGTGATTAGCTGGCCGTCAGCGCATCGAAGGTTTGCGGTGCCTCATCCGGCGTGAGCGGCAGCAGATGTTCGGCGCGCACAAACGCAAAACCGTGCTGATTATCAAAGGCGTAGACATCGCCCGTCACCAGCCAGAGCGCGCGATCCGCTGTCGCAGGCAGCTGCGTCATCACGCCATTGACCGGGTTAACAAAGCGCTGGCCGGGCTGGCAAAGGCTAAACAACTCAACGGATTTACCCACATTGCGACGGCCTGAGGCCGTGCGGGCACCAATGATCAACGCCATGCTGCCCGGTTTAAGCTGAAACATACTTCTCTCACGATAACGGTGGCCAGAAACTGGCTAAGAATAATCCTAAAGAGAAGTGTATCGCAATCTTTGTCCTGCTGTCACCTGGCGGGTTGCGGATGATCGCGGCGGTAGAGCTCCCATTCGTCGATCACTTCGCCACCGGGCAATTTACACTCCGTACGCACGCCCTGCGGGCTCTGGATTGGGATCTGCTCTCCCCCTTTTTCCAGACAATAGACAGAGGCAGGGTTAGCCATCCCCACCCTATGCGGCGGCGGTGGGGCAACAGGTGGAGACGTTTTTGTGGTACAGGCCGCCAGGGGTAGCGCGAGAGCCAAAAGCAGAAATCTCATCGTGTTGATCCTTTTTACATCATCAGAAGATAAGGGTAACGGGTCGCCGTCGCTTTCTCCATCATTTCTCCATTTTAACTGCACTTTTCAACACTATAGTGAGGCGTGTTCTCCTTATGACCAGAGAACATCATTCCGTAATCAAGATGTCTTTGCCCCGGTCTCAACAACGGGGCCTTTTTCTCCCCTGCCTGCTTCTGGTGGATATATAAAATTCTCACCATTCATGTTTTACTATGGCTGAAGTCGAAATTTTCAGCATAACATGCAGATGCAGACGTCTTGTGCATGGGAGTCAACCTACGTCATGTCAGATATCATCCTGGCCCGAGTGTCAGAAACGCTCACCACGGAACAATCCCTTGAAAGTCTCGTTCGCCAGTTGCTGGAGATGCTGGAACTTGTGACCGAAATGGAGTCGACCTACCTGACGAAGGTCGATATCAATGCCCGTCTTCAGCATATTTTGTATGCCCGAAACAGTAAGCAGATGCAGATCCCGGAGGGACTAAGCGTGCCCTGGGGCGATACATTGTGCAAACGCGCTCTGGACAGTGACACCATTTTCAGTAACGAGGTTCCTGAACGCTGGGCGGATTGCGATGCCGCAAAAGCGCTCGGTATTACCACGTACATGAGCGTGCCGGTTCACCTGGCGGATGGTTCCCTGTACGGCACGCTCTGTGCGACCAGCACGGAAAAGAAGCTGCTCAGTGAACGCGGCGAACACGTGCTAAAACTCTTTGCCGGGCTGATTGCCCAGTATATTCAGAAAGAGTCGTTGCTTTCTCAACTTCGAGAAGCGAATGCAGCGCTCATCGCCTACTCCTTTACCGACGTTCTCACCGGTTTACCCAACCGCCGCGCCATCTTTGAAGATCTCAATACCCTGTTTTCTTTAGGCCGCCACCTTAAACGCAACGTGATTATCGCTTTTATCGATCTGGATGATTTTAAACGGATTAACGACCAGTACGGGCATGAAGCAGGCGATCAATTCCTCATTGAAGTCGGCAAACGTCTGTCAGATGAAAAGACCGAAGACGAGATTATCGGCCGCCTGGGGGGCGATGAGTTCCTGGTAGCCTGCCTGAGTAAAGCGGAAAATCAGGCTGATGAGGGCCAGATTAACCTGCTCAGGGCGCGGCTTCGCGACCGGATTGCCGGCCAATACGGGTTGGGCAGTGTGAGTATTGTTTACCCGGGTGCAAGCCTGGGAGTTGTCGAAGTTGATCCTGCCGGGATGGATCCGGACAGCGCATTACGCGTCGCGGATGTTGCGATGTATCAGGATAAAAAGGGTAAAGGCAAAACACGCTTTCACGTTTTGGATTAACCCCGTACACTCTACGGCATTCTGAAAACCAAAACAGGTGATGGCATGAGAATAGGGATCCTCTTCCCGGTCGTTATTTTTATAACGGCGGTGGTTTTTTTAGCATGGTTTTTTGTCGGTGGTTACGCGGCTCCGGGAGCATAAATGAGAAAAACCACCCTCATTATGCTGCTCGTCGCCATCGTCGCCGTTGCTGGCACGCAATTTGGCTGGTGGTAACACCGCAACGTAAAAAGGCCGCCATCTGGCAGCCTTTTTTAACGCTTATCAAACTTAGCTTTTGATTTTTCTGTAGATAAACAGAACAACCAGCGCGCCGATCACGGCGACAGCAAAACTGCCGAAGTTGAAACCGTCAACTTTGCCAAACCCGAACAGCGTACTGATCCAGCCGCCGACGACCGCGCCGACAATACCCAGTATCACGGTAACGATAAAACCACCGCCATCTTTGCCCGGCATGATCCACTTCGCCAGAATACCCGCAATAAGCCCAAAGATAATCCAGGATAAAATTCCCATAACTTTCCTCTCTGTATGGTTTTTGTCATTAAATCAACGACACAAAAAGGATAGCACAGGATCCGGGAAAGGAAATTTGTGATTAGTATCACAGCGAGAGAGTGCGCATTTAGTATCCAAAACCGCACCACACGAAATGTGGGGTTGCAACTTAAGATGAGAAAGATTATCTTTCTCAACACTGAATAGTTGAGTTAGACACTCAGGTATTCAGTACGACATTGCTCACATTGCTTCCAGTATTTTTGCCCACGCTTTAGTGGGCATTTTTTTGCCCGCTTACACGGCGATAAAGGCATAGCGGTTGCGTCCTGCGCGTTTTGCCTGATAGAGCGCCTGGTCAGCCGCAATAATAATGTTCTGCTGGCTGCCTGCAATGTCAACGGCACGTGCGGTTGACACCCCGACGCTGACCGTTACCCGTCCAAAGGGGCTAAAGGCATGCTCAATATGCAGTGAAAATACATTGCGAATGATCGTCTGGGCCAGGCGGATGGCTTCCTGAATATCGGCGTCTGGCAGGATCAGCGCAAACTCTTCGCCGCCATATCGCGCCACAAGCTGGTTGTTGCGGGTGAGGCTCTCTCTGAGGCTATTCCCCAGCAGGGTAAGGCAGCGGTCCCCTTCTGGGTGACCGTAGTTATCATTGTATTTTTTGAAATAATCGACATCGACAATGAGAATAGAAATAGGCGTGTCGTTATCCGCACATGTGGCAATTTCAGACAGAATTTTTTCATCAAACGTGCGGCGGTTGAAAAGCCCCGTCAGCGCATCTTCAGAGGCTATTATCTTGAGCTCTTTGTTATCTCTGGTTTTTCTGGACAGATCCGAATAGAGAAAATAAGACGCGACGATAAGCGCCACGGTAAAAATAAGAATGAGTACGGCGAGCTGAATGGCCTGCTTACGCCAGGCTGCAAGTGCTTCTTCTTTACTCACTGCAACGGTGGTAACCAATCCGTAACGTTTGTTTTTCTCAAAAGCGAAGATGCGTTCGACTTTATCAAACCGCGAAACCGAGCTGGCAATCCCGGAATTTTGTACCTTCAGGTATTCTCTGAACAGGGGTGAGTCTGAAACAATCGCGCCAATGTAGTTATTTTTAAACGGATAGCGAACCAGCAACACGCCGGATTGTGTCGTGAGGCCAATGACACCAGCATGGCCAATATTAATCTGCCCGTACAGTGCCAGAAAATTTTCGATTCCAAGCGTCACCACGACAACGCCGTTAAAGTCTCCGGTCTGCGTTTCAAGCCGTCGACTGATCGTAATCACCCATTTCCCGTTCGTTCTGCTCACGACCGGCTGGCCAATAAAAATCTGCTGACTTTTATTTTCCTTGTGATAGATAAAAAACGATCTGTCAGCCCCTTTTCGCGGCCCGGAAAAACGTCCGTACAATGCCGTAAAGATGTCACCATTGACATCGTAAATAACCACATTATTAATCTGGCTAAGAAGATTATCCTGGTTTTCTATTATCCGCTGAATATTGGTCGCCTGTTCCGGGGTCATACCATAAATGTCGATCATGTCTGAAATGGTGGTGATCAGCATTTCGCTTTGACGCATGATCCCCTCAGTATAAACATCCAGGGTATGGCTCAGGTTAGCAACGCCGGTATTAATTTGCTGAATTGACTGCTGTCTGGACGTGGTAATTTGGACCGCAAGCGACAACGAGATGATCAACGAGACAATGATGACAGTAATGGTTGTTGTGTAAAAAGTATTTTTCACATGCACGAGCTTTTCCACCTTATCACGCCTGACATCCCTGGCTGACAACTCGTGTCACTGTAACAAAGGTCAGGATAAGAGGAAAATAAATTGCACTTAAGCGCACAATAAGAAGCGGTTATTATTTTGCTTCACTAAAATTTGCGTCAGGGTTATTACGGAGATCCCCTGGCGCCTGCCGCTCTCTCCCGTGAGGACCATGCTTGTACCCTGCCCCGGCTGTGTTAAGATTCACCCCATCAGGGAGCTGACAGGATAACCGGAAAATGAAAAAAATCATTGCCGTTGCTATCGTATCAACGATTCTGGTCATTCTGTCTCTGTATGCGGTGAATGCGGTTATCATCAGCCAGCAGAAGGATAAACAGCGTGAGATCGCCCAGACGCTTTTGCACTATTCCGAAGGATTATCCGAAAGCATCGCGCTGGCCCTTAAAGAGGTAACAACCCGAGGCTGCGATCAAACCAGCCTTGATCGCTACAGAAAGCTAAAACTCGACAGCCCCTTTTTTTCCGATATCGGTTTTGTTGAAAATGGGCAAGTCGTCTGTACTGCCTTTTGGGGTAAGCTCGCCACTCCAGTCCCTCTACCGACAGAACTCCATAAAACACCAAGAGGCTTTCTGTTAGCGCAGTTTTCGAGAAAAGATTTTTTCACTGGCAACGCGGCAATCTATAATAATGTAATTATTTTCACCTCGCGTTATGCCTACGATAAATTCACGCCGGTTACGGCAAACTATGCGCTGAGTACCACGACGAAAGATTTCGACCGAACTTTTTTCTCGGTTAAGCCAGATGTCATAAAACACCACTGGCCAGATTCAGCGCTTTTTACCCTGACCCTGACGCAGTGCAGCACGCGATGGGACATATGTGTTACGGTGAAGCATTACGACGCGGGCCTGGCTTCGCTCCCCGTTGTGGTGTTTATTCTTCTGACGACTATTTTGTGTTTTATCTGGACCGCAATCTCTTTGTTTTTCATGCGCATTTACGAAGATCGCTTCTCACTGGAGCGAACGCTGGTTAAGGCGGTAAAAAACAATTCTATCAGCGTTAACTACCAGCCGATTATACGTATCCAGGATAAAAGCATTGTCGGGGTAGAAGTGCTGTCGAGATGGCGCGATTATCATCGCACCGATGTTTCTCCGGAACTGCTTATTCCTTTAATTAAGAAAATTGGGCTGTACCGACAGTATTATATTAATATTATTGAAAAATCGCTGTCTGAGATCGCACCGCTTGCCATTAAACATCAGCTGATGATTTCGCTGAACGTTGGGCGAACAGAGATTGAAGATGGACAGTTTATCCAGACGTTACGTCGTGAATGTGCATTTAATCACATCCCCCTGTCTTTGATAAAAGTGGAACTTTCAGAAAAAGCGGTATCCAGTGCGGATATTCTGGAAGGATTTTGTCTGGAGCTGAAAAAACTTGGGGTGAGCATATCGATAGACGATTTCGGCGTGAAAAACTCAAACCTGGACCGACTCTCTCTGCTGGAATATGACGAAATCAAAATCGATAAGTCGCTGGTGGACGGTATCAATGAACATTATAAGCAGAATATTTTTGCTATTTTTTGCGATGCGCTTGCCAGGCTCAACAAAACGCTCGTTTTCGAAGGGGTGGAAAGTGAAACCCAGTATCATTTTATTGCGGACAGGTATCCTGACGCTCTGATCCAGGGGTGGTACTTCTCAAAATCACTGACACGCAGTGAACTGGCGAAGAAACTTACGATGAGAATGCCCTTGCGGGCTACTCGTTCCCCCACTGATTAAGGAAATTCGCAATATCATCGATGCGTACCGTGCGGATCCCCGCCTCACTGGCCATTTCCTGCTGGGCTTCCTCGCTGATTTCCTCGTTGTTCGTTAACCGCGTCAGCAGCAGCTGGAAATAGTACGCTAGCGCGTCATGCTCTGACTCACTGACTGGCTCAGCGGTTTCCGTCGAATACTCATCGACGATGTCATAATATTTAAGCGGAATATCGTTGTTCATAAACAGTCTCTCGTCTGTCATTTAGCGGGTGATGCACCGAGTATAGCGGACGCATTACGTTGACCAAAGTATTAGATAAGCAGCGCAAGTAAGGCAGCGAGAGCCGGCATAGCCTGAACATAGAGGATTTTTCGACTGGCAGTCGCTGCGCCAAAAATTCCGGCAAGTAGCACGCAGCTCAGGAAAAAGACGGTCACAGGGACACCGCGCTCTCCGAGCCAGAGTCCCCAGAGCAGACCCGCCGCCAGAAAACCGTTATACAGCCCCTGATTCGCAGCCAGTACGCGGGTTTCACGCGCAAAATCGGGCGTGAGATTGAAAGCCTTGTGCCCGGTTTTGGTGTTCCACAGGAACATCTCCAGCACCAGAATATAGAGATGGATTAACGCAACAATAACGATAAGTACAGTGGCTAACATAAGGCTGTCTCACACAGTCAGTGGCAAAATAAATGCCGTCCCATCGGACGGCATTTTGGTATTAACGAACCAGATGCAGGAAGTGCAGATGTTTTTCGTACTGGTCCAGTATGTCATTGATAAGCTGTTCCTGATTCCAGCCCATCACATCATAGTTCTGACCGCCCTCTTTCAGATACACTTCAGCGCGATAATAGCGGTGTTGCTCTGCCTGTTGCTCGTCATTATCCATAGCGGCAAGAGCAAAAGTTGGCGAATTATAGCCACGTAGCCTCACTTCATAAATAAAGTTCAGCTCATTGCCTAAATCAACTTCAAGCCGGAGACGATCGTCAGCCGCATCATTGATATGACTCAACGTCCCCTGCTTGTTCAGTTCTTCCTGAACCAACGTCATGGCAGGCTGGATAACGTCGTCCATAAACCGTTTCACCAGAGAACGTTTCGGCAGATAGGCAATATTGCGCAACCTTCTCTGCCACGGAATAGGGTTACGTGCGGCAGTCGGCGCAATCGTCGCCATGCTCAGGCTTTCACGTTTGGTCAAATCCCGACGCAGGGCTTTTAACAGTCCGTATATTGAGATCAATAAGATCACGGAGAATGGTAATGCGCTCGCTATTGTCACGGTTTGCAGCGCGCTCAGCCCACCCGCAATCAGCAGTGCAATGGCCACAATTCCCATAAGCGAGGCCCAGAAAATTCGTTGCCATACTGGCGTATTAGCGACGCCACCCGATGCCAGCGTATCAACAACCATCGCCCCGGAGTCAGCCGAGGTGACAAAGAAGACAATGACCATCGCCATTGCAATAAATGACAACACTGAGGAAAACGGGAAATGTTCAAGGAAATTAAACAGGGCCAGCGCGACATCCTGCTGGACGGTATTTGCCAGGTCTGTTGCTCCCTGATTCATGATGAGATAAATGGCGCTGTTACCAAACACCGTCATCCACATGAGGGTAAAACCTGCGGGAACAAACAGCACGCCCGTAACAAACTCACGAATTGTCCTGCCACGGGATACGCGCGCGATGAACATACCGACAAACGGCGACCAGGAAAGCCACCATCCCCAGTACAACAGCGTCCAGCCACCAAGCCAGTTGCTTGATTTCGGTTCGTAGGCGTAAAGGTTAAAGGTTTTACTCACTAATTCCGAAAGATAACCGCCGGTATTTTCGACAAAAGATTTCAGTAAAAGTACGGTTGGTCCAAGACACAGCACAAGCGCCAGAAGTAAAACAGCCAGACCCAGATTGAGTTCAGAGAGGATACGTATTCCCTTGTCCAGACCGGACACCACTGAAATCGTCGCTAACCCCGTGATGACCACAATCAGAATGACCTGCACCGTTTCATTGATGGGCACCCCAAAAAGATGGTTCAGACCGGCATTAACCTGCAAAACACCGTAACCCAGCGATGTGGCAACGCCAAAGACCGTCCCTATCACCGCAAAAATATCGACTGCATGGCCGACAGGACCATAGATGCGATCGCCGATGATGGGATAGAGTGCGGAACGCAGCGTTAATGGCAAACCGTGACGGTAGCTGAAGAATGCCAGAATCAGCGCCACAATGGCATAGATGGCCCATGCATGCAGTCCCCAGTGGAAGAACGTCAGGCGCATGGCTTCTTTCGCTGCAGCTACGGTTTCAGGGGTGCCGACGGGTGGCGAAAGGTAATGCATTACCGGTTCGGCAACGCCAAAGAACATCAGGCCGATCCCCATCCCTGCCGAAAACAGCATCGCAAACCAGGAATGGTAGCTGAAATCAGGCTGGGCATGATCCGGCCCCAGTTTGATATCACCGTAACGCGAAAGACCGAGGAAAGTAACGCTCAGTAAAATCAGGGCGACAGCAAGAATGTAGAACCAGCTGGCATTGGTGAATATCTGTTGCTGCAGGAGTTTGAATTTTTTGTCGGCCAGATCCGGGAATACTGCGGCAAAGGCGACAAGAAGGAAAATTAACAAAGCAGATGTGAAGAATACCGCTTTGTTAATCTGGCTTGTAGACTTCTGTGGGATAGTATCATTTTCACTCATAATCAATTCATTCCATTATCGTAGACCGCCCCGGTTGAGAGGCGTTACCTCTCATAGAGTAGCAAAATTCAACACCCCAGGGGGACAATAATCTGAATGAATGTCAGAGTAATATAAACTGTCCGGTGACGATCGCCGCGTTATCAATAAAGCCTGCGGGGTGGACAGCGGGATTTACCGATTTGCAACGTGCCGGCAGCATGTACCAGATCCGCTAACGTACGAACCTGCATTTTATCCATCACCCTGCGTCGATGTACCTTCACCGTAATTTCTGTTATGCCCAGTTCCGATGCGATTTGTTTATTTTGCAAGCCATTAATTGCCAGCTCAAAAATCTGTTTCTCACGTCGCGTCAACGCCTGGTAATTTTTGCACAGTTCAAATAACCGTTGCTGTTCCAGAAAATGGTTTGTCGCGTCGATCAATACCTCATTCACCACGCGCAAAAGTTGTTCAGGTTCGACCGGTTTGGTCAAAAAATCCCGGGCGCCTGCTTTCATTGCCCGAACGCAGGCAGGGATGGAGCCGCTCTTCGTCAGAATGAGTACCGGTATAGCGCATCCACGCGCTTTGAGTGCATCCATCACGTCAAAGCCATTCATACGCGGAAGGTTTAATTCAAGTATTAAGCATGAAGGATGATCAACGATGGGAGAGGATAAAAATTCTTCGGCATTACTGAAGTCAAACGTCTGATAGCCCGCGGCTGTTAAGAACTGAACAACAAACGACCGATATGCATCATCATCATCGATAACATAAATAACCTCTTCCATATCAATTTCTCCTGATTAAATCTTTCAGGGACATAATACGAACAGTTGCGTCCATTCCCAAAGTATTTATGACTGCTAACGTCATGCCGGATAACATTTCCACACCGTTCGCTTTCGAGAGCGAATAACGTTGATGCGCTCACATAGCCATTTCTGTCAGAAGCTATAGTCTCGCTTTCGCTTATTTCCCGGGAATGTTCTGAGTATGAATTTTTTTATGAAATTTCCGTGGTAGTCGTGATACCGGTTTCACACAAAATAAAAACGGGAGCCATCAAGCTCCCGTTCTTGTTTAACCCAGAATCTGGATTACATATTCGCGATAATCGCGTCACCAAACTCTGAACATTTCAGCAGCTTAGCGCCTTCCATCAGACGTTCGAAGTCATAGGTTACGGTTTTCGCGTTAATCGCGCCTTCCATACCTTTGACGATCAGGTCTGCGGCTTCGAACCATTCCATATGACGCAGCATCATCTCTGCGGACAGGATGATAGAGCCTGGGTTCACTTTGTCCTGGCCTGCGTATTTTGGTGCAGTACCGTGGGTTGCTTCGAACAGGGCGCATTCGTCACCGATGTTCGCGCCTGGGGCGATACCGATACCGCCAACCTGTGCAGCCAGGGCATCGGAGATGTAGTCACCGTTCAGGTTCATACAGGCGATCACGTCGTATTCCGCTGGACGCAGCAGGATCTGCTGCAGGAACGCATCGGCGATAACATCTTTAATGATGATCTCTTTCCCGGTGTTCGGGTTCTTGATCTTCTGCCATGGGCCGCCGTCGATCAGCTCACCGCCGAACTCTTCTTGCGCCAACTGGTAACCCCAGTCTTTGAACGCGCCTTCGGTGAACTTCATGATGTTGCCTTTGTGAACCAGGGTCACAGAGTCACGGTCGTTGGTGATCGCGTATTCAATTGCTGCGCGCACCAGACGTTTGGTCCCTTCTTCGGAGCACGGCTTGATGCCGATACCGCAATGCTCAGGGAAGCGAATTTTCTTCACGCCCATCTCTTCGCGCAGGAATTTAATCACTTTTTCTGCGTCAGCAGAGTCAGCTTTCCATTCGATACCCGCGTAGATGTCTTCTGAGTTTTCGCGGAAGATAACCATATCGGTCAGCTCAGGGTGCTTAACCGGGCTTGGGGTGCCCTGATAGTAACGAACCGGACGCAGACACACGTACAGGTCCAGCTCCTGACGCAGTGCCACGTTCAGGGAACGGATACCGCCGCCAACTGGCGTCGTCAGTGGGCCTTTGATAGCAACGCGGTAGTCGCGGATCAGGTCCAGCGTTTCTGCTGGCAGCCAAACGTCCTGGCCATAAACTTGAGTAGATTTTTCACCGGTGTAAATTTCCATCCAGGAAATTTTACGCTCGCCTTTGTAGGCTTTCTCAACAGCGGCATCAACCACTTTCAGCATTGCCGGGGTAACGTCTACACCGATACCATCACCTTCGATGAATGGAATGATCGGATTGTGAGGAACGTTAATCTTGCCGTTTTGCAGGGTGATCTTTTTACCTTCCGCCGGAACAACTACTTTGCTTTCCATTAACCTCTCCTTCGAGCGCTTCTGGTTGTTACTGATCTTATGTTAATAAATTGTAATGAGCCCTTCGATAGTACCTGATTGTCCTGCGCCATGAAAGGTCTTCGTTATTAGGCTATAATGCGGCAATTGATAACGCCTGAAAATACCATGAAGAAAACTTCTTTTACAAAACACCGGGTTGAGCGATTCAGCTCACGACAAGCCGCCAGAAGACCGCAAGAAAGCCAGCCAAAGCGGGTTATTTTGTTCAATAAACCCTACGATGTGTTGCCGCAGTTTACCGACGAAGCCGGGCGCAGCACGTTAAAGGATTACATTCCTGTTCAGGGCGTTTATGCCGCGGGTCGTCTGGACCGCGATAGCGAAGGTCTGCTGGTCTTAACCAACGACGGAGCCCTACAGGCAAAACTCACGCAGCCCGGAAAACGCACCGGAAAAATTTACTTTGTGCAGGTGGAAGGTGAGCCGGATGAAGAGGCGCTCGCCGCACTCCGCAATGGCGTGACGTTAAACGATGGCCCCACCCTGCCCGCAGGTATTGAACGTGTGAATGAACCGGAGTGGCTGTGGCCGCGCAACCCGCCCATTCGCGAGCGCAAATCTATTCCCACCAGCTGGCTCAAAATCACCCTTTATGAAGGCCGCAACCGTCAGGTTCGGCGCATGACCGCCCACGTGGGCTTCCCTACCCTGCGCCTGATTCGCTATGCCATGGGCAGTTACACGCTGGATTCCCTGGCTAACGGTGAATGGCGGGACGTTGCCCCTTAAGGAGTCAATATGTTTAAACCTCATGTCACGGTCGCCTGTGTGGTTCACGCGCAGGGGAAATTCCTGGTTGTAGAAGAGAGTATTAACGGCAAAGCGCTGTGGAATCAGCCAGCCGGGCATCTGGAAGCCAATGAAACCTTATTACAGGCCGCAAAACGTGAACTCTGGGAAGAGACGGGCATCCACGCGGATCCTCAGCACTTCATTCGTATGCATCAGTGGATTGCGCCTGATAAAACGCCCTTCCTGCGTTTTTTATTTGCCGTCGAGCTTAGCGAAACGTGCGCCACTGAGCCGCACGACGACGATATCGATCGCTGCCTGTGGGTCACCGCCGACGAGATCCTGAACGCGCCAAACCTGCGCTCGCCGCTGGTTGCCGAAAGCATTCGCTGCTGGCAGTCAGGCGCACGCTTGCCGCTGGAGGTCATCGCAGAATTTAACTGGCCGTTTACAGAGGGTGTCAATGGTGGGGGGGCGTGATAGAATACGCCGCCTTGAAGTTCAATGTCGTGAGTATTCCATGTCAGATAACAGCCAGAAAAAAGTGATCGTCGGCATGTCCGGCGGTGTCGATTCCTCCGTTTCCGCCTACCTGTTGCAACAACAGGGCTATAAGGTGGAGGGCCTGTTCATGAAGAACTGGGAGGAAGATGATGGCGAGGAATATTGCACTGCCGCTGCGGATCTCGCCGATGCGCAGGCCGTGTGCGACAAGCTCGGCATAGAACTGCACACCGTTAACTTTGCCGCAGAATACTGGGATAACGTGTTTGAGCTTTTCCTGGAAGAGTACAAAGCGGGCCGTACCCCAAACCCGGATATTCTGTGCAACAAAGAGATCAAATTTAAAGCCTTCCTCGAATTCGCGGCGGAAGATCTGGGCGCAGACTATATTGCGACCGGTCACTACGTGCGCCGCGCCGATGTGAACGGCAAAAGCCAGCTGCTGCGCGGTCTGGACGGTAATAAAGATCAGAGCTATTTCCTTTATACGCTAAGCCATGAACAGATTGCACAAAGCCTGTTCCCGGTTGGCGAGCTGGAAAAGCCAGAAGTCCGTAAAATCGCTGAAGAGCTGGATCTGATCACCGCGAAGAAAAAAGACTCCACCGGTATCTGCTTTATTGGCGAGCGCAAATTCCGCGATTTCCTTGGTCGCTACCTGCCTGCACAGCCGGGCAAAATTGTCACCGTCGATGGCGACGAAATTGGCCAGCATCAGGGGCTGATGTACCACACCCTCGGCCAGCGTAAAGGCCTGGGTATCGGCGGTACCAAAGACGGTAGCGAAGATCCGTGGTACGTGGTCGACAAAGATGTCGAAAACAATATTCTGATCGTCGCTCAGGGGCACGACCATCCGCGTCTGATGTCCGTTGGCCTGATCGCGCAACAGTTGCACTGGGTCGACCGTGAACCGCTCAAAGGTACCCTGCGCTGCACGGTAAAAACACGCTACCGTCAGACGGATATCCCCTGCACCATTACCGCGCTGGATGACGATCGCATTGACGTGCGTTTTGACGAGCCAGTTGCAGCCGTCACGCCGGGCCAGTCCGCCGTCTTCTACAGCGGTGATATCTGCCTGGGTGGTGGGATCATAGAACAGCGCCTGCCGCTGCCGGCCGTTTAACCCGATTGCACACATAAAGGAGAACGTGTGGCGAAGAACTATTATGACATCACCCTGGCACTGGCGGGAATTTGCCAGTCAGCCCGTCTGGTGCAACAGCTGGCTCATCAGGGTCATTGTGACGCTGACGCGCTGCACGTTTCGCTCAACAGCGTTATCGATCTCAACCCCGGTTCAACCCTGGGTGTCTTCGGTGGCAGCGAAACCAATCTTCGTCTCGGTCTTGAAACCTTGCTTGGCGTGCTTAATGCAAGCAGCCGTCAGGGATTAAACGCAGAGCTTACCCGTTATACATTAAGCCTGATGGTGCTGGAACGTA
Source organism: Enterobacter sp. Lyrl_3 (assembly GCF_051948675.1). Taxonomy (NCBI): domain Bacteria; kingdom Pseudomonadati; phylum Pseudomonadota; class Gammaproteobacteria; order Enterobacterales; family Enterobacteriaceae; genus Enterobacter; species Enterobacter sp. Lyrl_3. The sequence goes on from NZ_JAYJLI010000002.1 coordinate 416,193, forward strand.
AACTCAGCGCAGCGAAAGGCGCGCTGAATACGCTGGGTGACCGCATTGCCGGATTGCAGCGTCAGCTCGACCATTTTGATCTGCAGTCTGAAACGCTGTTGAGCGCCATGGCCGGTATTTATGTTGATGTCATCAGTCCGCTGGGCCCGCGTATCCAGGTCACCGGTTCACCTGCCGTACTGCAAAGCCCGCAGGTTCAGGCAAAAGTACGCGCCTCGCTGCTGGCCGGTATCCGTGCCGCCGTGCTGTGGCATCAGGTTGGCGGTGGCCGCCTGCAGTTAATGTTTTCTCGTAATCGCCTGACGACTCAGGCAAAACAAATTCTTGCTCATTGTTAACCTCCCGGAGTTGCGAATTATGGAATTATCCTCACTGACCGCCGTATCCCCTGTCGATGGACGCTACGGCGATAAAGTCAGCGCGCTGCGCGGGATCTTCAGCGAATATGGCCTGCTGAAGTTCCGTGTTCAGGTTGAAGTACGCTGGCTGCAAAAGCTGGCCGCCCAGGCAGCAATCAAGGAAGTTCCTGCTTTTGACGCCCAGGCAAACGATTACCTTGATAAAATCGTTGCTGACTTCAATGAAGAAGATGCTGCTCGCATCAAGACCATTGAACGTACCACCAACCACGACGTAAAAGCGGTTGAATACTTCCTGAAAGAGAAAGTGGCAAGCGTTCCGGCGCTGCACGCGGTGTCTGAATTCATTCACTTCGCCTGTACTTCTGAAGACATCAATAACCTGTCTCACGCATTGATGCTCTCTACCGCGCGCAAAGAGGTGGTTCTGCCTTACTGGCGTAAAATCATTGACGCGGTGAAAGCGTTGTCTGTGGAATACCGCGACATTCCCCTGCTCTCCCGTACCCATGGTCAGCCCGCTACGCCATCGACGATGGGTAAAGAGATGGCTAACGTGGCATACCGTATGGAGCGTCAGTATCGTCAACTGGAACAGATTGAGATCCTCGGTAAAATCAATGGTGCGGTAGGTAACTACAACGCCCATATCGCCGCTTACCCGGAAGTGGACTGGCATCAGTTCAGTGAAGAGTTCGTGACCTCCTTGGGAATTCAGTGGAACCCGTACACCACTCAGATTGAGCCGCACGACTATATCGCCGAGCTGTTCGACTGTATCGCCCGCTTCAACACCATTCTGATCGACTTCGACCGCGACGTGTGGGGTTATATCGCGCTGAACCACTTCAAGCAGAAGACCATCGCCGGTGAAATCGGCTCTTCAACCATGCCGCACAAAGTGAACCCGATTGACTTCGAAAACTCCGAAGGCAACCTGGGTCTGGCCAACGCCGTGTTGCAGCATATGGCGAGCAAACTGCCGGTTTCCCGCTGGCAGCGCGACCTGACCGACTCCACCGTGCTGCGTAACCTGGGCGTGGGGATTGGCTATGCGCTGATCGCCTATCAGTCCACCCTGAAAGGGGTGAGCAAGCTGGAAGTGAACCGCGATCGTCTGCTGGATGAGCTGGACCACAACTGGGAAGTGCTGGCCGAGCCGATCCAGACCGTGATGCGTCGTTACGGGATCGAAAAACCGTATGAAAAACTGAAAGAGCTGACCCGCGGTAAACGTGTCGATGCGGAAGGTATGAAACAGTTTATCGATAGCCTCGAATTGCCGGAAGCGGAAAAAACCCGCCTGAAAGAGATGACACCAGCGAATTACATTGGCCGCGCCATCACCATGGTCGACGAGCTGAAGTAATCCCCCCCGCCCCCTTTTCGCCCGAAAAGGGGGCTGCTTTTTCCCCGGTTTACTCAATGTTTATCCCCACAACAACATAATCAGCGTTAAACTATTCATACTATTAATTCTGGGAGAAAGATGATGCGCGTACTGGTTGTTGAGGATAACGCATTGCTACGTCATCACCTGAAGGTTCAGCTTCAGGAGATGGGACATCAGGTGGATGATGCGGAAGATGCAAAAGAAGCCGATTATTATCTCAATGAACACCTGCCGGATATCGCCATCGTTGATCTCGGGTTACCTGACGAAGACGGACTGTCATTGATTCGCCGCTGGCGCAGCCACGATGTCTCCCTTCCTGTCCTGGTGCTGACCGCACGTGAAGGCTGGCAGGACAAAGTGGAAGCGCTCAGTGCCGGTGCCGATGATTACGTCACCAAACCGTTTCATATTGAAGAAGTGGCGGCACGCATGCAGGCACTGTTACGCCGCAACAGCGGGCTCGCCTCCCAGGTGATTTCCCTTCCACCTTTCCAGGTGGATCTCTCCCGTCGGGAATTCTCAATCAACAATGAAGTCATCAAACTGACAGCCTTCGAATACACCATCATGGAAACGCTGATCCGTAACAACGGTAAAGTGGTGAGCAAAGACTCCTTAATGCTCCAGCTTTATCCGGATGCCGAACTGCGTGAGAGTCACACCATTGATGTGCTGATGGGCCGTTTGCGTAAGAAGATTCAGGCGCAGTATCCGCATGATGTGATCACAACCGTGCGCGGTCAGGGCTACCTGTTCGAATTACGCTAAATGAAACGACTAATGCGGCACATTATGCCCCTTTCACTGCGGGTTCGCTTTTTGCTGGCCACAGCCGCCGTTGTGCTGGTGCTGTCGCTTTCTTACGGCATGGTGGCGCTGGTTGGTTACAGCGTCAGTTTTGATAAAACGACCTTTCGTCTGCTGCGCGGTGAGAGCAACCTGTTTTATACCCTCGCAAAGTGGGAAAACAACCAGATCAGCGTCGAGATGCCGGAGAATCTTAACCAGCAGAGTCCCACGCTGGCGCTGATTTACAATGAAAAAGGGAAACTGCTGTGGGCACAGCGTGATGTTCCCTGGCTGGTGAAAAGCATCCGCCCGGAATGGCTGAAAACCAACGGATTTCATGAAATTGAAGCCGATCTGAATACCACCAGCAGCCTGCTGCGCGAAGATCGCTCTCTGCAAAAAAAGCTGAATGAGATCCGCGCCGATGACGCCGAAACAGAAATGACCCACTCCGTCGCCATCAACCTCTATCCCGCCACGCCTGACATGCCGCAGCTGACCATCGTGGTGGTGGATACCATCCCCGTCGAGCTTAAACGCTCTTATCGGGTCTGGGGCTGGTTCGTCTACGTGCTGGCTGCCAATCTGCTGCTGGTCATACCGCTGCTGTGGATTGCTGCCTGGTGGAGTTTGCGCCCGATTGAATCGCTGGCGAAAGAGGTTCGCGAGCTGGAGGAGCATCATCGCGAGAAGCTTAATCCTGAGACAACGCGTGAGCTAACAAGTCTGGTGCGTAACCTTAACCGCCTGCTGAAAAGTGAACGCGAGCGCTACGATAAATACCGCACCACGTTGACTGACCTCACTCACAGCCTGAAGACCCCGCTGGCCGTCATGCAAAGCACCCTGCGATCCATGCGCAGCTCCAGAATGAGCGTCGATGATGCCGAGCCGGTGATGCTGGAGCAGATCAGCCGTATTTCGCAGCAAATTGGCTACTATCTTCATCGCGCCAGCATGCGTTCCGGCAGCGCCCTGCTGAGCCGGGAGCTGCACCCCGTGGCACCTCTGCTGGATAACCTGACCTCTGCGCTGAATAAGGTGTATCAGCGTAAAGGGGTGAACATCAGTCTCGATATCTCTCCTGAAATCAGTTTCGTCGGCGAAAAAAATGATTTCATGGAGGTGATGGGTAACCTGCTCGATAACGCCTGTAAATATTGTCTGGAGTTCGTGGAGGTTTCCGCCCGTCAGACGGACAACGAGCTGCACATCATTGTTGAGGACGATGGCCCGGGGATCCCGCGCAACAAACGTGACGTGGTATTTGATCGCGGTCAGCGTGCGGATACATTGCGTCCCGGCCAGGGGGTGGGGTTGTCCGTCGCACGCGAGATTGTCGACCAGTACGATGGCAAAATCGAAACCGGTGAAAGTTTACTTGGCGGTGCCAGAATGGAAGTGATTTTTGGCCGTCAGCAGCCCACATCGAACGATAGTTAGCCCGTTATGTGAAAAATGCGCGGATCTCGCACCCAGGCTTCTGCGCTTCCGTTATAATCCGACTCAGTAAGAGCCTGCGGAATAAAAAAATATGGATTATCACTTAGCACTGAACTGGCCCGAGTTTATTGAACGCTACTGGCAGAAACGCCCGGTAGTTCTTAAGCGCGGGTTCAGCAATTTTGTCGACCCTATCTCGCCTGACGAACTGGCTGGCCTGGCCATGGAAAACGAAGTCGACAGCCGCCTGGTGAGCCACCAGGATGGAAAATGGCAGGTCAACCATGGTCCTTTCGAAAGCTACGATCACCTCGGTGAAAATAACTGGTCATTACTGGTGCAGGCGGTCAACCACTGGCACGAGCCGACGGCAGCCTTAATGCGCCCGTTCCGCGCCCTGCCCGACTGGCGAATGGACGATCTGATGATCTCCTTCTCCGTGCCTGGGGGCGGCGTTGGCCCACATCTGGATCAGTACGATGTGTTTATCATTCAGGGGACCGGCCGCCGTCGCTGGCGCGTGGGTGAAAAAGTGCCGATGAAACAGCACTGCCCGCATCCTGACCTGCTTCAGGTGGATCCGTTTGACGGGATCATCGACGAAGAGCTGGAGCCGGGAGATATTCTTTATATTCCGCCGGGATTCCCGCATGAAGGCTACTCGCTGGAAAACTCCCTCAACTACTCTGTCGGGTTCCGCGCGCCAAGCGGTCGTGAGATGATCAGTGGTTTTGCCGATTACGTACTGCAACGCGAGCTGGGCAGCCATCGCTACAGCGATCCGGATGTGCCTTCCCGCGAGCATCCGGCAGACATTCTGCCAGCAGAACTGGATAAGCTGCGCGGCATGATGCTGGATCTGATCAACGAGCCGGAACATTTCAGACAGTGGTTTGGTGAGTTTATCAGCCAGTCACGTCACGAGCTGGATGTGGCACCTCCGGAGCCGCCGTATCAGGCCGACGAGATTTATGATGCGCTGCAGCAGGGTGACAAGCTGGTTCGCCTGGGTGGGTTACGCGTGCTGCGCATCGGTGAAGATGTCTTCGTCAACGGCGAGAAGCTGGATTCTCCGCATCGCCCGGCGCTGGAAGCCATCGCCAGCCATCTGGTATTGACTGCCGATACCTTTGGCGACGCCCTGGAAGATCCCTCTTTCCTCGCCATGCTTGCCGCGCTGGTCAACAGCGGGTATTGGTTCTTTGAGGACTGAGTTGTAATGTATTGCCGGGTGGCGCTGCGCTTACCCGGCGTTTTTACTTCCACTCCCCCGCCGCAAAATCCACAATCTCCGCGGCCCAATCCGCCGGATACAACCCTTCCCGTACATCCCGATGAAACGTTGAAAACGGCCAGTCGACAACCTTACCAACGTACCCATGTTTCACCGGGTTGAGGTAGATGTAATCCATATGTCGGCGGTAATCATTGTCGTTGCGGATGGTATGTTCCCAGAAACGCGCCTGCCAGATATGGCGCATTTCAATATTTCGTGAGAACGTTTTTTTGATCTCACGCCAGCGCCCGGAAAAATCGCTGTCACCTTCCGGCAAGGTCCAGATACAGTGCATATGTTCAGGAAGGATCACCCAGCCATTAATCGTAAAGGGCTTTGATCGTTTCACCGAGGAGGTGGCCTGGCGGAGGCTATCAATATGGCGGGTAAGTAAATCGCTCTGTCGGTTTTGCAGGTTAACGGTAAAAAACCAGGTGCCGCCGGGGACGTAATGGCGACGGTAGTTTGACATGGGCACTCCTTTTCCAGATGCCGGGTGGCGGCTACGCCTTACCCGGCCTACCTGTTCCTGTAGGCCCGGTAAGCGCAGCGCCACCGGGCGATGTCTTAGCGCTTCGCGGTTAACTCCGCAATCCGCACAATCACCTTCACCGCTTTTTCCATCCCTTCCAGCGTCACAAACTCATGCTTACCGTGGTAGTTGTATCCCCCGGTAAAGAGATTCGGGCACGGCAATCCCATAAAGGACAGTTGCGAACCGTCGGTGCCGCCGCGAATCGGCTTCAGCACCGGCTCAATATCGCAGTCGCGCATGGCCTGCTGGGCGATATCCAGGATATGCGGATGCTCCATGACCTTCTCGCGCATATTGTAGTAGCTGTCTTCAATAATCAGCTCAATATAGCAGTCCGGGTGTAGCCCCTTACCCACCTTCTTCGCGATTTCCATCATCTTACGCTTGCGTGCTTCGAACGCTTTACGGTCAAAGTCACGCACGATGTAGTGCATCTGCGCGCTGTCCACCGTGCCTTTGATGCTGGTCAGGTGATAAAAACCTTCATAACCTTCAGTCTGCTCAGGGCTCTCATTCGCCGGGACTTCCGCATGAATACGGGACGCCAGCGACAGCGCATTCACCATCACGCCTTTGGCGGAGCCGGGATGCACATTATTACCCACAATTTTGATGGTCACGGACGCGGCATTGAAGTTTTCAAATTCCAGTTCGCCCACGCCACCGCCGTCCACGGTATAGGCCCACTGCGCGTTAAATGCCTCGACATCAAAATGTTTCGCCCCCTTGCCCACCTCTTCGTCCGGCGTAAAGGCCACACGGATATCACCGTGCGGAATATTTTTTCCTTTCAGCACCGCCAGTGCCGTCATGATCTCCGCGATACCCGCTTTGTCATCCGCCCCCAGCAGCGTTTTGCCATCCGTGGTGATCAGCGTCTGCCCAAGCAGCTGGTGCAGCACCGGGAACATCACCGGCGAAAGCACTTCGTCACCTATTCCCAGCGCAATGTCACCGCCACGGTAGTTTTCCACAATCTGCGGATTAACATGTTTACCGCTAAAATCCGGAGAGGTGTCGACATGGGAGATAAAGCCAATCGCCGGAATATCGCCGGGGACATTGGCAGGCAGCGTTCCCATCACAGTGCCTTTTTCGCTCAGGGTGACATTGACCAGCCCCATGGCCTCAAGCTGCTCTTTGAGCAGGTTTAATAACTTCCACTGGCCTTCGGTGCTTGGCACCTGGCGGACACCCGGTTTAGATTGGGTATCCAGCGAAACGTACTGTAAAAAACGCTCAAGTAATTTATCCATGCAGTCACCCTCACTTTTTGTGACAACATTATCAATAAGCATCAAAACGCAAATATTGCGTCAGGTCACTTTTATCCCGCAAACGAGAATATTTTCCGTTTATATCGTGTACGTCAGTAAATGTAGCTTATGAATCAGTGACAAGGATTGGCGATTACAGTGGTTTGCCGTAGAATGTCCGCCCTCATTACGAGTCACCAAGGTGGTTACACACAAACCCCGCTTCGGTCTGCTGCCCGGAGCGTCTATATGGGACAGCGCAAAAATTGAATACTCAATCCCGTTCACGTTCACCGCTGGTGCAACTGGAACGAATTCGTAAAAGTTTTGATGGTAAAGATGTCATTTCCGACCTCAATCTGACCATCAATGATGGTGAATTCCTCACGCTGCTTGGCCCTTCTGGCTGCGGCAAGACAACCGTACTGCGCCTTATCGCCGGGCTGGAAAGCGTCGATAGCGGCCATATCCACCTTGAAAAGCAGGACATTACCCAGGTCCCCGCTGAAGATCGTCACGTTAACACCGTCTTTCAAAGCTATGCTTTGTTCCCGCACATGACCGTGTTTGAAAACGTTGCGTTTGGTCTGCGGATGCAAAAAACACCGGCCAGCGAGATCCCGCCGCGCGTGACCGAGGCGCTACGGATGGTACAGCTGGAGGAGTTTGCTCAACGCAAACCGCATCAGCTGTCTGGTGGTCAACAGCAACGTGTGGCCATCGCCCGTGCGGTGGTCAACAAACCGCGTCTGCTTCTGCTGGATGAGTCCCTCTCCGCGCTGGACTACAAACTGCGCAAGCAGATGCAGAACGAGCTTAAGGCCCTGCAGCGTAAGCTCGGCATCACCTTCGTCTTTGTGACGCATGACCAGGAAGAAGCGCTCACCATGTCCGACCGTATCGTGGTGATGCGTGATGGTAAAATCGAGCAGGACGGCACGCCGCGTGAAATTTACGAAGAGCCGAAAAACCTGTTTGTGGCCAGCTTCATTGGCGAGATCAATATCTTCAACGCCACGGTTATCGAGCGTCTGGATGAGCAGCGCGTTCGGGCGAATGTCGAAGGCCGCGAGTGCAATATCACCGTTAACTTTGCCGTTGAGAAGGGACAAAAGCTCAACGTGCTGTTACGCCCGGAAGATCTGCGCGTCGAGGAGATCCACGGCAATGCGCAAGCCGAAGGATTGATCGGCTATATCCGCGAGCGTAATTACAAGGGGATGACGCTGGAATCCGTTGTCGAACTGGAAAACGGTAAGATGGTGATGGTCAGCGAGTTCTTTAACGAGGACGACCCGGACTTTGATCATTCGCTCGATCAAAAAATGGTGATTAACTGGGTAGAAAGCTGGGAGGTTGTGCTGGCTGATGAAGAACACAAGTAAATTCCAGAATGTGGTGATTGCCACGATCGTCGGTTGGCTTGTGTTGTTTGTCTTTTTACCCAACCTGATGATCATCGCCACCAGCTTTTTGACCCGCGATGATGCCCACTTTGTGGCGCTGGTCTTTACGCTGGATAACTACTCACGTTTGCTCGATCCGCTCTACTTTGATGTGCTGCTGCACTCATTGAATATGGCGCTGATCGCCACCGTTGCCTGCCTGGTGCTGGGGTATCCCTTCGCGTGGTTCCTGGCGCGTCTGCCGCAAAAAATCCGCCCGCTGCTGCTCTTTTTACTGATTGTGCCTTTCTGGACCAACTCCTTAATTCGCATCTACGGGCTGAAAATTTTCCTCAGCACCAAAGGCTATCTGAACGAGTTTCTGCTGTGGCTGGGGGTGATTGATACGCCAATCCGCATTATGTTTACCCCGGGTGCGGTGATTATTGGTCTGGTCTATATCCTGCTGCCGTTTATGGTGATGCCGCTCTACTCCAGCATTGAGAAGCTGGATAAACCGCTGCTGGAAGCGGCCAAAGATCTGGGGGCGAATAAGCTGCAGACCTTTTTCCGCATTATCATTCCGCTGACGATGCCCGGCATTATCGCGGGCTGTCTGCTGGTGATGCTTCCGGCGATGGGCTTGTTCTACGTCTCTGACCTGATGGGCGGTGCGAAAAACCTGCTGATCGGAAACGTGATTAAGAGCCAGTTCCTTAACATTCGCGACTGGCCGTTCGGCTCCGCCACCAGCATTACGCTGACGGTGGTGATGGGTCTGATGCTGCTGGTTTACTGGCGCGCTTCACGGCTGCTGAATAAGAAGGTGGAACTCGAATGATCGGTCGACTGCTTCGCGGCGGTTTTATGACCGCCATTTACGCTTACCTGTATATTCCGATTATCATTTTGATCGTGAACTCGTTTAACAGTTCACGCTTCGGGATCAACTGGCAGGGCTTTACCACTAACTGGTACAGCCTGCTGATGAACAACGACAGCCTGCTCCAGGCCGCGCAGCACTCATTAACCATGGCGATTTTTTCAGCAACGTTCGCCACGCTGATTGGTTCACTCACCGCCGTGGCACTGTATCGCTACCGCTTTCGCGGTAAACCGTTCGTCAGCGGCATGCTGTTTGTGGTGATGATGTCACCGGATATCGTCATGGCGATTTCTCTGCTGGTACTGTTTATGCTGCTGGGTGTCCAGCTCGGCTTCTGGTCGCTGCTGTTTTCCCACATCACCTTCTGCCTGCCATTTGTGGTGGTGACGGTCTATGCACGCCTGAAAGGCTTTGATGTGCGTATGCTGGAGGCCGCGAAAGATCTCGGCGCCAGCGAGATGACCATTTTGCGCAAAATTATCCTGCCGCTGGCGATGCCCGCCGTCGCGGCCGGGTGGCTGCTCAGCTTCACCCTGTCGATGGATGACGTTGTGGTCTCCTCTTTTGTGACCGGGCCGAGCTATGAAATTCTGCCGTTGAAAATCTATTCGATGGTGAAAGTCGGCGTCTCGCCTGAGGTGAACGCGCTGGCGACCATACTGTTAGTGTTCTCTCTGGTACTGGTGATTGCCAGCCAGATTATTGCTCGTGATAAAACAAAATCTCAGGGGACAATGAAATGAAAAAAATGCTTGCCGCTGCGGCACTGGTGCTCGGAATGGGCGTCGCGCACGCTGATGACAGCAAAACGCTCTACTTCTATAACTGGACTGAGTATGTGCCGCCGGGTCTGCTGGAGCAGTTCACCAAAGAGACGGGCATTAAGGTCATCTACTCTACCTACGAGTCCAATGAAACCATGTACGCCAAGCTTAAAACGTACAAGGACGGCGCGTACGATCTGGTGGTGCCATCGACCTACTTCGTCGACAAGATGCGCAAAGAAGGCATGATCCAGAAGATTGACAAGTCGAAGCTGACCAACTTCAACAACCTCGATCCGCAGATGCTCAACAAACCGTTCGATCCGAACAACGACTACTCCATTCCGTACATCTGGGGTGCGACCGCCATCGGCGTTAACAGCGAAGCAATCGATCCTAAAACCGTGACCCAGTGGGCCGATCTGTGGAAGCCTGAATACAAAGGCAGCCTGCTCTTAACCGACGATGCCCGTGAAGTGTTCCAGGTGGCGCTGCGCAAGCTGGGTTACTCGGGCAACACAACGGACCCGAAAGAGATTGAAGCGGCCTATAACGAGCTGAAAAAACTGATGCCTAACGTGGCGGCGTTCAACTCCGATAACCCGGCGAATCCGTATATGGAAGGGGAAGTAAATCTCGGCATGGTGTGGAACGGCTCTGCATGGGTTGCGCGTCAGGCCGGTACGCCGCTGGAGGTCGTCTGGCCGAAAGAAGGCGGTATCTTCTGGATGGACAGCCTGGCTATTCCTGCGAATGCGAAAAACGTTGACGGTGCCCTGAAGCTCATTAACTTCCTGCTGCGCCCGGACGTGGCGAAGCAGGTTGCCGAGACCATTGGCTACCCGACGCCAAACCTGGCCGCCCGCAAGCTGCTGAAGCCTGAAGTGGCGAATGATAAATCCCTCTACCCGGATGCCGACACCATCAGCAAAGGTGAATGGCAAAACGATGTCGGCGATGCGAGCCGTCTGTATGAAGAGTATTATCAGAAATTAAAAGCCGGCCGATAAGGGCCGCAGTCTGGCTCCTCACGTCGCCACGCCGTGAGGGGCCTTAACCCGCCGCATTTTCCCCTGCCCAGATCGTCGCCATTCTCATGGCATCGACAACGTCGTCATCCGACAGCCCAAGACCGTTCGCTATCCTGGCCGCCTCCTCCCACTCCTGCTGTTCATAGTGGCGGCACAGCGCCACCATATCGGCTAACACGCCTTCCTGATGACACAGGGCCTGGCTGACAGCCTGCGGCACCGCTATTTGCTTCATCAACTCCGCCATTGGCAATTCAAGCAAGGTATCGAGCAGAGAGAACAGGCCACACATAAACGCGTTTTCCGCCAGCCCCGGCGCAGGCATCTTCTCTGCAATCAGCTCACAGAATTTGCCCCGCATCATGCTCAGAGGATACAGCTCGTCGACGGTGTCGTTGCCGGCACTGGCCAGCACCACCACCGCAACAAAGCGTCGCAGCTGATTTTCCCCCAGATACCTGAGGACTTCGCTGAGCGTTAACTTGCTAAAATTGCAGGCACCGACGTGTTTAAACGCCGTGTGTTTCATATAACGCATGATTTTATAGGACAAGGTGAGATCGGTTTTTATTAACGACTCGATGATCCGAAAATCAGGTTTATTCCGCCCCACTTCCATCTGCAGGCGGAAAATCGCCAGTTGATTTTGTGATAAGCGTTTATATTTAATCACTTCAGGGCGACAGAAAAAGTAACCCTGAAAAAGCGAAAAACCGGCATCACGATAGCGTTTGAATTCCTCTTTAGTCTCAACTTTTTCAGCGAGATACTTTATATGGTGAGTCAGGCTTTTACGTGTACGCAGGTAATCCTGAATTTGCGCTAAGGTATAATTTCTGACATCAAATTTAAGTACAGAAATATAGGGTAAAAAGCGATCCCATTCCGGCGCGAGGGTAAAATCATCAAGCGCAAAGCGATATCCGTGCGCATTCATCTCTTTCACGGCCTGCAATAACGCCTCGCCGGGAACCGCATCTTCAAGGATCTCAATGACCACGCTCTCCTTGTCCAGCGCCTCACCGCTGCGGTCGATGACCATTCTGGATGGAAAGTTGATAAACAAGGTCTGTGTCCCGGCGATACGCTGAGACGGTATAGATAAAAAATGGTCGGATATCATTCTGGATGTTGCATATTCTGCCGATACATCCGGAAAACGGTTTGCCATCCCATCCCTGAAAAGCAGTTCATAAGCTACCGTATTCATATCCGGGTTAAAAATGGGTTGTCTCGCAATAAATCCGTACATATCCCATCCTCCTTATCGACGTTATATTTATTAGCATCCTCTTTCTACACCACGATAACGAGCATTATTAAGCACTATTTTGAGTGAATGCACAAAATAATAGCATCCACACTAATTAACAGGGCTTATATTGTGGTTTAGTAAACATCATTAATGGTAATTTCAGCGGACGAGTTTATAAACAAAAAAGCACCCGCTTAACGGGTGCCTTTTCATACTGTCGCTATTACAGACCTTTGAGCAGCTTGTCGACGAACTCGGGTACGACCTCGCTTGCCAGCCCATAGTGCTTCTCTTCAAACTCGCTTCCCACCTGGCTGGGTTCGAGGTTCAGCTCTACGGTATGCGCACCGTGCAGACGCGCTTCGTGAACAAACCCCGCCGCCGGATAGACATGCCCAGAGGTACCGATGGCGATAAACACATCCGCCATGGCCAGCGCGCTGTAAATCTCATCCATCCCCAGCGGCATTTCACCAAACCAGACCACATGCGGACGCAGACGCGAAGGGAACTGGCAGCAGTGACATTTATCCTCAGGCAGCACGTCCTCTTTCCAGTCCAGCACCTGGCCGCTCCAGGCACAGCGCACCTTCAGTAGCTCGCCGTGCATGTGGATGATGTTTTTGTTGCCGGCTCGCTCGTGCAGGTTATCAATGTTCTGCGTAACCAGCAGAAAACGGTCACCCAGCGCCTCCTCCAGCTTCGCCAGCGCCAGGTGCGCCGGATTAGGCGCTATTTCTGGCTGCTGAAGCTGACGACGGCGGGCATTGTAAAATGCCTGCACAAGATCCGGGTCACGGGCGAAGCCTTCTGGTGTCGCCACATCCTCCACACGGTGCTCTTCCCACAACCCGTCCGCAGCACGGAAGGTTCGAATACCGGACTCGGCAGAGATCCCCGCCCCGGTCAGCACCACCACTCTGGGTTTATCCATCGCTTCTGGCATCATTCTGTCTCTGAAAAAGATCCGCTGGCGCAAGCGCTCACGTAAGCGGCGTTTATTTTTGCGAAAACGGCTGAGTCGACCCTGGCGACGCGACAGCATAGTAACCTCGTAAACTAGTCGGTGAGATGAAGGAATGCGGCTCCGCGCATGCCTCCTGCGTCCCCGTGTCGCGCACGTTCAATACGCGGCACGCGGGCGACTGGCAATAAATGTCGGGGCAGACGCCCGGACAGGTGTTCCGTTATCGCGGTAAAGTTTGATAACCCGCCCCCAATCACCAGCAGATCCGGATCGACGATGGTGAGGATATTTCCCAGACACACCGCCAGCAGATCGAGATAACGTTCAACGTGCTCTCGCGCCTGCGCATCGCCCTGCTCCCACAGGGTAATGATTTGAGGGGCTTCGAGTTTCTGATGATAGAAGTGTTCGTAAAGCCATGCAAACCCACGACCTGACAGGTAGTTCTCAATACAGCCATGCTGACCACAGCCGCAGCGGGTAAGCGGGAAATCGCGTCCCACGACCTCAAGCGCATCTACCGGTAAACGGATATGACCAAACTCTCCCGTGATATAGCTGCGCCCGGTGATCGGTTTGCCATTAATCACAATTCCCCCGCCAACGCCGGTGCCAAGGATCAACCCCATCACCAGCGGATAGTGACGGAATTCATCATCCCAGGCTTCAGAGAGCGCAAAGCAGTTGGCATCGTTATCTAAACGCACGTCGCGTTCAAGGAGAGCAGAGAGATCGGCGCGCAGCGGTTTGCCGCTGGCAGCAGGTACGTTGGCGGCATACAGCGTGCCGTCGTCGGTTTCAGGCATGCCTGGAATACCGATGCCGACGCTGCCTTTCACGCCAAAGCGTTCATCCGCTTGCGCCACCAGCGCGGCAATGGCGGTTAAAAATTCATCGTAGCTTTCGCGCGGCGTGGGAACGCGGGTTTCCCACTGCAGTTTGAGATCGTTATCAAACGCGCCGAGCGCAATTTTGGTGCCGCCAATATCAAATCCGTAATACATAACGCATTCCTCTTTTAACCTGGCGGCCCGTAAGCCGCTAGATCATGACGTAATTACTGGCCACTTAATACCCTCGCCGGATCAATTCGGCTTGCGCGACGCGCCGGATACCAGCTTGCCAGCAGACTCAGTAAAAGTGCTGTAACCAGCACATAAATAACGTCCAGCCAGTGCAATTCAGACGGCAGGAAGTCAATAAAATAGATATCACCCGACAGGAACTGGTGGCCGATCAGCTTCTCAATTCCGTTGATGATTGGCGTGAGCTGTAACGACACCACGACGCCAATCACCACCCCGCACAGGCTGCCGAACAGCCCCGCCAGCAGACCATACCAGACAAAGATGGCGCGAATAAGACCGTCCTTTGCCCCAAGGGTACGCAGAACCGCGATGTCGCCACTCTTGTCTTTGACCGCCATAACCAGCGTCGAGACGATATTAAAGCACGCTACACCAATCACCAGCACCATCGCCAGATACATGATGGCGCGGATCATCTGGATATCACGATACATATACCCGTAAGTGCCGATCCAGCTTTTGATGTAGACATAGTTATTGGTCACGCTGCCCGCATCACGCACCAGTTTATTGGCATTGAAGACGTCGTTAACCTTAATGGCGATGCCCGTCACGCTGTCGCCCATGTCCAGATACTGACGTGCGTCTTCCAGCGGTACCATTGCAAAGCTGTGATCGAGTTGACCGCTCAGTTGCAGGATCCCGGTGACGTGCAGACGCACGCGCTTAGGCTGCTGCAATTTATGGTCAGCGCTGGCGTTTGGGATCATGATCGACACCCAGTCGCCCTGCTTCACTTTCAGCGCGTCGGCCACACCTTTGCCCATGATGATCTGTTGCTCACCGGCCTTAAAGTTTGCCCACGCGCCGTTCTGCACATACTTCGGCAGCGCGCTCAGACGCGCCTCCTGCGCCGGGTTCACCCCTTTCACCTGGATGGCGCGCAGGTTAACACCGCTTTCCACCAGCCCTGTAAAGTTGATGTAAGGTGCAGCGGCGGCAATGCCCGGCACGTTTTCCACTTTGCTGAGGGCGTCACGCCAGTTGTTCCACGGCTGATTAACCGGTTCAATTTCGCCGTGCGGCACAACGGCCAGAATACGGTTATTCAGCTCACGCTCAAAACCGTTCATGGCGCTTAATCCCACAATCAATACCGCCACGCCGAGCGCAATACCGATTGTGGAGATCACCGAGATAAGAGAGACCATCCCGCCGCGACGACGGCCGCGACTGAAGCGTAGCCCGATGAGTAACGATAACGGTGAGGCCATTACTCCGCTCCCATCAGAGTCAGTTCAGCGTTCAGATGACCATCACGCATCTCAAGCTGGCGCCCCATCCGTTTTGCCAGCTGTAAATCGTGGGTCACCACCAGAAACGCCGTCCCCTGTGAGGCATTCAGCTCACCCAGAAGCTGGAAAATACTGTCAGCATTGCGCGCATCCAGGTTGCCGGTTGGTTCATCCGCCAGCACCAGACGCGGGTTGTTCACCAGCGCACGGGCAATAGCCACACGCTGACGCTCGCCACCGGACAGCTCAGACGGGCGGTGGTCACCGCGATGCCCCAGGCCTACAGCTTTCAGCATGTCGCTGGCACGGGAATTAATTTCTGCCGGTTTCTTTTTACCAATCAGCAAAGGCATCGCCACGTTTTCCAGCGCCGTGAAATCTGGCAGCAGATGGTGGAACTGGTAGATAAAGCCCAGCTCACGGTTACGCAGCTCCGCTTTTGCCGCAGAAGACATTTTGCTCATCGGCTGGCCTGAGAAAATTACGTCGCCACTGGTCGGCGTATCCAGCCCGCCCAGCAGGTGTAATAAGGTACTTTTGCCGGAACCGGAGCTGCCGACAATTGCCATCATCTCGCCTTCGCCCACGCTGAAGCTCACATTGTGCAGCACATCAGTCTGTACAGAGCCTTCCTGATAGCGTTTGGACAGGTTGTCGCATTGCAACAGGATCTTATTCATAACGTAAAGCCTCAGCGGGTTGAGTGGCGGCAGCGCGCCAGGAAGGATAGAGCGTAGAAAGCAGCGCAATGGCCATCGCGGCCAGCGCAATACCGACCACCTGCAGCGGCTCGATAGCAACCGGCAGCGCCGCGCCATCAAGCAGCGCGCCGATGATCGGCATTAAGTTATTCAACTGACTGGCCAGCAGCGCCCCGAGAACGGCCCCGAGTAACGCGCCAATGATCCCGGCGCTGGCCCCCTGCACCATAAAGACGGCCATAATCTGGCGCGGCGTCAGCCCCTGGGTTTGCAGGATGGCAACTTCGCCCTGCTTTTCCATTACCATCAAGCCAAGCGAGGTGATGATGTTAAACGCCGCGACCGCGACGATCAGGCTCAGCAGCAGGCCCATCATATTTTTTTCCATACGCACGGCCTGGAACAGTTCGCCTTTACGCTCGCGCCAGTCCTGCCATTTTGTGCCTTCCGGCAAGGTTTGCTGGCTGAGGGTATCGACCTTCAGCGGTGCGTCGAGCCACAGACGCCAGCCGGTAATGTTGCCCACCGGATAACGCATCAGACGCGAAGCATCCTGGATATTCATGAGCATCTGGTAGCCGTCAACTTCGCTGTTGGCGGCAAACGTGCCAATAACCGTGAACAGACGCTGGCTGGGCAAACGTCCCATCGGCGTAAACTGGCTGGCAGACGGCACCATCACGCGCAGCTGGTCGCCACGGTTCACGCCAAGCTGCCCGGCAAGCTGTTCGCCGAGGATGACGTTGTATTTGCCCGCTTCCAGATCGCTTTGCTTCACGTTGACCAGATACGGCGTGAGCGGATCTTTTTGCGCCGGGTCAATCCCCAGCATGACGCCCACCGCCACGCTGCGGGCGCTTTGCAGGACGACATCACCCGTTGTCACGGGCGCAACGCGCGTGACACCCTGTAACTTCGCCGCACTTTCCGGCAGTTGTTGCGGGTTAACGGAACCGTTGGTTGAAGAGAGAATGGCCTGCGGCATCAGCCCCAGGATGTTGTTTTGCAGCTCGCGCTCAAAGCCGTTCATGACGGAAAGCACCGTCACCAGTGCCATCACGCCAAGCGTAATGCCAATAGTCGAAAGCCAGGAGACAAAGCGACCGAAACGGTCCGCGGCGCGCCCACGCATGTAGCGTAAGCCTATGAAGAGTGCGACAGGTTGATACATGAAGTCCGTCTGTTTGCTGATAGCAGACCCACGAGTATATAAGCGAATCCGTTAAGCGTAAATGACTGAAACCGTAAGCTTTGGTAATCATTTTTCTGAAAAATTCAGATAAATCAGAACGCTACTCTTCGAATTATCGCGCCACACCCTCCACCTTTTCCGAAAAACTTCCTGATACAGACTGTTTCCCGTTACATCCCGGCTGCGTTTACCAACAATTGTTCGTTCGTTTATGGCAATAAGGTAGTTGCGAACAATGAAGCAAAAAGCATTATGGATTAACCAGATAAAGGGGCTGTGTATCTGCCTGGTGGTAATCTATCATTCGGTTATCACATTTTATCCCCATCTGACGGGGCTACAACATCCGTTGTCCGGTCTTCTCGCCAAATGCTGGGTCTATTTTAACCTTTATCTCGCGCCCTTCCGTATGCCGGTATTTTTCTTCATATCCGGTTATCTGATCCGTCGTTATATTGACGAGGTGAACTGGCGCACCAGTTTTGACAAACGGATCTGGAGCATTGTCTGGGTCCTTGCGCTGTGGGGCGTATTGCAATGGCAGGCGCTGAGCCACCTCAATGCCTGGTTGGCACCTGAACGTGAGCTGGCCACCTCCTCGAACGCCGCGTATGCCGATTCACTTTCCGGGTTTGCGTGGGGGATGCTCACTGCCAGCACCAGCCTGTGGTATCTGTACGCCCTGGTGGTCTATTTCACGCTATGTAAACTGCTTAGCCGCTGGAAGCTGCCCGTACTGGGGCTGCTGGCACTGGCCAGCATCACGATCAATTTCCTGCCGCTGCCGTGGTGGGGAATGAACAGCGTGGTACGCAATATGATCTACTACAGCCTTGGCGCGTGGTATGGCGCAGAGCTGATGGCCTGGATGAAGGGGCTGAACCTGCGTCGTACCTGGCTGGCGCTGGCCGCTTTTGCTGCGGTCTCCGTGGTACTGTGGTTTGCTAACGTTCCGCTGCTGCTTTCCCTGCTGTCGATCGTGCTGATCATGAAGCTTTTCTATAGCCTCGAGCAGCGTTATGCCGTTCATCCCAGCAACCTGCTTAACGTTATCGGCTCAAACACCATCGCTATCTACACCACGCACCGCATCCTGATAGAGGCCTTCAGCCTGTTCCTGATCGGTGAGATGAATGCTGCCTACTGGCCGGTCTGGGCCGAGCTTGCCTTGATCCTGGTCTACCCATTTGCCAGCCTGTTGATCTGCACCCTCGCCGGACTTGGCGTACGCAAAATATCGACGGCACTGTTTGGCGATCTGTTCTTCTCTCCCCCTTCCGCGAGCGCACTGTCTCCGGCAACCCGATAATACCGCCCTCGCCCCCCGTCCGGGGGCGAATCTTCCCGCGTTGCAGTTCAGATTTGCTTATGCAAAACGATCGAGGATAATAAAGACATTGCGTATCAGTGATATGCCCCAATACTGTTGGTATATCCCCAAGAGACTCTGACATAGCCATGCCTGAACACTATCGTTATTCCCTGCCTGTTAAAGCGGGCGACCAGCGCCAGCTGGGCGAACTCACTGGCGCTGCGTGCGCCACGCTGGTGGCAGAAATCGCTGAGCGACATCCTGGTCCGGTGGTGCTGGTCGCCCCGGATATGCAAAATGCGCTGCGACTGCATGATGAAATTCGCCAGTTCACCGATAACCTGGTCTTCAGTCTGGCCGACTGGGAAACGCTGCCGTATGACAGCTTCTCCCCGCATCAGGAGATCATCTCCTCGCGCCTGTCGACCCTCTATCAGTTACCGACCATGCAGCGCGGCGTGCTGATCGTTCCGGTCAACACCCTGATGCAGCGCGTCTGTCCTCACAGCTATTTGCACGGCCATGCGCTGGTGATGAAAAAAGGTCAGCGCCTGTCCCGGGACGATCTGCGCGCGCAACTGGACAGCGCCGGATACCGTCATGTCGATCAGGTTATGGAGCACGGGGAATACGCCACGCGCGGTGCGTTGCTCGACCTGTACCCGATGGGCAGCGACCAGCCGTATCGACTGGACTTCTTCGACGATGAGATCGACAGCCTGCGCGTATTCGACGCCGACACGCAGCGCACGCTGGAAGAAGTGGAAGCCATCAATTTATTACCCGCCCATGAATTCCCGACGGACAAAACCGCTATCGAGCTGTTCCGCAGCCAGTGGCGCGACAAGTTCGACGTTAAGCGCGACGCTGAGCATATCTATCAGCAGGTCAGCAAAGGTACGCTTCCTGCCGGGATCGAATACTGGCAGCCGCTGTTCTTTAACGAGCCATTGCCCGCTCTGTTCAGCTACTTCCCGGCGAACACGTTGATTGTCAACACCGGTGATATCGACGCCAGCGCCAGCCGCTTTGAGAGCGAAACCCGCGCGCGCTTTGAAAACCGGGGCGTAGACCCGATGCGTCCGCTGCTGCCACCTGAAGCGCTGTGGCTGCGCACCGACGAGCTCAACGCCGAACTCAAGCGCTGGCCGCGCGTACAGCTGAAAACCGATACGCTTGCCGATAAAGCTGCCAACACCAATCTTGCATTCCAGAAGCTGCCAGATTTAGCCGTTCAGGCACAGCAGAAATCCCCGCTGGAGAGTCTGCGCAAGTTCCTCGATGCCTTTACCGGCCCGGTTGTCTTCTCCGTTGAGAGTGAAGGCCGCCGTGAAGCGCTGGGCGAACTGCTGGGGCGGATTAAAGTTGCTCCGAAACGCATTTTGCGCCTGAGCGAAGCCACGGGGACGGGGCGTTATCTGATGATCGGTGCCGCCGAGCACGGGTTTATCGATACCCTCAACAACGTGGCATTAATCTGTGAAAGCGACCTGCTGGGTGAACGTGTTGCGCGTCGCCGTCAGGACAGCCGTCGCACCATTAACCCGGATACGCTGATCCGCAACCTGGCGGAACTCCATCCGGGCCAGCCGATTGTGCACCTTGAACATGGCGTGGGTCGTTATCAGGGGATGACGACGCTGGAAGCCGGTGGCATCAAAGGCGAATACCTGATGCTGACCTACGCCAACGACGCCAAACTCTACGTGCCGGTCTCATCCCTGCATCTGATCAGCCGCTACGCCGGGGGTGCAGAAGAGAATGCACCATTGCATAAACTGGGCGGTGACGCCTGGGCACGCGCCCGGCAGAAAGCGGCGGAAAAAGTGCGTGATGTGGCGGCCGAGCTGCTGGATATCTATGCCCAGCGTGCGGCCAAAGAGGGCTTTGCCTTTAAGCATGATAAAGAGCAGTACCAGCTGTTCTGCGACAGCTTCCCGTTTGAAACCACGCCGGACCAGGCTCAGGCCATCAATGCCGTGTTAAGCGACATGTGTCAGCCGCTGGCAATGGACAGGCTGGTCTGTGGCGATGTCGGCTTCGGGAAAACCGAAGTAGCCATGCGCGCGGCGTTCCTCGCCGTCGAGAATAACAAGCAGGTGGCGGTACTGGTGCCCACCACCCTGCTCGCTCAGCAGCACTTCGATAACTTCCGCGACCGCTTTGCCAACTGGCCGGTACGCATCGAGATGCTGTCACGTTTTCGCAGTACCAAAGAGCAAACGCAAATCCTGGAGCAGGCCAGCGAGGGTAAGATCGATATTCTGATCGGCACCCACAAACTGCTGCAGAGCGATGTGAAGTGGAAAGATCTGGGGCTGCTGATTGTTGATGAAGAGCACCGTTTCGGGGTACGCCATAAAGAGCGTATTAAAGCGATGCGTGCCGACGTCGATATCCTGACCCTGACCGCGACGCCGATCCCGCGAACCCTGAACATGGCGATGAGCGGCATGCGCGATCTGTCAATTATCGCCACGCCGCCGGCGCGTCGTCTGGCCGTGAAAACCTTTGTGCGCGAATACGACAATCTGGTGGTGCGTGAGGCCATTCTGCGTGAGGTGCTGCGCGGCGGTCAGGTCTATTACCTCTACAACGACGTGGAAAATATCCAGAAAGCGGCAGACCGCCTGGCAGAGCTGGTGCCGGAAGCGCGTATTGCCATCGGTCACGGGCAAATGCGCGAACGCGAGCTGGAACGGGTGATGAACGACTTCCACCACCAGCGCTTTAACGTGCTGGTGTGTACGACCATCATTGAGACCGGGATCGATATCCCGACGGCCAACACCATCATTATTGAACGCGCGGATCATTTCGGTCTGGCGCAGCTTCATCAGCTGCGTGGCCGCGTCGGGCGTTCGCACCATCAGGCCTATGCATGGCTGCTGACGCCGCATCCAAAAGCGATGACCACCGATGCGCAAAAACGTCTGGAAGCGATCGCCTCGCTGGAAGATCTGGGCGCTGGCTTTGCACTGGCGACGCACGACCTGGAGATCCGCGGTGCGGGTGAGCTGTTGGGTGAAGATCAAAGTGGCTCGATGGAAACCATCGGTTTCTCGCTCTACATGGAGTTGCTGGAAAACGCGGTCGATGCTCTCAAGGCCGGACGCGAACCGTCGCTGGAAGATCTCACCAGCCAGCAAACCGAAGTTGAGTTACGCATGCCATCTCTGCTACCGGACGATTTCATTCCGGATGTGAACACCCGCCTGTCGTTCTACAAACGTATCGCCAGTGCGAAAAATGAGAACGAGCTGGAAGAGATCAAAGTCGAGCTTATTGACCGCTTTGGCCTGCTCCCGGATGCCGCACGCAACTTGCTGGATATCGCGCGGCTGCGTCAGCAGGCGCAGAAGCTGGGCATTCGTAAGCTTGAGGGCAATGAGAAAGGCGGCGTGATTGAGTTTGCCGAGAAAAACCACGTTAACCCTACGTGGCTCATCGGTTTACTGCAAAAGCAGCCGCAGCATTTCCGCCTGGATGGGCCAACGCGTCTGAAATTTACGCAGGAGCTGACGGAGCGTAAAACCCGTATGGACTGGGTACGCAACTTTATGCGCCAGCTGGAAGAGAACGCGATCGCATAATCTGCTCTGCCCCCGGTTGCGCCATGCTACCGGGGGTAACAATTTACAAACTCTTTTCACTTCACCCGATCTTCCCGACAGACCCCTTCGCCATAATTATCACTAACCGTTATAAAACAATCACCCTGTCATTTATATGGATTATAGTGATGATGACCTCTTCGCGTTTCACTCGCTGGATAACCGTGTTAGCGCTGGCCGCAACGGTCGCGGTTGCATTTCCCGCTCGCGCAAACACCTGGCCACTCCCGCCTGCAGGCAGTAAGGTGGTTGGGGAAAACCGTTTTCATGTGGTTGAAAACAATGGTGGATCGCTTGAGGCGATTGCCAAAAAATATAACGTCGGCTTTCTGGCCTTACTGCAGGCCAACCCCGGCGTTGACCCTTATGTCCCGCGCGCTGGCAGTGTGTTAACCATCCCGCTGCAGACGATTTTGCCGGATGCGCCGCGTGAGGGGATCGTGATAAACCTTGCCGAACTGCGTCTTTACTATTACCCGCCCGGTAAAAATGAGGTGACCGTATACCCTATTGGTATTGGCCAGTTGGGCGGTGACACGCTGACCCCGACGATGGTCACCACCGTATCAGACAAGCGTGCAAACCCAACCTGGACGCCAACGGCCAATATTCGTGCCCGCTATAAAGCGCAGGGGATCGATCTGCCCGCCGTTGTACCGGCCGGCCCGGATAACCCAATGGGCCACCATGCCATCCGCCTCGCGGCCTATGGCGGCGTGTACCTGTTACATGGAACGAACGCGGACTTTGGTATTGGCATGCGCGTCAGCTCCGGCTGTATTCGTCTGCGCGATGACGATATCAAAACGCTCTTCAACCTGGTCACACCGGGCACCAAAGTGAACATCATTAATACCCCGATCAAGGTCTCTGAGGAGCCAGGCGGCGTGCGACTGGTTGAAATTCACCAGCCTTTATCGAAAAACATTGATGACGATCCGCAGACGCTGCCAATCAACCTGAATGCGGCGATGGTGAGTTTTAAAACCGATGCAAGGACGGATGGCATTGTGATGGAGCGGGCAATGGAAGCACGTTCGGGCATGCCGACTGACGTCACACGACATCATGGTGTCGCCCAGCAGTCGATGTAAACCCAAACGCAAAAACGCCCTGCACATGCAGGGCGTTTTTTTAGCAGTGGCATAAATGAGGGTTTAGCCAGGCTTATTTGTAAATAACAGCGGTACCGTGCAGGGTGTTAGGACCGGTTACAGAGGTAATGCGGAACGATTTCGCACCCATCTCATCCGCTTTTTGCGCCAGCTGGTCTTCCAGTGAACCCAGGTTAGTCCCGGCGCTGGCAGAGATGGTCCCTACTTTATGCTGGTCAGCAGGCGTTGACTGGACTTCCACAGCAGCAAAGCTTGCGAAAGAGAGTGAGCTAAGAACAGCAGCGGCGATGAGGGTTTTTACGTTTTTCATGATTTTTACCTTTGGCAGATGAATTTTGAGGTCGTTAGCCATTTAGTTAACGATCGATAGGTAAATGATAGATGTGATCCAGCTCACACGTCAACATATTTTTATAACGACCATTAAATTAATTTTAATTCCGTTGTTTTTCATACCCATATGATTAATTTATTTTTCAGAAAACAGCACTGGTGGTGAAATGCGTTTATTTTTATAATGGTTATTCAACAAACCAACAGAGGACCAACGGCAAATGACAACCGATGTCACGAGTTGTGCGAAGAAAAGCCGTGGCCGACCAAAAGTGTTCGACAGGGATGCAGCGCTTGATAAGGCCATGACTCTCTTCTGGCAACATGGGTATGAAGCGACTTCGCTTTCCGATCTGGTAGAAGCCACCGGAGCCAAAGCGCCGACGCTGTATGCGGAATTCACGAATAAAGAGGGGTTGTTCAGGGCGGTACTGGACCGATACATCTCTCGCTTCGCATCGCGATACGAAGCACAGCTATTTTGTGAAGAGAAAACGGTTGAGCAGGCACTGCATGACTATTTCACCGCCATCGCCACCTGCTTCACCAGCAAAGAGACGCCCGCGGGCTGTTTTATGATTAACACCTCCGCGACGCTTGCGGCCTCCTCAAAAGAGATCGCCAACACGGTGAAATCGCGTCATGCCATGCAGGAGGAGACGCTCAGCACCTTCCTGGCCCAGCGCCAGCAGCGTGGTGAAATTCCGGCGCATTGCCGCCCTCAGGAATTAGCACAATACCTGAGCTGTATTTTACAGGGGATGTCGATTAGCGCCCGAGAAGGGGCGACGCTGGAAAAACTGCAGCATATCACCGAGACCACCCTGCGACTGTGGCCCGAACTGCTTAAAATACAGGGCTAAAAAAAAGCTCCTCAGCCTGAGCGCTTGAGGAGCTAAGTTCAGAGAACATCTTTTTTACGCTTTGTTATTCAGTACCAGCTGGCCATTTCCATCCAGCGGAATTTGTGTGCCAGGGTCTCTGTCCATACGGATTTTGCCCTGCTGGTCACCAATTTTGTACGTCACGTCATAACCCAGCATTTTTTCCGACTTGTCATAGACGGTTTTGCAGCGCTGCTGTGTCGTGGTGTACGTATCATTATCCTGCATTGCGCCCTGCACCTGGTTACCGGCATAGCCGCCACCCAGCGCACCGACCACGGTCGCCACATCTTTACCACGGCCGCCACCAAACTGGTGACCAATAACCCCGCCAGCTACCGCGCCCAGCACAGAGCCGGCAATACGGTTTTCATCCTGAACCGGACGACGATGGGTGACAGAGACGTTACGGCACTCCTGACGAGGCGTTTTAACTGTTTCTTTAATGGGGGTTGCAGAAACCACCTGCGCATACTGTGGGCCGCGATTCAGTACGTTGAGACTGGCAACGGCAGCCACACCTAACGCAGCAGCGACGCCAATCCCTATACCCGCCAACATTGATTTATTCACGGGACTTCCTCCTTTGTTGCTATTGGTAACAATTTTGCAATGCAGGCTACGCTTCGCCAATAAGACAAAGGCTCAAAAAAATAGCTTTCAGGAGAGTGACAGGGCGTTTAGGAGAACTCTTAAGCACTCAATCTGTGATGAGCAGCATGATATGCTAAAAAATCCCTCCGGAGGGCCCGGAGGGAGAGAAAAATTAGTGCAGCTTCAGACGTGGACGGATTACGCGGTTGATTCGTCCTACCAGCATCATCAACCCGGTTTTGAAGTAGCCGTGCAGCGCAATCTGGTGCATACGGTACAGGGATATATAGACAAAGCGTGCGATGCGCCCTTCTACCATCATCGAGCCGCGCATCAGGTTCCCCATCAGGCTGCCTACGGTAGAGAAGTTCGACAGCGAAACCAGAGAGCCGTGGTCTTTGTAGACGTAGGCCTTCATTGGCTTGCCTTTGCGCTGTGCCAGAATATTGTGCAGCACCAGGCTTGCCATCTGATGCGCTGCCTGGGCGCGAGGAGGCACGAAACCGCCTTCAGGACGCGCGCATGACGCACAGTCACCAATCGCGAAAATCTCTGGATCGCGCGTGGTTTGCAGCGTCGGCTCGGTCACCAGCTGATTAATACGGTTGGTTTCCAGCCCGCCAATGTCTTTCATGAAATCAGGTGCTTTGATACCCGCCGCCCAGACCATCAGATCCGCTTTGATGTACTCGCCATCTTTGGTGTGCAGGCCACCTTCGTCTGCGCTGGTCACCATCGTCTGGGTGAGAACACGTACGCCCAGTTTGGTCAGTTCGTTATGCGCCGCGCCAGAAATACGTGGAGGCAGCGCAGGCAGAATACGCTCACCTGCCTCAACCAGCGTTACGTTCAGCGCTTCATTGGTTAACCCTTTATACCCGTAGCTGTGCAGCTGTTTTACCGCATTGTGCAGCTCAGCGGAGAGCTCAACGCCCGTTGCGCCACCGCCTACAATGGCGATATTCACCTTGCCATTCGCACCCATGTTATTGGTGTACTTCAGGAACAGGTTCAGCATTTCCTGGTGGAAACGACGCGCCTGGTGCGGGTTATCCAGGAAAATGCAGTGCTCTTTCACACCCGGGGTGTTGAAATCGTTGGAGGTACTGCCCAGCGCCATCACCAGTGTGTCATAGGCAAGCTTGCGCTCCGGGACCAGCAACTCCCCTTTTTCGTCACGCAGCTCGGCCAGGGTAATGGTTTTGTTCTCACGGTTGATATCCACCACGGAACCCAGCTGGAACTGGAAATGGTGGTTACGTGCGTGCGCCAGATAGCTCAGCGCGTCCACGCCCTCATCCAGTGAACCGGTCGCCACTTCGTGCAGCAACGGTTTCCACAGGTGGCTGTGGTTACGATCCACCAGCGTGATTTTGGCTTTTTTGCCGCGACCCAGCTTCTTACCCAACTGTGTCGCCAGCTCCAGCCCGCCAGCACCACCGCCTACAATCACTATCTTTTTCAATGGCGTAGTCAACGTGACCCCCTCAAATTATTAACCAATTGTTAATTAAAAGTTATAAAAATAACCCTTAATTAACAACAGGTTACAGCACTGAAACCATTCAGGTGCATTGAGAATACCACGTCAGGCGCATTGGTCATACCAAAATTGATGTGCATCAAGTTTTGGTGGCTTAAAAGTAGACAATTCTGCAGAAAAAGAAAGCCCGGCACGCTTTCGCGGCCGGGCCCGGGAGATCTTATGCAGTATCTTAGCCCAGTGTTTTGAAGGCTTTGATGCGCTGCAGATGCGGGGAGATGTTCTTGAACTTGTGGGTCTGTTCTTCGTCCCAGACAATTTCATAGAAGTGATGCAACAGCTCAGCCGCACGGTGGCTGTTGAGCGCCTCATCATTACGCGAAAGGATCACCAGACAGCGGTCGCGGTTCTTTTCACGGAAATTGCTGACGCACTTGGTGGCAATATCGACATACTCTTCTGGGCGGTCAATCTTGCCTTCCATGTTCTCGTTCGGGAACAGGTTAGGATTGAATACCACCTGGCGAATATCGCACAGGAATCCAATCCGCTCCGCCCAGTAGCCACCCAGCCCCACGCCGCAAATCAGCGGGCGATCGTCGATGTTGAGCTGCAGCATCTTGTCCACTTCTTTGAGCAGATGCTGCATGTCATGTTTCGGATGGCGCGTGCTGTAGCTGATCAGCCGTACATCCGGATCGATAAACTGCAGTTGCAGTACCTTCTCATGATTACCAGGACTGTTTGAGTCAAAACCGTGTAAATAGATGATCATCGTCTTCTCACCACGCTACGCCTTCCGGGAGGATTTACAGGCTGGCTTTATGTGCCTGCCAGCGCTCATTCAGTGCTTCAAGCCGGGCGTTAACCGCTTTCCAGCGTGCCGAATCCATCAGCTCCTGACGGCTAAATGAACCTTTATGATACAAATGTGTAACACGCTCTGCATTGATCGGCGACAGGTTATCCAGCACGCTGACTGCGCCTTTACGATTATTGCAGACGAGGATCATATCGCAACCTGCGTCGAGCGACGCCTGCCCACGCTCCGCGTAGCTGCCCATGATCGCCGCCCCTTCCATCGACAAATCGTCGGAGAAGATCACGCCGTTGAAACCGAGTTCCTGACGCAGCACGGTTTTTAACCAGTGCGGAGAACCGCTCGCCGGGCGTAGGTCGACGTCACTGTAAATCACATGCGCAGGCATAATGGCATCCAGCTTGTTATCGCTAATCAGCGAGCGGAACACAGACATATCTTTGGCACGAATTTCCGCCTCCGGGCGCGGATCACGCGGAGTCTCTTTATGCGAATCCGCCGTCACGGCGCCGTGCCCCGGGAAGTGTTTACCGGTGGTTTTCATTCCTGCATCGTGCATGCCGTCGATAAAGCGGGTGGCCATCTCCAGCGCAATACGGGGATCGCTATGGTAAGAGCGCTCGCCAATTGCCGCACTGATATGCCCTACGTCCAGCACCGGGGCAAAACTGATGTCGATATCCATGGCAATCATCTCGCTGGCCATCAGCCAGCCGGCCTCCTGGGCCAGATTTCCGCCCTCTTCGGTGCCGAGCAGCGCCGCGAAAGACTGGGCCGCGGGCAGACGGGTGAAGCCCTCACGGAAACGCTGCACGCGCCCGCCTTCCTGATCGACGGCCACGACCAGATGATTACGCGACGCCGCGCGGATCTGGCGAACCAGCTCACGCAACTGCGCCGGATCGTGATAGTTGCGGGTAAACAGGATGAGCCCCCCCACCAGCGGGTGCGCCAGAATTTCACGCTCCTCCGCATCCAGTTCAAACCCTTCTACATCCAACATGACTGGACCCACAGCAACCTCTCTTATCCTTTAATGTGTAACTGGCGCCAGGCATCATCTGCCAGCGCAATAAATTGTTTCTCGCCGGACTGCTGAAAACGCATTTCAAACCAGCCCGCCATCAGCATGACGACCCAGGGTCGCCAGCGTCTGACCTGACGCGCCAGCTGTCCCGCGTCCAGATGCGCAATGCGGGCGTAATCGCCGATCAGTCTTTGGCGCGCTGTATCATCTTCCACCCAGACAGCCGCCAGCTCCAGTGCCACATCCCCATCGCCGGCATACTCCCAGTCGATAAGCCTGATGCCGGTGGACGTATGCACAATATTTCCGGCATGAACATCCATGTGTAATGGCGACAGCCGAAGCGGCTGAGGCTCTCCCGCAGTGTGTAACCGTTTAAGCTGCGCAAGCCACCATGGGGTACGTCTGTCCGGTGAGGCTCGCTGCCAATATTGTTCCAGCAAAGGGAGCAGCGTGACTCGCCACCCCAGACACGGCTGATGGTGCAACTGACAGAGCGTCGTCGCAAGCGTTGCGCTGTCGGGCAGCGTATGCCGGATCTCCCCTGCCAGATACTCTACCGCCATCCAGCCCTGTCTGAAAAAGCGCGGGGCTGGCACGAGATCCGCCGGTAGACGCTTCAGGGCACGAAACTGACGGCGAAAATGGGAAGCGGGGGCTAAGGGATCGTGGTGATGACGCAACACCAGACGCTGCTCGCCCTGTTCCAGAATGCAACTCGCGCCGCCAAGCCCGGAGTGGGCCTGCGGCGCGATAAGACGATACTGCGGAAAATAACGCGTGAGGATCGCTTCACGCGTGCAGTCAGAGTTGCGTAACCGCACCTTTACCTGACCAGATAATCTCGCCTGTCTGAACCAGCATCAGCTGCATCTGCAGGGCTGGCGTATTCACGTTACCGGTGGCATTAGAGTACAGCACATACTGCGCACCAACGTTACGGGCAATCCCCATCGCCTTACTGCGCGTACCGAGGCTGTCCTGTGGCGACAGACCAAGCTGCTGTTTGGCTACTGCCAGCTGCTGTGCGGAAACCAGCGTAAACTTGCCGTTATTGGCCAGTGCATTGCGCAGGGTTTCTGTCGCTTCCCCGGCATTGAGTGAACCGTTAGTCCGGTTATTTACGCTATCCACCAGCAGTACGCTGCCTGCCGTTACGCCCTGCGCCTGCAGCATTTTGCCCACCATCGGCTGCATCGCACCGTTCCAGTCATAATGACGCACGCGCGGCGTTGGCTGGGAAGTCTGGTCCGGATGTTCAATCGGGCCAGGCTGCGACGGGATCGTCGGTACAGACGGCACGGTTGGCTGCGGTTGCGTTGGCTGTGTCGGCTGCTCCGTACCCGGTTTTGCCTCGTCCACCGGCGCAGGCTGTTCGGTTCGCGTCACACATCCTGCAAGGAACAGTGCAAAAGCTGTCACGAGCGCATAACGGCTCATATTTTTAATCAAGGTTCACCTCTTACAGATAAAGATAAAGTCTCACCTTATGCGCACCCAGATAGTTGGCGCTACCATAGAGCGTTACCGACGATCCTGCCGGAATGGTCACGCTGCGCGGCGCTTCCAGCGGGTGCATTTCAAGACCCCGTACGTCATACCAGAAGAAACGGTAGTGCACCGTCACCGGTTCGTGTCTTTCGTTAAAGAGCGTAGAGGACGCAGAAGATTTAATTTCACTGATGGTCAACGTAGGTTGTTCTGCGGTGATGCCCGCGGCAAGTACCGAGGACTCCATCACCAGCGTCTGTTCATCACTGACAGGAATGGCCGGGCGCGTGCTGCATCCCACCATTACCAATGTCATTGCCAGCGCTGCAATACGCCCTTTTAACATGTCAAAGACCTTTATGTGACAGCATCGGTCCCAGAGGACGCCCACCCAGAAGATGCATATGAATATGATAAACTTCCTGACCACCATGGCGATTACAGTTCATGATCAAACGGTAACCGTCTTCAGCAATCCCCTCCTGCTCGGCGATTTTCGCGGCTACCGTCAGCATACGGCCTAACGCCACTTCATGCTCGGCTTTTACGTCATTGACGGTGGGAATCAGAATATTTGGAATGATAAGGATATGAGTCGGAGCCTGAGGAGAAATATCTCTGAAAGCCGTCACCAGCTCATCCTGATAAACGATATCCGAAGGGATTTCGCGGCGGATAATTTTACTGAAAATGGTTTCTTCAGCCATGACCTGTTCCTTTGTAGTTTAATCTGGCGTGGTGCGTCCGCTATTAACACAATCTCTGCATGAGTGTGTGGCACAATGGAAGAGTATGAGCGACTTTCTCCTGTCCTTTCAACCTTCTCCCCGGATTTCTTTCCTGAAAGCGTTTCAGCTGACTGAAGAGTAACCGCTCCCGACGCTTCACCACCTGAAACATAATTTCATTTCCTTTTGACACATCTGTTTACAGTGCTAATCACAATGCGTATATTTCGCATTTGCATTTTCATGCGCATTTTTAACATAGAAAACGACGTCAGCCCGTTCTCACGGGACTGTCGCACTCACCTTTCACCATTCAGTAAGGGTTTGATGATGTCTTTCATTTATCACACCAGGGATGGGCAACCGCAGCCAGCCGCCACGCCTTCGTTGCTGGCTGCCTGTATTGCTATGGCATTGATGCCAGCCGTCAGTTTCGCCGCCTCTGCAACCGAAGATACCGTGGTTGTCGAGGGCGGTTTTGATAACGCACAGGACCCGTCCAGCAGTCAGGATACGGACTACAGCGTTAAGACCACCACCACGGGGACGAAACTGTTACTGGTTCCCCGCGATATTCCGCAGTCCGTCAGCGTCATTAGCCAGCAGCGTATGGCAGATCAGAATCTGCAATCCCTCGGCCAGGTGTTAACTAACACCACCGGCGTCACCGCGCAGGTACAGGACAGCGACCGGACGGTATTTTACTCGCGCGGCTTCTTTGTCAGTAACTATGCGTATGATGATCTGCCAACCTCCATCAGCGAAGTATGGAACTTTGGCGACACCGCCGCCGATACCGCCATTTACGATCGTATTGAAGTGGTACGCGGCGCAACCGGCCTGATGTCCGGCACGGGAAATCCCGCCGCCTACGTCAACATGGTACGTAAGCATGCAGACAGCAATGAATTTAAAGGCAATGTCTCCGCCAGTTACGGTAGCTGGGACAAACAACGCTACGTGCTGGATCTGCAGGCTCCGCTGGTAGAGTCGGGTAACGTGCGCGGTCGTCTTATTACGGGTTATCAGGACAACGACAGTTTTGTTGATAACTACCACTACCGCAAAAAGTTCCTCTATGGCGTGGTCGATGCGGACGTGACTGACAGCACCACCCTGTCTGTGGGCTATGAATATCAGGAAAGCGATACCGATAACCCAACCTGGGGCGGCCTGCCAACCTGGTACAGCGATGGCAGCAAAACCCATTACAACCGCAGCCAGACCGTTGCACCAGACTGGGCTTATTCAGATAAAGACAACACCCGTATTTTCGCCAACTTCACCCAACGCTTCGACAACGGCTGGGAAGCCCACATCAACGGCATGCATGCCGACACCAACTTCGACAGCAAACTGATGTATATGTCCGGCTACCCGGATAAAGAGACCGGTGCGGGTATGGTCGGATATGGCGGCTGGAACCGCGGTGAACGTAAGCAGGATGCGGTGGATGCCTTCCTGCGCGGCGGTTTCGATCTTTTCGGTCGCCAGCATGAGATGATGTTTGGCGGTAGCTTCAGCCGCCAGCGTAACCACTATGACAACACCATGCCGGACGCGCTGTACGGCATGGTTGACGTGGGTAACTTCAAAAACTGGAACGGGAATATCGCCGATCCGCAGTGGACCCCCTGGAAGCTTTACAGTCAGGATGATATCCGCCAGTCTTCGGCCTATACCTCAGCCCGCTTCTCGCTTGCCGATCCGCTATCTCTGATCCTCGGTGCGCGTTATACCCATTACAACATTCGCTATAACCCGGCGGGCTCCCCGGACACCCGCCTGGAAAGCAGTAAGGATGATGTAACGCCATATGCGGGCCTTGTTTATGATATCAATGAAGACTGGTCAACCTACGTCAGTTATACCTCCATCTTCCAGCCTCAGGACAAACGTGACGCCAGCGGCCGCTACCTGGACCCGACAACGGGGAAAAGCTATGAAGCCGGGGTGAAAGCAGACTGGTTTAGTACGCGCCTGACCACCTCGCTCGCCCTCTTCCGCATTGAGCAGGATAATGTGGCGAATAATACCTACACCTACATGCCCAGCGGCGAGTCAATTTATGAATCTCTGGATGGGGTCGTCAGTAAAGGGATCGAGTTCGAGCTAAACGGCGCCCTGACCGATAACTGGCAGCTGACCTTCGGCGCAACCCGCTACATTGCTGAAGACAAGCGCGGCAACGCGGTAAGTTCCGATCAGCCTCGTACCACAATGAAACTCTTTACCCGTTATCAACTGCCCATGCTACCTGCACTGGCAGTGGGCGGGGGGGTGAACTGGCAGAATAAAGTCTGGAACGATGTAGATGGCGGCCCGGCAGGTCGATCACGTGCAGAACAAGGCAGCTACGCGCTGGTTAACCTGTTCAGCCGGTATCAGGTGACTAAAGATTTTGCTGTCCAGGCTAACATCAACAACCTGTTCGACAAAGAGTATTACGACTACGTCGGCTCTTATGTGGTATATGGCGCGCCGCTGAACGTCTCTGTAAGCGCGAGCTACGACTTCTGAATGTTCAGCCGCTACCCGGCATAACAAAACT
Source organism: Enterobacter sp. Lyrl_3 (assembly GCF_051948675.1). Taxonomy (NCBI): domain Bacteria; kingdom Pseudomonadati; phylum Pseudomonadota; class Gammaproteobacteria; order Enterobacterales; family Enterobacteriaceae; genus Enterobacter; species Enterobacter sp. Lyrl_3. Next base: position 449,703 of record NZ_JAYJLI010000002.1, read on the forward strand.
GCAGGCATAAAAAAGGCAGCCATTCGGCTGCCTTAGTCTCCCCAGGTCACAGCTTAGCTGTTGCGGATGTATTCATCCATTTCGGTTTTCAGGTTATCGGATTTGGTACCGAAGATTGCCTGAACACCAGAACCTGCAACAACCACACCCGCTGCGCCCAGTTTTTTCAGACCCGGCTGGTCTACTTTCGCAACATCGGCAACGCTCACACGCAGACGAGTGATACACGCGTCCAGGTTAGTGATGTTCTCTTTACCGCCGAATGCTGCAACCAGTGCCGGAGCCATTTCGCTGGTCGCGCCTGCTTTGCTGTCTTCTGTTGCATCTTCACGACCTGGCGTTTTCAGGTCCAGTGCTTTGATCAGCACGCGGAAGATGGTGTAGTAAACAACGGCGTAGCACGCACCCACGATTGGGAACAGCCACAGTTTGCTGCTGTTACCGGACAGAACGATGAAGTCGATCAGGCCGTGTGAGAAGGACGTACCGTCACGCATACCCAGCAGGATACAGATTGGGAACGCCAGACCCGCCAGAATCGCGTGGATAACGTACAGGATCGGCGCAACGAACATGAAGGAGAACTCGATCGGCTCGGTGATACCGGTCAGGAACGAGGTCAGCGCTGCGGAGATCATGATACCGCCCACTTTTGCACGGTTCTCTGGTTTAGCAGAGTGCCAGATTGCAATTGCCGCGGCTGGCAGACCATACATTTTGAACAGGAAGCCACCAGACAGTTTACCTGCAGTTGGGTCACCCGCCATATAACGTGGGATATCACCGTGGAACACCTGACCTGCTGCGTTGGTGAATTCACCAATCTGCATCTGGAATGGAACGTTCCAGATGTGGTGCAGACCAAATGGCACCAGGCAACGCTCGATGAAGCCGTAGATACCAAACGCCACAACCGGGTTCTGATAAGCAGCCCACTGAGAGAAGGTCTGGATTGCCGTACCGATTGGTGGCCAGATGAAGGACAGGATCACACCCGTGAAAATCGCTGCCAGACCAGAGATGATCGGAACGAAACGCTTGCCCGCGAAGAAGCCCAGATACTCAGGCAGCTTGATGCGATAGAAGCGGTTAAACATATACGCTGCAATCGCACCGGAGATGATACCGCCCAGAACACCGGTATCCGCCAGGTGTTTCGCTGCGATCTCTTCAGCAGGTAAATGCAGAACCAGCGGTGCAACCACAGCCATGGTTTTCACCATGATGCCGTAGGCAACCACAGAAGCCAGCGCAGAAACGCCGTCGTTATTGGTGAAGCCCAGAGCAACACCGATAGCGAAGATCAGTGGCATGTTAGCAAAGACAGAACCGCCTGCTTCGGCCATTACGTGGGACACTACGGCTGGCAGCCAGCTGAAGTTTGCAGAACCGACACCCAGCAGGATACCTGCGATAGGCAGTACGGATACTGGCAGCATCAGCGATTTACCGACCTTTTGCAGGTTAGCAAATGCATTCTTAAACATAATTGAGAGTGCTCCTGAGTATTTGTGCTTTTTTTACGCTTTCACGCATTGGCCCGGGGGGAGTACCGTGCCGTGGACAGGACATCTAAGCGCCCTTTATTTATTACACAGAGTAAAATAATTCCCTCTGAGTTTGTTTGACGGCTATCACGTTTCAGCTTAAGACGGTCGAAAAACTTTCAGTTATTTACAAAAAGCATTTCTGGATGTGTCTAAAAACACCATCACCGCCCCAAATGAGGCGGTGAACTTTACTCGTTTTAACTATTAATTACGAGCCTAAAAAAAACAGGTGTATCAAACAGATTGCAGGCGGGCGGGGTCAATATGGAACAGTGTAGAGAAGTTTTCCGTCGTGACGCGGGCCAGCTCTTCGATACTGACGCCCTTCAGAACGGCCATGTATTCAGCCACGTCTCTCGTCATTGCTGGCTGGTTTTCTTTACCGCGATGCGGTACCGGAGCCAGATAAGGAGAGTCTGTTTCCACCAGAATACGATCGAGCGGAACATAACGCGCAGCATCGCGAAGCTGCTCAGCGTTACGGAACGTCACGATCCCGGAAAACGAGATATAAAACCCTAAATCAAGCAGTTTTCCCGCCGTTTCTCTGTCTTCTGTGAAACAGTGTAGTACGCCACCGCAATCCGTCACGTTTTCTTCTCTGAGGATCGCCAGGGTATCGGCGCGGGCATCGCGGGTATGAACGATAACCGGTTTGTTAAGCTCACGGCCAATGCGAATGTGATGGCGGAAGGACTCCTGCTGACGCGCCATGGTCTCCGGCGTGTAGTAATAATCCAGCCCGGTTTCCCCCATCGCGACCACGCCCTCTTCGGCCGCCAGACGACGTAACTCCTCGACGTCGTATGCTTCATCCTGATTGAGCGGATGCACGCCACAGGAAAAGACCACATTAGGGCGAACGCCCACCAGCTCACGCATGGTGCGATAGCCCGGCAGCGTGGTAGCCACCGCAAGGCAAAATTTCACATCGCGGGCGGCGGCTTTTGCCAGCACGTCGTCCACGTCTTTATGCAGGGATTGATAATCCAGGCCATCGAGATGGCAGTGTGAGTCGACTAAAAACATAATGTCTCTCTCAGAGATGGGAAACAGGCGGAGTGACGCCTGGTTGCAGGTAATGTTCGATACGCAATAACTGGTCGGTCAGTACAAGCTCGCGATTAAGACCGGTTACCGTTAAAAGTTGTTCGCGGCTCTGGCAAGTATCGTGCAGGATCGCACGCAACGTGGCGCCTGGCAGACGATTCGCCAGCGTGTTTACCAGTGGCCAGACATCGGGATTGGTCAGCAGCGTGGCCCCCTGCTGGATCTTGAGGGCATCCAGAAGTAAGGCAGCCAGCCAGTGCAGACGCTCGGCAGCCTGATCGCTGTTAAGTGCAGGCAGTACGCTCAACCAGTCACCGCTCTCCAGCGCAGAGGCAACGGCGCGGCAAAGCGCTTCTCGTTGCGACCAGACGTCCGCCTGCAGCAGAGCCAGCGCCGCGGCAGGTGCGCCGCTGCTGAGGCGCAATGCGGACAACGCGCTATCCTGTGACGTTGTCACCTCACGCTCCAGCCAGCTCAGCGCCCACGATTCCTGGGGAGTCGCAAGGTGATGAAGCCGACACCGACTGCGTAACGTCGCCAGTAATCGACCCGGATCGCGGCATGACAGGAAGAACCACGTTTTTTCCGGTGGCTCCTCCAGCGTCTTAAGCAGCGCGTTTGCCGCCGCCTCGGTAAGCAACGCCGCGTCTTTCAGCCAGACGACTTTTGCGCCACCCAGTCGTGCGTGCTCGTATAATTTTTCACTGACTTCACGCACGGCATCGATACCGAGCGCACTTTTGCCCTTCTCAGGCTCCAGCGTGTAATAGTCAGGATGCGTGCCCGCCTGCATCAGCTGGCAGCCGCGGCATTTACCGCAGCTTTTGTGACCTTCTGGCTGCTGGCACATCAGAAAACGGGTGATGGCGTAGATCAATGCATCTTCACCCATGCCCGGCAATGCCTGAATCAGTAACGCATGATGCCCCCGTCCGGCCTGATAGCTGGCGATCAGCTGTTCAAAGTGCGGGCGCAACCATGGGTACCATTTCATGCCTGTTGCTCCTGTAGCCAGTGTTTGACAGTTTCCTCAATGGAACGGGTCACCTCTTCCAGGGACTGCGTCGCATCAATGGTGCGAATGGAACTGTCCTGACTGGCGAGTTCAAGATAACGCGCGCGGGTGCGATTAAAGAAGTCGAGCGACTCTTGCTCAATGCGATCCAGCTCGCCGCGCGCGCGCGCGCGCTTCAGGCCCACTTCCGGCGTTACATCCAGATACAGCGTCAGATCGGGGCGGAAATCCCCTAATACTGCATCACGCAACGTTGCCAGCATTGTCTGGTCAATTCCGCGTCCCCCGCCCTGATACGCCTGAGTCGACAGATCGTGACGGTCGCCAATGACCCACTTGCCAGCGGCCAGAGCCGGTTTGATGACCGTCTCTACCAGCTGCACGCGAGCGGCATAGAACATCAGCACTTCGGCTTTGTCAGTGATAACTTCATCGCCCACGGATTTGATATCCAGCACCAGGCTGCGCAGCTTTTCAGCCAGCTGCGTACCGCCGGGTTCACGGGTAAACACCATGTCCGCAACGCCGAGCGTTTTCAGCGTTTCGATTACCACGTTGCGGGCTGTGGTTTTACCGGCTCCTTCGAGTCCCTCAATGACAATGTATTTACTGCGCATTTTTTTCCTTAAGTGCCTTCAGATAATCCTGAACGGAGCGATTATGGCTGGCAAGGTTGGTGTTAAAGGTATGCCCCCCTTTTCCATCAGCCACAAAGTAGAGATACGGTGTTTTTGCCGGATGCGCGGCCGCCTTAAGCGAGGCTTCGCTCGGCGTGGCAATCGGGCCTGGCGGCAGGCCGCTAATAACGTAGGTATTATACGCCGTCGGCGTCTCCAGATCTTTTCGTGAAATCTTGCCGCTGTAGCTCTCACCCATTCCGTAAATCACGGTAGGGTCAGTTTGCAGACGCATGCCAATGCGCAGTCGGTTGATAAAGACCGACGCCACCTGGTCGCGCTCTGAAGCCACCGCGGTCTCTTTCTCAATAATTGAGGCCATGGTGACAAACTGGTTTTGATCTTTATACGGCAGGCCATCGGCGCGCCCTTCCCACGCAGACTCCACCGCCGCGACCATTTTTTTGTGCGCACGCTTCAGGATCGCCACATCGGTTGTTCCGGCTGTATACATCCAGGTGTCCGGCCAGAACCAGCCTTCAACCCACTCGGGATGTTCAAATTCAAGTACCGCGGCAACCGTCTGATAACTATCATCTTTCAGCGTGTGTTTAATATACGGCGCATCACGCAGCTGTTTGAGGTAATCGCTAAGGCGCATCCCTTCAACAAACCGCAGCGGGAACTGCGCTTCTTTGCCGCTTTCCAGCAACTGCAGCATCTCTCTGACGGTCATCCCGGGCGTGAAACGATAGGTGCCAGCTTTAAAATGAGACAGCTCAGGTTCCACACGCAATAACCACTGGAACACGCGTGGACGATTAATGATTTTATCGCCATAAAGCTGTTCACCGAGCGCCAATCGCCCGGTTCCCGCTTTCAGGGTAAAGATCGTTTCGTCCTTAATCAGGATCTTACTGTCCGCCAGCTGGCGAACTTTCCACATTCCCGCGCCGCCAGCGATACCCAGCGCAACGATTAGAAGGAGGACAAAGCGCAACATTTTCTTCATGACTATCTGATTTGCTCACATATCGGGGCTAAAAAAGAGAACAGCTCGCGCGATGGCAAGCAAATTTGACCATAAGCGCGGACAGGTATAACCGGCATCAGCGCGTTGCAAATAACGATTTCATCTGCTGCCTGCAACGCCTCTTCGCGTGCGTTAACTTCGACAACGTGAAAGTCAGAGCGTGCCAGTTGCTGCAAACAAAACTGACGCATAATACCGTTGACTCCCGCCTGTTCCAGCGAAGGCGTGAAAACAATGTTGCCCTGCCGCCAGAATAAATTAGCCGCACAGCATTCCGTAATGAACCCTTCGCTGTCAAGAACCAGCGCTTCATCGGCTGCCGTCTGCTCAAGATGAGTACGGATTAGCACCTGCTCAAGACGATTGAGATGTTTTATCCCGGCAAGCATGGGGTTTCTTCCCAGACGTACCGGGCTGAGGGTCAGGGTAACGCCCTCTTCACGCCAGCGCGGATACTGGGCAGGATACGCAGAAACCGACAGCATCCGGGTGGGATGTTGGCAACTGACACCGCTATAGCCCCGTCCACCGCTGCCGCGGCTGATAATGACCTTGAGTACCCCACAGGGCTTTCCGGACGCAAGCTGGCGCATTTCCTGGCGCAACGTGTCCCATTGCGTAAAGGGGATCAGTAACGTTTTGCAGGCCGTTTGCAGACGACGTATATGCGCCTCCAGCAGACACACGTCGCCATCCGCAATGCGCGCCGTGGTAAAGCAGCCATCACCAAACTGAGTCGCCCTGTCGCTTGCAGGCAGAGATTCTTGCTCAAGGCCATTGATTAAAAACATGGTGGCTCCTTATGCGTGGGCGTTTAGTCTGGCAGGATGTCGTGCAGCCGACAAGAAGATTAGCCTGAATAAAAAAGGCCCGACAAGCGGACCTTTTTTCACAGCCATAGGGTACGCAGACTCAGATCTTTTTGAAGATCAGAGAACCGTTAGTACCGCCAAAGCCGAAGGAGTTACACAGGGTGTACTCCATTCCACTCACCTGGCGCGCTTCGTGAGGAACGAAGTCCAGATCGCAACCTTCATCCGGGTTATCCAGGTTGATGGTTGGCGGAACAGCCTGGTCGCGCAGCGCAAGAATAGAGTAAATAGACTCTACTGCCCCCGCCGCACCCAACAGGTGACCGGTCATGGATTTTGTGGAACTGACCAGTACGCGGCTGGCAGATTCACCGAAGATAGACTTAACAGCCTGAGCTTCTGCTTTATCGCCCGCAGGGGTAGAGGTACCGTGTGCGTTAACGTAGCCGATTTGCGCTGGGGTAATACCCGCATCGCGAATCGCGTTTTCCATGGCCAGCGCGGCGCCCGCACCATTTTCTGGCGGTGACGTCATGTGATAGGCATCGCTGCTCATACCAAAGCCAACGACTTCAGCATAAATTTTCGCGCCACGTTTTTTCGCATGTTCGTACTCTTCCAGAACGAGCATACCTGCACCATCGCCCAGCACGAAACCGTCACGGTCTTTGTCCCAAGGACGGCTTGCCGCCTGAGGATTATCGTTGCGGGTAGACAGCGCGCGCGCAGCACCAAAGCCACCCACGCCAAGCGGGGTACTGGCTTTTTCAGCACCGCCCGCCACCATAGCATCTGCATCGCCGTACGCAATCATACGCGCGGCCTGGCCGATGTTATGCACGCCAGAGGTACATGCGGTCGCGATAGAAATGCTTGGCCCACGCAGACCGAACATGATGGTCAGGTGACCCGCCACCATATTAACAATCGTGGACGGAACGAAGAACGGGCTGATTTTACGCGGTCCGCCATTCATGAGAGATGAATGGTTTTCCTCGATCAGACCAAGACCGCCAATCCCGGAGCCAATAGCAGCACCGATACGGGTTGCGTTCTCTTCCGTAATTTCAAGGCCAGAATCCTGCATGGCCTGAACGCCAGCGACAATTCCATATTGAATGAAGGCATCCATCTTGCGCTGTTCTTTGCGCGAGATGATCTCTTCACAGTTAAAATCCTTTACTAAGCCAGCAAATTTCGTTGCATAGGCGCTAGTATCGAAATGGTCGATTAGGCTGATGCCGCTCTGACCGGCAAGGAGAGCTTTCCAGGTGGACTCTACGGTATTGCCGACAGGAGACAACATGCCAAGTCCGGTCACAACTACACGACGCTTAGACACGTTTGTCCTCCAGGGAGGGATAAAAAAAGAGATTCGTGGGACTAAAAAAGATAAAACTCAGGCGGTCGAATGACCGCCTGGAGATGTTCACTTACGCCTGGTGGCCGTTGATGTAATCAATGGCAGCCTGAACGGTGGTGATCTTCTCAGCTTCTTCGTCCGGAATCTCAGTATCAAACTCTTCTTCCAGAGCCATTACCAGCTCAACGGTGTCAAGAGAATCTGCGCCCAGGTCTTCAACGAAGGAAGCGGAGTTCACAACTTCTTCCTGCTTAACGCCCAGCTGTTCGCCGATAATTTTCTTAACGCGTTCTTCGATAGTGCTCATACTCTTAAATTTCCTATCAAAACTCGCTTTCGCGATGGTTTTCGTAGTGTATAAAATGTTGAAAAATTTGCAACTAAATCCCGGCAGGTCTTACCACGATTTTACGTTATTTTGAGGCCAATCCCCCCAATAACGCAAATATTTTCGATCGTGATTAAACCATATACATCCCGCCGTTGACGTGGAGGGTTTCACCAGTGATGTAACCCGCTTCGTCAGAGGCTAAAAATGCAACCGCGCTGGCAATTTCTTTAGGGTCGCCTAAGCGGCCCGCAGGAACAGCTGCCAGCGTACCCGCACGCTGCTCATCAGTCAGCGCACGCGTCATGTCCGTTTCAATAAAGCCCGGAGCAACAACGTTTACAGTAATCCCGCGGGACGCGACTTCACGCGCCAGCGACTTACTGAAACCAATCAGACCTGCTTTCGCCGCAGCGTAGTTAGCCTGACCAGCATTTCCCATGGTACCAACCACAGAACCGACAGTGATAATACGACCATGACGCTTTTTCATCATAGCGCGCATTACCGCTTTTGACAGACGGAATACAGATGACAGGTTGGTTTCGATAATATCGTTCCACTCGTCGTCTTTCATTCGCATCAACAGGTTATCGCGAGTGATCCCGGCATTATTGACCAGAATATCCACTTCGCCAAACTCTGCGCGAATATTTTCCAGAACAGATTCGATAGATGCAGGTTCGGTCACATTCAGTACCAGACCTTTACCGTTCGCACCCAGATAGTCGCTGATGGCCTTCGCGCCATTCTCGCTGGTTGCTGTACCAATCACTTTCGCGCCGCGCGCGGCCAGTGTTTCAGCAATTGCACGCCCGATACCGCGGCTTGCGCCAGTGACCAGGGCAATTTTTCCTTCAAAACTCATGGTATTCCTCTTTTATTGCGAGAGTGCCGCTTCAATGGCTTCCGGCTCGTTAATCGCCGAGGCAGTCAGGGTGTCAACAATACGTTTTGTCAAACCAGTCAGGACTTTCCCTGGGCCGACTTCGTACAGGTGCTCAACGCCCTGAGAGGCCATAAACTCAACGGTTTTGGTCCACTGTACCGGGCTATAAAGCTGGCGAACCAGCGCATCACGGATAGCCTCCGGCGTGGTTTCACATTTCACATCGACGTTGTTCACAACGGAAATCGTCGGTGCGTTAAAGGTAATTTTTTCCAGTTCAACCGCCAGCTTGTCAGCAGCAGGTTTCATCAGCGCACAGTGGGACGGAACACTCACTGGCAGCGGCAGCGCACGTTTCGCCCCCGCGGCTTTACAGGCTGCACCTGCACGTTCAACCGCTTCTTTATGACCGGCTATAACCACCTGGCCTGGCGAGTTGAAGTTAACCGGTGAAACCACCTGACCTTCTGCTGATTCTTCACACGCTTTTGCGATGGAAGCATCGTCGAGACCGATGATCGCAGACATGCCGCCCGTGCCTTCTGGCACAGCTTCCTGCATGAATTTACCACGCAGTTCTACCAGGCGTACCGCGTCAGCAAAGGCGATCACACCGGCACAGACCAGTGCAGAGTATTCACCCAGGCTATGGCCCGCGAGCAGGGCTGGCGCTTTACCGCCCTTCTGCTGCCAGACGCGCCACAGCGCAACGGAAGCGGTCAGCAGTGCTGGCTGAGTCTGCCAGGTTTTGTTCAGCTCTTCGGCCGGACCTTGTTGGGTCAGCGCCCATAAATCATAACCCAGCGCATCGGAAGCTTCACGGAAAGTCTCTTCGATTACCGGATAGTTTGCTGCCATTTCAGACAACATCCCAACGGTTTGAGAGCCCTGACCCGGAAACACAAAAGCAAATTGCGTCATCTTTTAATCCTTATCCTAGAAACGAACCAGCGCGGAACCCCAGGTGAACCCGCCACCGAAGGCTTCAAGCAAGACCAACTGGCCCCGTTTGATTCGTCCGTCACGTACCGCTTCATCAAAGGCGCACGGTACTGACGCCGCAGAGGTATTGCCGTGGCGATCGAGCGTCACCACAACGTTATCCATCGACATGCCCAGCTTTTTCGCGGTTGCACTGATAATACGCAGGTTCGCCTGATGCGGCACCAGCCAGTCGAGTGCGGTGCGCTCAAGGCCATTCGCCTCCAGCGTTTCATCAACAATGTGGGCCAGTTCCGTCACCGCGACCTTAAACACTTCGTTACCTGCCATGGTCAGATAGATAGAGCTATCCGGATTCACACGGTCGGCATTAGGCAGCGTTAACAGTTCGCCATAGCTACCGTCAGCATGCAGATGCGTGGAGATGATGCCCGGCTCTTCAGACTGACCCAGCAGCACGGCACCCGCACCATCACCAAAAATAATGATCGTTCCGCGATCGGTTGGATCGCAGGTACGCGCCAGCACGTCAGCACCGATCACCAGCGCATACTTCACCGCGCCGGATTTTACATACTGATCGGCAACGCTCAATGCGTAGGTGAAACCCGCGCACGCTGCGGCAACGTCAAACGCCGGGCAGCCTTTAATACCGAGCATATTCTGCACCTGGCACGCTGCGCTTGGGAAAGCATGCGTGGCCGATGTTGTGGCAACCACGATCAAACCAATCTGATCTTTATCGATGCCCGCCATCTCGATAGCACGCTGTGCAGCTTCGTAACCCATGGTGGACACGGTTTCGTCTGGCGCGGCGATACGACGTTCACGGATACCTGTGCGCGTGACAATCCACTCGTCAGACGTATCTACCATTTTTTCCAGATCGGCGTTGGTTCGCACTTGTGTTGGCAGATAGCTGCCGGTACCAATAATCTTCGTATACATGTACGCTCAGTCACTTTTAGCTAATACAGATTCCAGGCGAGCGGCAATCCGCTGAGGGACTTGTCGCTGCACCGCCTGCACTGCCTGTTCAATGGCGACAGTAAATGCTCGCTGATTGGCGGCACCGTGACTCTTGATCACAATGCCGCGCAATCCTAACAGACAGGCGCCATTATACTGGTCGGGGTTGAGGTGACTGAATCGCCGCGTCAGGCTTTTTTGTAACCAACGCTTTAATAAAATCAGCCACCAGGCGCTTTTTTTACTTTCTCCCTGCGATTTGAGGAGAGAAAGGAACATTCGCACAACCCCTTCCATGGTCTTCAACGTCACGTTTCCAGTGAACCCATCACACACCAGAACATCCGTTTTCCCCGTCAGCAACTCATTGGCTTCGAGATAACCAATATAGTTGATGGAGGGAACCTGTTTAAGCAATTCGGCAGCCTCACGAATGCTGTCCAGGCCTTTGGTCTCTTCTTCACCTATGTTCAGTAACGCAACACGGGGATTGGTGATCCCGACCACTTCTTCTGCCAGCACCGACCCCATCACGGCAAACTGAGCCAGCATTGTACTATCACAATCGACGTTAGCGCCCAGATCGAGCACCACCGTTTTGCCCTTTTGCTGATGCGGGAGTACCGTCACCAGCGCCGGACGCTCAATGCCCTCAATAGGCTTGAGCAGTAATTTCGACAGCCCCATCAGCGCGCCGGTATTCCCCGCGCTGACGCAGGCCTGCGCACGTCCTTCTTTTACCAGCTCCAGCGCCATTCGCATAGAGCTGCCACGGCTATTGCGAATCGCCTGCGATGGCCGGGCATCACTGGCAATAACTGACTGCGCAGGAATAATCTGCAGACGTGAACGTTGTTCGAAGTCAGCTTTTGCAAGTAATGGCGTGATTGTGTCGGGATTGCCGACTAAAAGAAGTGTGAGTTGCGAATTAGAATTCAGTGCCTGCAATGCTGCAGGCACTGTCACGGAAGGCCCAAAATCTCCTCCCATGACATCTAACGCCAGGGTTAGACGTGTCAAGGTATCGTCGCAGCCTGGTTCGGTAAATTCCCCGTTTGCACGGGGAGTTCCTCACTAAGCCTAATCACGCAAACGCGTGATTACTTAGTGATAACCTTGCGGCCGCGGTAGAAACCGTCAGCAGTGATGTGGTGACGCAGGTGTTTCTCACCAGAAGTCTTGTCTACAGACAGGCTGGTAACTGCAGTCAGCGCGTCATGGGAACGACGCATGCCACGTTTGGAACGGGTTGGTTTATTCTGTTGTACGGCCATGGACCTTACTCCTCAATTACTTACGCTTTAAGCTGGCTAATACGGCAAATGGGTTTGGTTTTTGCGCTTCATCAGGCAGTTCCCCAAAGACCATGTCCGCCTCGGACACTTCACAGTGTTCAGAATCATGCACCGGAACCACTGGCAAGGTGAGGATGATTTCATCTTCAACCAGAGCCAGAAGATCGATTTCACCGAATTCGTTAACCTCAATCGGCTCATACGCTTCCGGGAGTGCCTCAGCCTGTTCGTCAGAACGAACCGGACTGAAACAATACGTTGTGTGAACGTGCTGTGTGAACGGTTTCCCGCAACGCTGACATTCGAGCGTTACCGTCACCTTTGCATCACCGGTTAAAACGGCAAGGCGCTGGTTATCGATAGCGAACGACATGGAGCATTCCACATCACTGTCCACACTGACTACGGATTCGGCAATACGCTCAGCCTGATCGGAAGTATAGATACCTTCGTAATCGAGGCGTTTTTGAGCCGTACGAACCGGATCAAGAGTCAGGGGTAATTTTACCTTTTGCATAGGGCGCGCATATTAACTTTGTAACGTCATATAGTCAAAGAAAAAGGCAACCAGGGCTGCCTTTTGCCAATTATTCGCACACATTGCGGCCTGTAGTTTAAAATGGCTGGCATCGATACGCTATATCTGGTGATAAAAATATGCCAAATCTCGTTCTCGCTTCCACTTCTCCCTACCGCCGAATGTTGCTGGAAAAGCTCGGGATCCCGTTTGTGTGTGCCGCGCCGGACGTTGACGAGACGCCAGAACCTGGCGAGTCGCCGCGTCATCTAGTGACGCGTCTGGCGAAAGAGAAAGCACAATCGCTTGCCGCACAATACCCTTCGCATTTGATTATAGGCTCCGATCAGGTTTGCGTGCTGGATGGTGTCATCACCGGTAAGCCACACACCGAAGAGAATGCCTGTAAACAGCTTATGCAGGCGCGCGGCAATATTGTTACCTTTTATACCGGCCTCGCGCTCTACAACTCCGCCGTAGGCCACCTGCAGACCGAATGCGAACCGTTTGATGTTCACTTCCGACACCTGAGCGAGCAAGAAATCACTGATTATGTGCGTCGTGAACGGCCGCTGAACTGCGCCGGCAGTTTTAAAAGTGAAGGTCTTGGGATTGCGCTCTTCGAAAAGCTGGAGGGGCGTGATCCGAACACGCTGGTGGGCTTACCGCTGATTGCGCTGTGCCAGATGTTAAGACGCGAAGCGTGTAATCCACTGACGGCGTGACCGTTGCGGCCTGATGCCCTCACCCCGGCCCTCTCCCACAGGGAGAGGGTGCAAACATTAAAAACGGCAACTCCGTTGCCGTTTAACTTTTACCTTAGCCGCGCAGAACTTTCAGGCAGCGTTTCAACTGCTCATCCAGCGGCGCTTCAATACGTATAGTCTCGCCGGTATTCGGATGGGTAAACTTCAGCGCTGCCGCATGCAGGAACAGACGCGACAGCCCCGTCCCCGCCAGTTGCTTATCAAATTCCCTGTCGCCATAGCGATCGTCAAAGGCAATCGGATGGCCCGCAAACTGGGTATGCACGCGAATCTGGTGGGTTCGGCCCGTCACCGGGCTACAGCGCACCAGGGTGGCAAACTCATAGCGCTCTTCTACTTTGAAGCGCGTCTCAGACGGTTTACCTTCCTGGCTGACGCGAACGATTCGCTCACCGCTTTGCAAAATATTTTTCAATAGCGGGGCCTGCACCACTTTCACGTGGGACTGCCACTGACCGCGCACCAGCGCCAGATAATCTTTCTGCATCCCTTTTTCGCGCAGCTGCTCGTGCAACGAGCGCAGGGCTGAACGTTTTTTGGCGACCAGCAGCACGCCAGAGGTGTCACGATCGAGACGGTGAACCAGTTCGAGGAAACGGGCTTCCGGGCGCAGCGCGCGCAGCCCTTCAATCACGCCGAAGCTGAGACCGCTGCCGCCGTGTACCGCCGTACCCGACGGTTTATTCAGCACCAGGATATGGTCATCTTCATACAGGATCACATCACTCAGGGCGGCCACCTTCTGCAGCTTAGGCGACACGACCTCTTCTTCACGTTCGGCAACACGCACCGGCGGGATACGCACTTCGTCACCGGCTTCGAGCTTATACTCAGGCTTCACGCGTTTTTTGTTAACCCGCACCTCGCCCTTACGCAGGATGCGGTAAATCATGCTTTTTGGTACCCCTTTCAGCTGGGTGCGCAAAAAGTTATCGATACGTTGCCCCGCTTCATCATCGGCGATAGCAACCATTTTTACGGCTGGAGTCTCTGTTTTCATGGTTGGCGATTCTAAATATCGTCAGGCATTAGCGCCACTCATTTTTCTATGCTTATATTTACTTTTATCCGGCCTGCCCCGGTTTCGCGCAATCGATTTGGTGGTTATTAAACCAATCACCATCCTGAAGTGAAGAAACTGTGAGTAACCGGGTGATAATTGGTAAAAGTCATCTTGCTATAACCCGGCGAGCAGTGGAATAATGAAGCCGTTTTCCGCGTTAAATCCGGGTTTTGTAAGGATGTCGACGGAATGACCAATTTTGTCTGACCGATCATCCACGCAGCAATGGCGTAAGACGTATTGATCTTTCAGGCAGTTAGCGGGCTGCGGGTTGCAGTACTTCCCGGTATAAGGATTGTTCTCTGGAGAGTTCTACCCAGGCAATTCCCCTGATAATTGCGCTGTGTTTCCGTATGAAACACAGGCAACCGACACTCTGCGCCTCTTAAGCGAGCGACAACCGTGAGGTTGGCGACGTGAATAGACACGAGGCCATCGGTTCATACCCCGGAAAGCGTCACCTTGCCCGCAGCTTTGTCGTCAATGTAAGAATAACGAGTAAGTTACGATGAAAAGAATGTTAATCAACGCAACTCAGCAAGAAGAGTTGCGTGTCGCCCTTGTGGATGGGCAGCGCCTGTACGATCTGGATATCGAAAGTCCTGGACACGAACAGAAAAAAGCGAACATTTACAAAGGTAAAATCACCCGCATTGAACCAAGCCTTGAGGCTGCATTTGTCGATTACGGTGCTGAGCGTCATGGTTTCCTCCCTCTGAAAGAAATCGCCCGCGAATATTTCCCTGCTAACTACAACGCTCATGGCCGTCCGAATATCAAAGATGTTCTGCGTGAAGGTCAGGAAGTGATTGTTCAGATTGATAAAGAAGAGCGCGGCAACAAAGGTGCCGCACTGACAACCTTTATCAGCCTGGCAGGAAGTTATCTGGTACTGATGCCAAACAACCCGCGTGCGGGTGGTATCTCTCGCCGTATCGAAGGCGATGACCGTACCGAACTGAAAGAAGCGCTGGCCAGTCTTGAACTGCCGGATGGCATGGGTCTTATCGTGCGTACCGCCGGTGTGGGCAAATCTGCCGAAGCGCTGCAGTGGGACTTAAGCTTCCGTCTGAAGCACTGGGAAGCTATCCAGAAAGCAGCAGAAAGCCGCCCTGCTCCGTTCCTGATCCACCAGGAAAGTAACGTTATTGTACGTGCCTTCCGCGACTATCTGCGTCAGGATATCGGTGAAATTCTCATCGACAACCCGAAAGTGCTTGAGCTGGCTCGCCAGCACATCGCCGCACTGGGTCGTCCGGACTTCACCAGCAAAATCAAACTGTACACCGGTGAAATCCCGCTTTTCAGCCACTATCAGATTGAATCCCAGATTGAGTCCGCCTTCCAGCGTGAAGTGCGTCTGCCATCCGGCGGTTCTATCGTTATCGATACCACAGAAGCGCTGACCGCTATCGACATCAACTCCGCACGTGCGACGCGCGGCGGCGATATCGAAGAGACCGCCTTCAACACCAACCTTGAAGCCGCTGATGAAATCGCCCGCCAGCTCCGCCTGCGCGACCTGGGTGGTCTGATTGTTATCGACTTTATCGACATGACCCCTGTTCGTCACCAGCGTGCGGTTGAAAACCGTCTGCGCGAAGCGGTGCGCCAGGATCGTGCGCGTATCCAGATTAGCCATATTTCGCGCTTCGGCCTGCTGGAGATGTCCCGTCAGCGCCTGAGCCCGTCTCTGGGCGAATCCAGCCATCACGTTTGCCCGCGCTGCTCCGGTACCGGGACCGTTCGTGATAACGAATCTCTGTCTCTCTCCATTCTGCGTTTGATTGAAGAAGAAGCGCTGAAAGAGAACACTAAAGAGGTTCACGCCATTGTTCCGGTGCCAATTGCCTCCTACCTGCTGAACGAAAAACGTGCCGCGGTGAGTGCCATTGAAGCGCGCCAGGGCGGCGTTCGCTGCATCATCGTGCCAAACGACCAGATGGAAACGCCGCACTATCACGTGCTGCGTGTCCGTAAAGGCGAAGAGACCAGCACACTCAGCTACCTGCTGCCGAAGTTGCATGAAGAAGAGATGGCGCTGCCATCTGATGAAGAGCCAGCCGAGCGTAAACTGCCAGAACAGCCTGCGTTAGCGACCTTCATCATGCCGGAAGCTCCGCCAGAAAGTGCCCTGGAAAAACCAGCGGCTAAACCTGCGGCACAAAAACCGGCAGTGGCGGCAAAAGCCGAGCCAGCACAACCGGGTCTGCTGAGCCGTTTCTTTGGCGCGCTGAAGAAAATGTTCGCAGGTGAAGAAGTTCAGCCAGAGCAGCCGAAAGAAGAACCTAAAGCGGCTAAACCTGAGCGTCAGCAGGACCGTCGTAAGCGTCAGAACAACCGCCGCGATCGTAATGACCGCAGCGACCGTAACGAGCGTCGTGACAACCGTTCGGACAACAATGAAGGCCGTGAGCAACGCGAAGACAACCGTCGCAACCGTCGCGAGAAACAACAGCAGAACGTTGAAGATCGTGAAATTCGCCAGCAGGCGGGCGATGAGTCCGAGAAGAGCAAACAGCGCGACGAGCAGCAGCCTCGCCGTGAGCGTAACCGTCGCCGTAACGACGAAAAACGCCAGGCGCAGCAGGACGTTAAAAACCTGAATCGCGAAGAGCCTGCTGAGCAGCAGGAGACCGAGCAGGAAGAACGTACTCAGGTTATGCCACGTCGTAAGCAGCGCCAGCTGACTCAGAAAGTGCGCGTCGGTGCTGTTCAGGCAGAAGAAACCGCAGCTGTCGCAGCCGAAGTGACAGAAACCACAACGGGCACGCAGGTTGCGAAAGTTGACCTCCCGGCCGTCGTGGAAAATCAGATAGAGCAGGATGAAAACGGTGAAAACCGTGACAACGCGGGTATGCCGCGTCGCTCGCGCCGCTCTCCGCGTCATCTGCGCGTGAGCGGTCAGCGTCGTCGTCGCTACCGTGACGAGCGTTACCCAACGCAGTCCCCAATGCCAATGACCGTGGCGTGCGCGTCACCTGAAATGGCATCCGGTAAAGTCTGGATCCGCTACCCTGTTGCTCGCCCGGAACAGGCTGTTGAAGAACAGGCAGTGACCGAAGAGGTGATTGCACCAGCACCAGCAGCAGCGGTAGAAGAGGTTGTAACGGAAGCGGCAACCGTGGTTGAACCACAGGTTGTTGAAACTGAAGCACCTCACGCTGTGGACGTCGAAACCACCCATCCAGAAGTGATTGCCGCGCCGGTTGATGCCGCGCCGCAGCTTATTGCCGAAGAAGATGCCGTGGTGGCTGAAGAAGTCGCTGAAGAGGCTGAACCTGTAGCCGCAGTGGAAGAAACCGCTGAAACCATCGTTGAAACCACGACCGAAGAGGTTGTGCAGGACGTTGAGATTCAGGTTGAACCTGTTGTTGAAGAAGCGAAAGCGCCGGAAGTGAAACCCGAGCCGGTGAAGGTTGCCGTCGCGCCTGCGCACGTTGCCACAGCACCGATGACTCGCGCCCCTGCGCCTGAGTATGTGCCTGAAGCACCGCGTCACAGCGACTGGGTTCGCCCGGAGTTCAACTTCGAAGGTAAAGGTGCTGCCGGTGGTCACAGTGCTACGCACAAGGCTACTGCACCAGCAACCCGTCCGCAGTCAGTTGAATAACGCACGCTAAGTGTGAAAGCCGACCTTCGGGTCGGCTTTTTTATGGCTGCTGTAGCGGCTTTCTCATTCCAGTGACCTCCGGCATGATCTGCCGCATCAACTCCAGAAAACGCCGCAAGCGCGCCGGATAGTAACGGGACCAGGGGTAAACCAGATGCACCGGTAACGCCGCCGGCTGCCACTCGGGAAGTAAATGCACCAGCCGCCCTTCCCGAATATCCTCCTGCACTGTCCAGCTTGATACCACCGCCACGCCAAGCCCGGTGAGAGCCGTATTACGTGCGACATACAGACTGTCGGTACTGAGGCGGGGAGTAATCGCCACGCGCGCGGTGGCTGGCGAGGCATCGTGAAAAAGCTCCACATGGCGCTGGTAGAAAGAGCTGATGGCTATCCAGGGAAGCTGCTGCAAATCTTCCGGGGTGTTAACCGCCGGAAAACGGGCCAGCAATGCCGGAGAAGCCACCACTGAGCGCGGCACCTCAGCCAGCAGCACGGACACGGTCGCCGGGTCAACCTCGACGCCCACCCGAATCGCACAGTCAAGGTTGTCGCCGAGGAAGTCAGCCGACCGGTCGTTGAGCATCCACTCAATAGAAAGCTGCGGATAACACTGCAGAAATTCGGTTAACGGTTTCAGGAGCTGATCCTGACCAAACGCGTGCGGGGCGCGTACCCGCAGGACGCCTACCGGTTCGTCTTCTGTCTGCCCTACCTCATCTTCCAGTGCCAGCCAGCTGTCAATCACCCGACGGGCGTGCTGATAGCAGCGCTCGCCGTCATCCGTCAGACGCGTCGTGTGAGTAGTGCGCAATATCAGGCGCACACCGAGCATCGTCTCAAGCGACTGCAACCGTCGGCTCACCGTGGCCTGGGTGGTTGCCAGCTGCCGTGCCGCCGCAGAGAGGGACCCGGCCTCAACAATACGAACAAACGTCCGCATTAGCTCCACTCTGTCTATACGTTCAACTCTTTTAATCATCTTTTTGCCTATACGCTAAACGTATAAGCGTTTTACCACCGGGCCCGCTACCGCTGCAAGGCGTGCTGATAAAAAATAGCCACACACGATGAATGAGGAACATCTTATGAACACAACATCCGCCGCCCATGCCGTAAGCCGCTGGGTCATCTTGATGCTGGCGCTCGGTGCGGGCTTCAGTGTGGCATCCATCTATTATGCTCAGCCTCTTCTGCCGCTGATGGGCGCTGACCTGCACCTGAGTATCGAAGGAATGGGCATGGTCCCGACGCTTACCCAGGCGGGATATGCTCTGGGGATCCTGTTCCTGCTGCCGCTCGGCGACCGCCACGACCGCAGAACACTGATCCTGATAAAAAGTGCAGCCCTGGCGCTATTTCTGCTTGGCTGTAGCCTGACCGGACAAATCCACTCCCTGCTGCTGGCAAGTCTGCTTATTGGCATGGCCGCCACCATGGCGCAGGATATCGTCCCTGCCGCTGCAATCCTTGCGCCGGAAGGCAAACAGGGGAAAACCGTCGGTACGGTGATGACCGGTCTGTTGCTGGGTATTCTGCTCTCCCGAACCGTCAGCGGCGTGGTAGGTGAGGCTTTTGGCTGGCGCGTCATGTACCAGCTGGCTTCCGCAAGCATTGCGTTTATCGGCGTTGTTATGTGGGCCGTACTCCCGCGGTTTGCCATCCACTCCACCCTGAGCTATCCGGCGCTGCTGCGTTCTATGGAACACCTGTGGCGTCGTTATCCGGCTCTGCGTCGCGCGGCGCTGGCTCAGGGTTTTCTGTCGATTGCCTTTAGCGCCTTCTGGTCCACGCTGGCGGTGATGCTGCTGGAACGTTATCACTTAGGAAGTGCGGTCGCGGGGGGATTTGGTATTGCAGGTGCTGCAGGTGCGTTAGCCGCCCCGCTGGCGGGAGGTCTGGCCGATAAGCTGGGTGCCGGAAAAGTCACGCAACTCGGTGCGCTTCTCGTGACCGTCTCATTTGCCCTGATGTTCCTGATGCCCGCGCTGGGCCTTCATGGACAGCTCATCCTGATTGCCCTCTCCGCCGTCGGGTTCGATCTGGGTCTGCAATCAAGCCTGGTGGCGCATCAGAATCTGGTGTATAGCCTTGAGCCGCAGGCCCGTGGACGCCTGAACGCCCTGCTCTTTACGGTAATCTTCATCGGCATGGCACTGGGCTCTGCGCTGGGCAGTAATATCTATACGCTGGCGGGATGGACCGGGGTGGTCGCGCTTGCGACGGTATGCGGCGTCATTGCGCTGGTCATTCGCCTGATTGAGAGCGCTCGCGTCAGCGCCGTGCAGGCAGACATCGCCTAAAAAAATGCCCAATCCAGACGGATTGGGCAGTCAAAACATGCCCAGTTTCAAGACATGTTCTAAGAGGTAAAGATGTTATTTGTTCAACTGGAACAGCGACATACCCTGCATATCGCTAAACGCTTTATAGGACGCCTGCAAGGCAGCCTGCTGCATAATGTAAGAAGAAATGGCACTGTTCCAGTCAACATCCACCAAATCGCTCATCTGCTGAGTCTGCCCCAGCGCACGGTCATCGCCCAGGTTATCGAGTTTTTCCAGTTCGTTCATCTTGGTACCCACATCCGCCACGACGGTAAGGACATTGTTCTGGGTATTGGTGATGCCGATCTGTGCGTCAGAAATCGCTTTGTTCTGCACTTCCGCCGCCGCAGAGTCGTTATCAACAGGAACCTTCAGCGCGGAAATGGCCGAGTCGAGGATCTTGAACATATTCGTCTCGCCATAACCGCCGCCAGGCAATTCTTTGGCGTTACTGGTAATACTTTCGAAGATCTGCTGACCAGTGTGGCTAATCACCATATTACGGGCGGTATCAACCTGCTGAGAGATGGCCTGTGTTCCCCCGTTGTAATCACCGGTAACGGAATCAAACGGTGGAGCTTCGGTCTTATAGCCAGCAAAAATATACCGACCATTACCATCCGCTGAGTTTGCCAGGTTCATCAGCTGATCGCGGATACCCTGCAAGTCACTCGCCAGTGACAGACGATCGTCATCACTTAACGTGCCATTTCCTGCGTTAACGAGTTTCTCTTTCGCACTGGTAATTGCCGCGTTAACCTGGCTCAGCACGTTATCTTCCAGAGAGACTTTTTGCGTGGCGAATGTTCTCGCCAGGGCAAACTGGCTATTCTGGGATTGAGATTGTGACAACACAACCGCCTGCGACGCCGCAATAGGATCGTCCGACGGACGGTTAACACGCTTACCGGTGGACATTTGTTCACCGTAGCTCAGCCACTTACTCTGGGAATCGGTGATTCCCCGCATGTTCTGGTCGTACATCATCTGGGTGCTAATACGCATTTTTCACCTCAGCCTTAGCGAATATTGATAATTGCATCAAAAAGCGTGCTGGCAGTTTGTAAAACCTGCGCATTGGCAAGGTAATACTGCTGATAGCGCTGCAGGTTGCCATACTCTTCGTCGAGGTTTACCCCAGAGATGGACTGCTGCTGCTTAGTCAGTTGCGTCGCCACATTCGCTTTCGTTTCGCTGCTGGTTTTCAGCGCGGCGGTTGAGCTGCCGACCGTACTGACAAGGGAAGCATAGGCATCGTTGAAAGTCTTATTGCCGCCAACAACCTTACTGTTTTGCAGATCGAGCAGTTTTTGGCCATTGCGGTTGTCGCTCTCGCCGCCGTTGCTTGCGGATGCCATAGCCAGTTTGGACTCATCTTTGAACTTGAGCTCCATATTGACGATGACATCAGAAACAGGCTTGACGATGAAACTGTCTTTGGCGTTCGCGCTACCGGTCACGTTGACGCTCAGGCCATCAAAGGAGAGATTGCCACTTGCGTCCGGGGCCATGGTGAAGCTGGTTTTATCCGAACGGGTAATAGTCCAGTCGGTGCCGTTAAACTGCAGCTTATAATCGGTTGCCTGCACTTTGGTGCTGTCTGCCACAGTGGCCGTCATTGCGGCCGTACCGGTATTGCGACTGTTGGTTACCACGGCTGGCGAACCAAAGTCGAACAGCTTGCCACCGGCATCGCCATTGGCATCAAACCCGGCTTCATGCTGCTTATTCATCGCGTCCGCAAAGGCCAGTGCCAGCTGATTGAGGTTGTTGCGCGCTTTATCCAGATCTTCTGAGCGGAACGTAAACAAGCCCCCCAGAGAACCGGTGGTGATCATTTTCTCGGGAATTTCGACGTTGCCGGACACCTCATCGCTGTAGGCGATAGTCGTCCGGGTCGGATCGGCGCTGGATTTCACCGCAGCTAACTGGTTTGCTTTGCTCCCCTGCACCAGGCTGTAACCGTTGCCAAAGGAGACGTTATAGGTGCCACCGTCCTGAACAGCCACTTCAACACCCACAATTTGGTTCAGCTCACTCACCAGCTGATCGCGCTGATCCAGCAGGTCATTTGGCGATGAACCTGCCCCTACGCCGGTAAGACGTGAAATCTGATCGTTCAGATTCGCAATCTGTTTTGCGTAGTTGTTGATCTGCTCAACGCTTGAAGCGATGGCGGTATTAACCTGAGAATCCTGATCGCGAAGATACTGGTCGTTCGTTTTAAACTGATTGACCAGACCATCCGCTTTTCCCAGCACCGTCTGTCTTGCGGCCGGGTCCTCCGCGTTGCTCACCAGCGTTTGCAGGCTTTTAAAGAAATCCTGAAGCGTCGTCGAAAGTGAGTTGGTGGAATCAGAGAGCACATCGTCAATTTTTGACATCTGCTGATAGCGCGTCGTCAGACCGCTACTCTGCGTTTGCGCGGCGCGCAGTTGGTTGGTGATGAAAGCATCATATTCACGCTGCACACCAGACACATACACCCCGTTGCCCACCCAGCCACCGCCGGTCAGCGTGCTGTTAGACGCACCCAGCACGGTCGTCTGGCGGGTGTAACCTGCCACGTTATAGCTTGAAATGTTATTACTGACGGTATTGAGTGCCGCCTGAGCAGCACTGAGGCCACTCATGGCGCTGTTAATCAAACTGGACATGGAGGTTCCTTTTATTCGTTCAGACACGAGTCCTGATGAAAGTTATCGGCAGCCTCCACCGGGACTTGAGAAATTTCAGAACAGATTTTCGATATCTGTGCTATAGGCTTTGCTGACTTTCTCGCCCATCGATTTAAGCTGCTGAATCATGCTGGTGAGCTTACGCGCATAGTTCGGATCGGTGGCATAGCCCGCATTTTGCAGGGCCTGCGCACCCTGCTCAGGCGTAGCCGCCTGCGTAACGGCGGCATAACGCGGGTTGCGGCTCAACAGGCCTACATAATCGGACAACGCTTCCAGATAAGAGCTGTAAACGCGGAATTTTGCTTTGATCTTCACAGCCGCTCCGTTTTCATATTCGGTGGTGGTGATCTCCGTTGTCGGCCCCTTCCAGCTGGCATTCGCCTTCACGCCAAAGATGTTGAAGCTCGGCTCGCCGTTTTCCTTACGGATCTGGCGCTGACCCCAGCCCGATTCCAGCGCGGCCTGGGCCAGAATCAGGTGATGTGGCACCCCACTCTGTTCACTGGCAAGACGGGCTGGCAGCGAAAGCTGTGCCAGGAAGTCTTTGCTGTCGCCGGAGAGCGGCTCATCGCTGCTCACCGTCGCCTTCGGTATCGCTTTACGCACCATTTGCGTCAGCGCCTGGTTCTGATAGCTGGTCACCGTTTGCAGGTCGAACTTCATCGGCACCTGCTGCGGCTCATCCTTCGGCTGGATCCCCTGCGCGGCTTCGGTCTGTTTGACTATCATGTCAGCCAGACCGAGCCCTTTACCGGCGGTCATCTGCTGCGCAATCTGTTGGTCATACATGCTGGTATACAGGCGCGTTGAATCACTGCTGAACATGCCGTCTTTAGGCAGAGTTTCACGCATGCTCTTCAGCATCATCTGTACAAACATCCCCTCCACCTGGCGGGCGACCGGGCGGATATTCGCCGCCGGGTCTTTGCCTGCCTGGGTTTTCAGTTCGTTAAGCGACTGGGCATCCCAGGCCGCGCTGGTCAACAGTTTGCTATCGGTCAGCATCAGATGATTTCCAGTTTGGCGCGCAGACAGCCCGCACTTTGCATGGATTGCAGAATAGACATCAGATCCATCGGCGTTGCACCCAGGGCATTCAGGGCACGCACCACGCTGTTGAGGTTGGCACTGGAGCGTACGCTCTGCAGCGAGCCCCCACTCTGACGCAAATCGATCTGGGTTTGCGGCGTTACCACCGTCTGCCCACCACCAAACGGGGTATCCGGCTGGCTGACGTTGGCGGAGCGGTTGACCGTTACCGAGAGGTTACCCTGCGCCACGGCGCAACTGTCCAACGACACTTCACGGTTCATCACCACCGAACCGGTACGGGAGTTGATGATCACTTTGGCATCCTGAACAGGGACATTCACTTCCATGTTCTGGATATCGGCCAGCATGCGCACCTGGTTGCTGCCGCCCGTTGAGGTGCGGATCTGCACGGTACGGGCGTCCAGCGCCGTCGCACTGCCATAGCCGCGGCTGCGGTTGATGGTGTCGGCGATCTGCTGCGCCATGGTGAAATCTTCGTTGTTCAGCTGCAGGTTGATGGTATTCCCCGCGCCGAACTGGGTCGGCAGTTCACGCTCAATGATTGCACCGTTAGTGATACGCCCGCCGTTCAGCTGGTTGACCTGCACGCTGCTGCCGCCTGCAGAGGCTCCCGCGCCGCCTACCAGAATGTTACCCTGCGCCAGAGCATAAACCTGGCTATCCACCCCTTTCAGCGGAGTCATCAGCAGCGTACCGCCGCGCAGGCTTTTGGCGTTACCCATGGAGGAAACCACCACATCGATGGTCTGCCCCTGACGCGCAAACGCCGGGTAGGAAGCGGTTACCATGACCGCCGCCACGTTTTTCAACTGCATGTTGGTGCCCGCCGGTACGGTGATACCGAGCTGGGACAGCATGTTGTTCAAGCTCTGGGTGGTGAATGGCGTCTGGGTGGTCTGGTCACCCGTGCCATCCAGGCCAACCACCAGACCATAGCCAATGAGGGAGTTTTCACGCACGCCCTGAACGCTGGTGAGATCGCGAATGCGGTCAGCCTGGGCAAATGTTGCCACCAGCATCAGCGCCACGGCGAAGATCGATTTAAACATGGGTCACCTCGCTTACATCGGCGATAAATTAAGGAAGAAGCGCTGCAGCCAACCCATATTTTGCGCTTCGTTGATATAGCCGTTACCGACGTATTCAATGCGCGCATCCGCCACCTGGGTGGACGGAACGGTGTTGGTGCCGCTGATGGTGCGAGGGTTAACCACACCGGAGAAGCGAATGAACTCAGTGCCCTGGTTAATGGCGATCTGTTTTTCACCCACCACATGTAAATTGCCGTTAACCAGCACCTGGTCAACCGTTACCGTCAGCGTGCCGCTGAAGGTATTGCTGGCGTTCGCGCCACCTTTACCGTTAAAGGTATTGCCGCCAGACGCCTCAACATCCGCACGTGCATTGCCGAAGAGTCCCTGCAGATAGCGCGGTACGGTATCGAAGCCAAAATTGGTTTTGCCATCGCGGCTGGCATTCGCCGACGAGCTCTTGCTCGCGCTGACGTTCTCCTGCAGCACAATGGTCAGGGTATCGCCGACGTTACGCGGGCGACGGTCTTCAAACAGCGGCTGATAACCATAGTTGATCGGTTGCGCGGTCTGGAAAATGGAGCCGTTCACCACTGGCGCAGGGCCAGGAACGGGTTGGGCGGTCGTCGCACCCTGGACCAATGGTTTAGACGGGATCCAGGCACATCCGCTAAGGGTGACGGCCAGAACAGTCAGAATCGGATAACGAAACGCCGCGTTTTTTTGCATTGCCTTCATCTTCGAAAACAGGGAGCCGGTGCGGCATTCACCGCACCGGGCTGCGCCTTAGAGTTGCGTCAGTTTCTGCAGCATCTGGTCGGTCGTCGACACTGCTTTACTGTTAATTTCATACGCGCGCTGGACCTGGATCATATTCACCAGCTCTTCCGCCACGTTCACGTTCGAGGTTTCCACATAACCCTGATACAGCAGCCCTGCCCCGTTCAGGCCCGGGGTGCTCTCATTCGGCGTACCGGAGGATTGCGTTTCGGTGTAGAGGTTCTCGCCAATGCTTTCCAGACCGGTATCGTTCATGAAGGTGGTCAGGTTGAGCTGCCCCACCTGAACAGGCGCGGCCTGTCCCTGCTGGGTGACGCTCACCACGCCGTCACGCCCGATGGTGATGCTCAGGGCATTCGCCGGGATCGTGATAGCAGGCTGAACCTGGAAACCACCGGCCGTGACCAGCTGGCCGTTCTGATCGACCTGGAACGAGCCGTCACGGGTATAGGCAGAGGTCCCGTCAGGCAACTGCACCTGGAAGAAACCCTGGCCTTTAATGGCGACGTCTTTGCTGTTGTTGGTCTGAGACAGGTTGCCCTGGCTGTGCAGACGCTCGGTGGCGACCGGACGAACACCGGTACCGATCTGCAAACCTGACGGCAGCGTGGTTTGCTCAGAGGACTGCGCACCCGGCTGACGAATGGTTTGGTAAAGCAAATCTTCGAAAACGGCACGCTGACGCTTGAAACCATTGGTGCTGACGTTTGCCAGGTTGTTGGCAATCACATCCATATTGGTTTGCTGCGCGTCCAGGCCAGTTTTCGCGATCCATAAAGAACTGATCATAGGGAGTCCTGTTAACTCATAGCCAGAAGTTGGTTAGCTTTGCCCGCGTTTTCATCAACGCTGCTGATAATCTTCATCTGCATTTCAAAACGACGGGCGCTGGCGATCATGTCGGTCATGGCTTCGACCGGCTTGACGTTGCTGCCTTCCAGAACACCGGACATCACTCGAATGGTCGGGTCGGCCTGAAGCGTGGCGCCACGGGTGGCCTGAGCCGCCTGGGTCAGACGGAACATACCGTCATCACCACGCTGCACCTCTTTGCCATCCGCTTTGACCAGCTTCAGACGCCCGACGGGCGCAACGGTATTGGCCGGGTCGCCTGGGTTCAACGCGGAGATGGTACCGTCTGCGGCGATGGTCAGCTCTGAGCCTTCCGGCACCGTCAACGGACCCGCTTCACCCATTACCGGGTGCCCCTGAATCGTCAACTGGCCCGTGGCACTGACCTGGATATTACCGTTGCGGGTATAGCCTTCGCCGCCGTCTGCCGTTTGCACGGCCAGCCAGCCGTCCTGCTGCAGAGCAACGTCCAGCGGACGGGCGGTGTAATCCATCTGCCCTGGCGTCATGTCTGCACCCGGCGTGGAGGCGGTCACCAGCGTACGCGTCGGCAGGGACAACCCTTCTACCGGCACCGCACGCAGCGCATTGAGCTGTGCGCGGAACCCCGGCGTAGAGGCGTTCGCCAGGTTGCTGGCGGTAACGGCCTGCTGATTGAGCGTCTGACTTGCCGCGCCCATCGCGGTATATATTGCGTGATCCATTGCGCTTTCCTGTTAGCCGCTTAACGCAGGTTAACCAGCGTGTTGAGGATCTGATCCTGGGTCTTGATGGTCTGCGCGTTCGACTGATAGTTACGTTGCGCGACAATCATGTTCACCAGCTCTTTACTCAGGTCGACGTTAGAGGCTTCCAGCGCACCGTTGGTCAGCGTACCGAAGTTACCGGAACCCGCGGTACCCAGCAGCGCGACGCCGGAGGACTGCGTGGCAGACCAGACGTTGTCACCTTCAGACTTCAGACCTTCGTTGTTGGCGAAGTTTGCCAGCACGATCTGGCCCAGAACCTGGGTCTGTTCGTTGGAGTAGTTACCGACCACGGTGCCGTCGTCGTTGATCTGGTAGCTCACCAGGTCGCCCGGTTTAAAACCATTCTGGCTGGTTCCAACGATGTTGTTCGCACCGGTGTTCTGCTGCATGGAGTTCGCAAAACTCATGGCGAAGGTCGCAGGCGTGGCACCAGGAATGGTCGCAGTAGTCAGGTTGATGTT
Source organism: Enterobacter sp. Lyrl_3 (assembly GCF_051948675.1). NCBI lineage: Bacteria > Pseudomonadati > Pseudomonadota > Gammaproteobacteria > Enterobacterales > Enterobacteriaceae > Enterobacter > Enterobacter sp. Lyrl_3. The sequence goes on from NZ_JAYJLI010000002.1 coordinate 477,460, forward strand.
GCCACCGCCGATCAGCGTACCGTTGTTGTTGAAGGTCAGCGTCGTGGCGAGAGAGGCCGTGCTGCCTGCCACGCTACCGTCCTGGGCATACACTTTCCAGGAGTTAGCCGGGGTCGCATCTTTGACGTAAAACAGGTTCATGTTGTGCGCATTACCCTGGCTGTCAAAGACGGTGACCGTACCTTTTTTGTTGTAAGTATCCGGGTTGGCCGGATCAAAGGCGGTGGTCGGTGCGGTATCGGTGGAGTTGAGGTTAATCTGCTGGGAAGCCGTGGTGGTGGCCTTCGCGGCCATCAGCGTGGTCGGGATATTAATAGGCTGTGGGTTCGCACCGGTCTGAACCGTTGATGGCGTCCCGGCAACCGGATAACCGGTTAATTGCATCCCCTGCATGTTCACCAGGTTACGGTTTTCGTCCAGCTTGAACTGGCCGTTACGGCTGTAGAACACCGAGCCGTTAGCATCGACCATACGGAAGAAACCGTTCTGGCTGATGGCAACGTCCAGGCCACGACCGGTATTGGTGGTGGTGCCGTCGGTAAAGTCCTGGGTAATGCCTGCAACTTTTACGCCCAGACCCACTTTGGAACCGGCAAACATATCTGCAAATGAAGCAGAACCGGATTTAAAACCATAGGTCGCGGAGTTGGCGATGTTGTTGCCAATGACGTCCAGGTTGGTGGCCGCAGCATTCAGGCCGCTGACCGCTTGAGAAAAGGCCATGACTTACTCCTGATAAGTGTTAAGGCTTAGATAATCTGCCGAACTTCGTCGAGTGTGGTGGTACCAGAAGTACCCAAATCCAGTTTGTTGCCATCGCTACCTTTAATGACGCCCTGGACCAGCGCAAACTGCAGCGGCTGAGCCACCAGCTGGGTAGAGCCATTGCTGGCACTGATTGCCACTTTGTAAGAACCGTTTGGCGCTTTGGTGCCGTCGGCCAGGCTGCCATCCCAGGTAAAGGTATGAACGCCCGCCTTCAGTTCGCCGATATCAATCGTGCGAACCACGGCACCGGTAGCGTCGGTGATCGTCGCGGTGACTTTGTCGGCCGCCTGCTGCAGCTCAACGCCAAACGGCGTGGTGGTGGTGGTCGTGTTGCCTTCGGTGGTGCTGGTGCCCGCCAGGATCGTGGTGCCCGGGATCATCACCCCGTGACCAATCAGGCTCGCAGCCTGCAGGGACTGGCTGTTATCAATTTGCCCGGAAACAGAGCCGAGGGTGGTATTGAGTTTCTCAATGCCGCTGACGGTACTGATCTGCGCAAGCTGCGTGGTCAGTTCGTTGTTCTGCATGGGGTTGGTGGGATCCTGGTTCTTCAGCTGTGCCACCAGCAGCGTCAGAAAGCTGCTTTGCAGATCGGAGGCGTTACTTCCCGTCAGGGAGCTGGAACCCGTCGAACTTTTGGCGCCACTGACGCCCGAGTTCGTTGGATCATTCACATTAACGGCGATGGACATGCATGTCTCCTTTACTGGCCGAGAGTGAGGGTTTTGAGCATCATGCTCTTCACGGTATTAAGCACTTCGACGTTTGCCTGGTAGCTACGTGAGGCGGACATGGAGTTCACCATCTCCCCCACCACATCCACGTTTGGCATTTTCACGTAGCCGTTCGCATCCGCCAGCGGGTTGCCGGGCTCATACACCAGCTTGTCCGGTGCCTGGCTTTCCACCACGTCAGAGACTTTCACCCCGCCCGTCGCCGCGCCTGGTGCAGCATCCACCTGGAACACCACCTGCTTTGCACGATAAGGCTGTCCGTCAGGTCCGGTCACGCTGTCGGCGTTCGCCAGGTTACTGGCAGCCACGTTCAGGCGCTTGGACTGCGCGGTTAACGCCGAGCCGGCGATATCGAAAATATTCAGCAAGGCCATTTATCCGTTGCCCCCCTGCAGGACGTTCATCATGCCTTTGATCTGTCCGCCGAGTACGGTCAGGCCCATCTGGTATTTCAGGCTGTTATCGGCAAACTGCGTACGCTCCCGGTCCATATCCACGGTGTTACCGTCGAGTGAAGGCTGGTCGGGAATGCGATAAAGTAAATCGGTCGTGGGCGCCGTCATCGCCTGAGCAGGAATATGGCGTGAGGAGGTCAGAGCGAGCGCGACACCGCTCCCTTCTGCACGTCCACGCTCCATCACTTTTTTAAGCTCACTGGAAAAATCAATATCGCGCGCCTGATACCCTGGCGTATCGGCGTTGGCAATATTGGCGGCTAAAATCTCCTGCCGCTGGGCGCGTAAATTGAGCGCTTCCTGCTGAAAACGTAACGCGGCGTCGAGTTTATCGAGCATGTCTCCTCCGCTGATGGCAAAATTTCAGTTCACAGCTTAAATCTCACCCCGTCACCCCTATCGACGGAATAAGCGCAAAATGCGTCGCTATTTATTCCGTTGATGCAAAACCACTGCAGGTAGAATCCTCTCAATTCGGGTAACGGTGGAATGTGCGATGCAAACGTTAAAACGCGGCCTGGTGGCTACGGCCCTGCTTTTCAGCCCCCTGGTACAGGCTGAAGTACAGGATCAACTGACGGCTTTCTTTGCTCAGCAACTGGCGGGCTTTAGCGACGAAGTCAACGTCACCGTGCGCACGCCACCTAATCTCTATCCCTCCTGTGAGCAGCCGTCGTTCAGCGTAACGGGCACCACAAAACTGTGGGGGAACGTGAACGTGCTGGCGCGCTGTCCGGGAGAAAAACGCTATTTACAGGTTGCGGTACAGGCGACGGGCAATTATGTTGTGGCCGCCGTTCCCATTGCTCGCGGCAGCATGTTGCACGCCAGTAGCGTGACTCTGAAACGCGGTCGTCTGGATCAGCTTCCGCCGCGCACCATGCTTGACATTAACCAGGCACAGGATGCCGTCAGCCTGCGTGATGTCGCGCCAGGCCAGCCGATACAGCTCTCCATGCTGCGTCAGGCATGGCGGGTTAAAGCGGGTCAGCAGGTGATGGTGGTGGCCAACGGCGATGGTTTTCAGATAAACAGTGAAGGGAAGGCATTAAACAATGCCGCGGTGGCGCAAAATGCCCGCGTCAGGATGTCCTCAGGCCAGGTGGTTAGCGGAACCGTCGATTCTGATGGGAATATTCTGATTAACCTATAATCTTTTTAAAGAAATCGCTGCGACTGCCGATAAATAATCAACTAATGATGATGTCAGGCGCCAACGCCGCGAACCCTCGATGAGGACAACACTATGAGCATTGATCGTACATCAGCCCTGAAGCCGGTAAGCGCTGTACAGCCTCGCGAAACGAATGACGCCACGCCGCAGAAAACGCGTGTGGAAAAACCGTCAACGTCCAACAGCACCAGCGTCACCCTGAGCGATGCTCAGGCAAAACTGATGCAGCCAGGCAGCAGCGATATCAATATGGAACGCGTGGAAGCGCTGAAAACGGCTATTCGTAATGGTGAGCTGAAGATGGATACCAGCAAAATTGCTGACGCCCTGATTCAGGAAGCACAGAGTTTCTTACAGAGTAACTAACCGTATGAGTCGACTGTCAGAAATACTGGATCAAATGACGGTTGTCCTGAACGACCTGAAAACGGTCATGGACGCGGAGCAACAGCACCTCTCTTCCGGTCAGATCAACGGCAGCGCGTTGCAGCGTATTACGGAAGATAAAAGTTCGCTTCTGGCGACGCTGGATTATCTGGAACAACAGCGTCGCGCTGAGCAAGATCCTAAGCGCAGTGCGAATGACGATATTGTAGAACGCTGGCAGACCATTACAGAAAAAACCCAGCATCTGCGCCATCTCAATCAGCACAACGGCTGGCTGCTGGAAGGCCAGATTGAGCGTAATCAGCAAGCGCTTGAGGTGTTAAAGCCGCATAAAGAGCCCGGGCTGTACGGTGCGGATGGTCAAACATCAACGGCACGTGTCACGGGCGGGAAAAAGATTTCGATTTGAAGCCCAGGCGACAAATCAGGCAGCGGGGAGCACCCTAAGGTGAACTCCCCTTTTGGCGTTTATGCGGTACGGCGGGCAAACTCTTTCACTTTGAAGCCCAGCACCGCGAGCGTCGCAAAGTAGGCCACAACCCCAACACCCACAACGGCCATCAGCCGCATCAGACGGTAAAGCATGGTGCCCTGCGACCATTCCGGCATGACATGCAGCATGCCAAGCAACGCCGCTGCCATAACCAGCACCGCAACGATCAGACGCACAAAGAAGCTTTTCCAGCCCGGCTGCGGCGTGAAGATATCCTGCTTACGCAACTGCCAGTACAACAGCCCGGCGTTGAGACAGGCCGCAAGACCAATAGACAAGGCCAGACCGGCGTGCTTCAGCGGGCCAATAAAGGCCAGGTTCATCAGCTGAGTCATAATCAGCGTCACAATGGCAATTTTCACCGGCGTTTTGATGTCCTGGCGCGAGTAGAAGCCTGGTGCCAGCACTTTAACGACGATCAGCCCCATCAGCCCCACCGAATAGGCAATCAGCGCCTGCTGCGTCATCGACGCGTCAAAAGCGGTGAATTTGCCGTACTGGAACAGGGAAACGGTCAGGGGCTGCGCGAGGATCCCCAGCGCTACCGCACTCGGCAGCGCCAGCAGGAAGCAGAGACGCAGCCCCCAGTCCATCAGACGGCAATATTCGTCATGGTTTCCGCTGGCAAAACTTTTCGACAGCGACGGCAGGAGAATAGTCCCCAGCGCCACCCCCAACACCCCGGAGGGAAACTCCATCAAACGGTCCGCGTAATACATCCACGAAACGGAACCGGATTTGAGGAAAGAGGCGAAGATAGTGTTGATGATAAGCGAGATCTGGCTAACCGAAACCCCGAGAATGGCAGGCCCCATCTGCTTAATCACGCGCATCGCACCGGCGTCACGGAAATTAATTCGCGGCAGAACCAGCATGCCGATTTTCTTCAGATGCGGCAGCTGATACGCCAGTTGCAACACGCCACCTGCCGTCACCGCCCAGGCCAGCGCCAGCACCGGCGGGTTGAAATGGGGCGCGGCGAACAGCGCAAAGCCAATCATGCTGATGTTAAGGAAAGTTGGCGCAAAGGCCGGAACGGAAAAACGGTTCCAGGTATTGAGGATTGCCCCCACCAGCGAGGCCAGGGAGATCAGCAGGATATAAGGAAAGGTAATACGCAGCAGTTGAGTGGTCAGGGCAAATTTATCTGCCGAGTCCGCAAAGCCGGGTGCCGTCACCATAATCACCCAGGGCGCAGCCAGCATCCCGAGTACCGTTACGATCGCCAGGGCCAGCGTCAGGAGGCCTGAAACGTAAGCGACAAACACGCGCGTGGCGTCTTCACCCTGCTTGCTTTTATATTCCGCCAGGATAGGAACGAATGCCTGGGAAAATGCCCCCTCGGCAAAAATGCGACGCAATAAATTCGGCAATTTGAACGCGACGAAAAAGGCGTCCGTTGCCATCCCTGCACCAAATACTCTTGCCACAATCGCATCGCGCGCAAAACCCAGCACGCGGGAAAACATGGTCATCGAGCTGACTGCCGCCAGCGATTTTAATAAGTTCATTAATGAGAATTCCCACAACCCTACGGATTTCCAGGACGGGTAAGCGAAAGCGCCACCCATTGAAACCAACAAACGGCGCTTAGTCTACCCGGATTTAAGGGAATTACTATCGGCAGATGTTACAGAGAATTATTCGCTCATGGCCTCTCGCCAGAGCCGCTCCACAATGCGTTGTGCCATGATGGCCTGCTCACCGGATGTTTCCGGAACCGTCTGATTTTGCACACAGGTGATAAAGTGGCGGGCGCATCCGTCAAAGCCGCGCTGCTCGAGGGTGCTTTGCCAGCCAGGCGCCGGTAGCGTGACCACGCCGCTGCCTTTCTCTTCGCGCCATTCGCGCATGTCGGTAATGTCATACAGGGCACCATCCGTGACCGCCTGCACAGATTCCCGGTGACTGCCGGCCCGGCGATGCATGCTGGTGGTGACCTGCAGATGCTCAAGAGCAAAATGGTGCTCAGCGTAAACCATCTGGCCCTGATCGTTGGTCAACAGGGTGCCGCTTTTAAGCTGGGCTTGCCCGTTGGTTAGCCAGAGCACCGTATCTACTACGTGCAGGTAATCATCCAGAAGGGTAAAGCGCAGATCGTTCGGTCCAACGCTGTCGGTACGATGCTTGTCCATTCTCAGGGACGCGAGCCCACCAGACCGGGCCTTCAACTGCTGGTAAAGCGGCGCAAAACGGCGGTTGAAACCCACCATCAGCGTCAGTTTTTTGCGTGCAGCGAGTTCAATCAGCCGTTCGGCATCCTGAATGTTTTCCGCCAGGGGTTTATCCACACAAACGTGGACCCCGGCATTCAGTAATTCGCTGACCACCTGATAATGGGTGGCGGTAGAGGTGTGCACAAAGACCGCATCGCAGTCGCGCGCCAGATCCTGAAGCGATGCCGCATACGGCATGCGCCAGGTTTCGCAGATCCGCTCGGCCTTCTCGCGGGTAGGTGACCACGCCCCTTGCAGCGTCCAGTCCGTCGCGGCCCCCAGAACAGGCAGCCAGGCCTTTTGCGCAATACCGCCCAGCCCTACCACGCCAACGCGTAATTTTTTCACCGTCAGTCTCCTAAATGTGCCAGCAATGCATCCAGGCGTTGTTTCAGCCCGGCCACCTCTTCCTCCAGCGCCTCTACGCGTGCTGCGAGGCTGTCATGCGCGGCGGGGGCAGCCGAATCTGCTAACACCGTTGACGTATCAACCTCACCGCTAAACAGGTGCATATAGCGGCTTTCACGTTTCCCCGGCTCACGCGCCAGACGTACCACGTAAGGGCCATCCTCGCGGGTGGCAAGCCCATCCAGGGTCTGCTCAACCTCCTGCATATCGGCGAACTCATGCATGCGGGAGGCCCGGGTGCGCAGTTCACCGGGTGTTTGCGCGCCGCGCAGTAACAGCGTGGTGATCACCGCCACCTCGGCGGCACTCAGCTTCAGATCGCCGAACTCAGAATTGCAAAACCGCTGCTCGTACTTGGTCACGCGGTTACCGAAACCGCTGACCGTGCGCAGGTAATGGCGTTTAACCAGTTCATCGAGAATATCCTGCACCTCATGTTCGCCGAGATTCATCACCGGCTCACGGTTGGTTTTCTGGTTACACGCCATCGTCACGGCATTGACGGAGAGCGGATACTGTTCCGGCGTGGTGACCTGTTTTTCCAGCAGGCAGCCAATCACACGCGCTTCTGTTGCGCTTAACTGATATTTCATCTCTTCTCCTTAGCGGCCTGCCGTCCAGTCCCGGGTGGTTAATGCTGTCAGTACGTGGTCGCGCCACTCTCCGTCTATTAGCAGATAATCTTTGGCGTACCCCTCTTTCTCAAACCCCAACCGCGCGAGCAAATTACCGCTGCGCTGATTGTGTGGCATGTAGTTCGCCATAATGCGATGGATATGTTGCGTGCGCTGCATATAACGGATCGCCACCGTTAGCGCCTCATACATCAGCCCCTGTCCTTGCCATTTCTGGCCGATGGAGTAGCCGAGGTAGCAGGCGTGAAACGATCCGCGCACCACGTTGGAAAAGTTGGCAATACCGATGATCTCTTTTTCCTCCGGATCCAGCAGCGCGAAATAGAACGCGCTTCCCTGCTTGTGGAATTCTGCAATCATGCTGAGGCGCGCCTGCCAGCCGGAAGGGTAGCAGTGGCTCTCATCCCGAACGGGTTCCCAGGGTTTTAAAAACTGGCGATTCTCGGCGTAATAATCCGCCAGACGCCAGGCATCACGCTCGTGCACCAGACGAACAACCAGCCTGTCCGTTGTCAGACGCACTTTTGGCACATTACTGCGATAGCCAAACATCGATACCACTCCTTCCCGTCACTTCTGCTTACCCATTAGCTTTACTATACCTGCGCCTGTGCCGTCTGTGAAAACAGTGACATACCATTTTGACCTCTTTTCACATTTTTCGATGAGAACTCTCTATCAAAGCGCTCTTTTGATAAAAAAATATTGTCACGCGCGGGGGTGGGAAAAAACGTGGCGACACCGCAGAATATTAGCGTGCTCACCATCCTGTTTTCCCTGGAGGGAAAATGTCCCGCGTATCACAGGCCAGGAGCCTGGGTAAATATTTCCTGCTAGTCGATAACATGCTGGTCGTGCTCGGCTTTTTCGTTGTGTTTCCCCTCATCTCGATCCGCTTTGTCGATCAAATGGGCTGGGCGGCACTGATGGTCGGTATCGCGCTCGGGTTACGCCAGTTTGTCCAGCAGGGTCTGGGCGTGTTTGGTGGTGCCATCGCCGACCGCTTTGGTGCCAAACCGATGATCGTGACGGGCATGCTGCTACGCGCGGCAGGCTTCGCCACCATGGCAATTGCCCAGGAGCCGTGGCTGCTGTGGTTTTCCTGCTTCCTCTCCGGTATCGGTGGCACCCTGTTTGACCCGCCGCGCACCGCGCTGGTGGTTAAACTCATTCGTCCGCAGCACCGGGGACGCTTCTTCTCAATTTTGATGATGCAGGACAGTGCCGGGGCGGTAATTGGCGCCCTGCTGGGAAGCTGGCTGTTGCAGTACGACTTTCGTCTGGTCTGCGCGGCGGGTGCGCTGCTCTTTATTCTGTGTGCGCTCTTTAATGCCCTGTTTCTGCCGGCATGGAAACTGTCGACGGTCAAAGCCCCGGTACGCGAAGGTCTTGGCCGCGTGCTGCGAGACAAACGCTTTGTTACGTACGTGCTGACCCTTACGGGGTATTACATGCTGGCCGTTCAGGTCATGCTGATGCTGCCGATCATGGTAAACGACATTGCGGGCACCCCGGCCGCCGTAAAATGGATGTACGCCATAGAAGCCTGCCTCTCTCTGACCCTGCTCTACCCGATCGCCCGCTGGAGCGAACGGCGTTTTCGCCTGGAGCATCGCCTGATGGCAGGGCTGTTATTGATGACGCTCAGCATGATGCCCATCGGGCTGGTGAACTCGCTCCAGCAACTGTTTACGCTGATTTGCACCTTCTATATCGGCTCCATTATTGCCGAACCAGCTCGTGAAACGCTGAGCGCCTCGCTTGCCGACGCGCGCGCTCGCGGCAGCTATATGGGGTTCAGCCGCCTGGGGCTGGCCTTTGGCGGTGCATTGGGTTACGCCGGCGGCGGCTGGCTGTTCGATGCCGGAAAAGCCCTAAGCCAGCCGGAACTGCCCTGGGTCATGCTCGGCGTGGTCGGCTTTATGACGCTCCTTGCGCTGTGGTGGCAATTCAGCCAGAAGCGCAGCGCGAGCGGCATGCTCGAACCTGGGGCATAATATTCCCTGCGGCGGGGCCTCTCCCGCCGCCATTATCAGTTTTTTCTGCTGGTTTCCGCTATTTCACCCTGACATACTGGCGTAACAGGACAGTAGCGCCGATTTTTCGTTGAGGAACACTATGAAAAAAATTGTCATTGCCGCCGCATTCATTGTCAGCGGCCTGCTGGTAGGTTGTAACCAGCTTACGCAATACACCGTCAGTGAGCAGGAAATTAATCAGGCGCTGGAAAAACATAATAATTTTTCAAAAGACATTGGTGTGCCGGGGCTTGCCGATGCGCATATCGTCCTCAGCAACCTCACCAGCCAGATTGGGCGCGAAGAGCCGAATAAAGTCACTCTCGCCGGGGATGCCAATCTCGATATGACCTCTCTCTTCGGTAACCAGAAAGCCAACATTAAGCTGAAGCTCAAGGCGCTGCCGGTCTTTAACAAAGAGAAAGGGGCCATCTTCCTGCAGGAGATGGAAGTGGTAGACGCGGACGTCACGCCGGACAAGATGAAACCGGTGATGCAGACCCTGATGCCCTACCTGAACCAGTCCCTGCGCAACTACTTTAACCAGCAGCCGGCCTATGTCTTAAGTGAAGACAAGAGCAAGGGTGAGGCGCTGGCGAAAAAATATGCCAAAGGCATCGAGGTGAAACCGGGAGAGATCGTTATTCCATTCACCGATTAACCTGAAGGGGCGCAAAAGCGCCCTTTTTTTTACGGAAAAGTGTGCAAACGAAAACGTTTCCGCTTATGATTTGTGTCCGGCAAAAACAGCCATCCTAATGACTGATTCCTGACAAGCCGGAGCTTCCATGACTGCACAACCCCAGGTTCTTAAAATCCGCCGCCCTGACGACTGGCATATCCATCTGCGTGATGGCGATATGCTGAAAACGGTCGTGCCGTATACCAGCGAAATTTATGGCCGCGCGATTGTCATGCCTAACCTGGTTCCACCAGTCACCACCGTTGATGCCGCTATGGCTTATCGCCAGCGAATTCTTGATGCCGTGCCGGCAGGACATGATTTCACTCCGCTGATGACCTGCTATCTGACCGACACCCTCGATCCGAATGAAGTGGAACGCGGCTTTAACGAAGGCGTGTTCACCGCGGCGAAACTCTACCCGGCTAACGCTACCACCAACTCCAGCCACGGTGTCACCAGTATTGACGCCATCATGCCGGTTCTGGAGCGCATGCAAAAACTGGGCATGCCGCTGCTGGTACATGGTGAAGTGACCCACGCCGACATTGATATCTTCGACCGTGAAGCCCGCTTTATCGAAACCGTAATGGAGCCGCTGCGCCAGCGTCTTCCTGCGCTTAAAGTGGTGTTTGAACACATCACCACCAAAGATGCCGCAGAGTATGTCCGCGATGGCAATGAACTGATTGCCGCCACCATTACGCCGCAGCATCTGATGTTTAACCGCAACCACATGCTGGTTGGCGGCGTTCGTCCGCATCTCTATTGCCTGCCCATTCTGAAGCGTAACGTTCATCAGCAGGCGCTGCGTGAACTCGTTGCCAGCGGTTTCTCCCGCGCCTTCCTCGGCACGGACTCCGCGCCTCATGCACGCCACCGCAAAGAGGCCAGCTGCGGTTGCGCAGGCTGCTTTAACGCCCCTACAGCGCTCGCCAGCTATGCCACCGTGTTTGAAGAGATGAATGCCCTGCAGCATTTTGAAGCGTTCTGCTCGCTCAATGGACCACGCTTCTACGGGCTGCCGGTCAACGAAACGTTCATTGAACTGGAGCGTAAAGAGAGCCGCGTGGACGAGGCCATTCCGCTGACGGATGACACGCTCATCCCATTCCTTGCCGGTGAAACCGTCAACTGGACGGTAAAACGCTAAAAAAACAGTTCCCCTTGTTGTCAAACCTATAATATACCTGTATAAATAAACAGTATATTACACAGGGGGCATTTATGCGTATTGAAGTCACCATAGCCAAAACAACCGTTCTGCCTGCTGGCGCGCTTGATGCGCTGGCCGGTGAATTATCCCGCCGTATTAACAGTACTTTCCCTGACAACGCTGGTGCCGTAACGGTTCGTTATGCGGCGGCAAACAACCTCTCCGTCATTGGCGGCGCGAAAGAAGATAAAGACCGTATCAGCGAAATCCTGCAGGAAACCTGGGAAAGCGCCGACGACTGGTTCATCACAGATTAATCTTGCTCCCTCATTGTTCTTTTTTGCCGGGTCGCCCCGGCTTTTTTTCGTCTGAAATCCGGTTCGTTCAAATTAATTCGGCAACAAATTTAAAAATCGTGAACAAGGTGGTGTTTTATTGTTCGAACAATCCTAAAAAGCAGAAAAATGTGTTGCCAACTGTTTATTTTTCCCTTGCGAACCCTTATTACTTGTATACTGAAGATGCTTTCAGAAAAACATGCATTGAACCTCGGAGCCGTTGTCTTCTAACACGCATTAAGGGGGTTATAATGGAAAAGAATAGCGAAGTCATCCAGACCCATCCGCTTGTTGGCTGGGATATCAGTACCGTAGATAGCTACGATGCGCTGATGCTGCGTTTGCACTACCAGACCCCGAATCAACTCAACCGTGAAGAAGCGGAAGTTGGACAGACGCTGTGGCTTACAACAGACGTCGCCCGTCAGTTTATTTCTATTTTAGAGGCAGGTATTGCCAAAATAGAATCTGGCGACTATCAGGAAAATGAGTATAAACGGCACTAGGTTTATACCTATTCTTCGCTCAACAGGCACCCTCCGGGTGCCTTATTTATTTCTCCCTTGTGTCAGCCCGCATAGTTAATTACTCTGCTAACAAAGCGTGAGTTCGAGAGATGGATATGAGATACGACTTAATCATTATTGGTAGCGGATCCGTGGGGTCTGCCGCCGGTTATTACGCAACGCAAGCGGGTCTGAAGGTCCTGATGATCGATGCCCATCGTCCTCCCCATGCAGAGGGCAGCCATCATGGCGACACCCGGCTTATTCGCCACGCCTATGGTGAAGGCGAGCGCTATGTTCCGCTGGTGCTTCGCGCCCAGACGCTATGGGATGAACTGGCGAAGCTGACGGAAGAACGCATTTTCGAACGCACGGGCATCATCAACCTGGGCCCTGCCCGCTCTGATTTTCTGGCCAACGTTGAGCAGAGTGCGAAAGCGTTTAATCTTGATGTGGAGAAGCTGGACGCGGCAGGCATCATGGCCCGTTGGCCAGAGATTGCCGTCCCGGACGATTATATCGGCCTGTTTGAAGCCAACTCCGGGGTCTTACACAGTGAAACGGCCATCAAAACCTGGATCGATCTTGCGGAAAAAGCGGGCTGCGCTCAGCTCTTCAACTGTCCGGTGGAATCCCTCACTCATCACGCTGACGGCGTTACGGTCACCACTGCGGACGGAGAATATTCAGCGTCCCGTCTGCTGATTAGCGCAGGCACCTGGGTCACCCGTCTGCTGCCCGATCTGCCTGTTCAGCCAGTGCGCAAGGTCTTCTCCTGGTTCCAGTCGGATGGCCGTTACAGTGCACAGAATAAATTCCCGGCATTTACCGGGGAGTTACCGAACGGCGATCAGTTTTACGGCTTCCCGTCTGAGAAAGACGCGCTCAAAATCGGAAAACACAATGGCGGGCAGGCGATCTCCTCCCCTGAAGAGCGTAAACCGTTCGGTGCATACCCACAGGATGGATCCGAAGCGTTTACCTTCCTGCGCAATATCCTGCCGGGCGTAGGCGGTTTACTGTATGGTGCTGCCTGCACCTACGACAACACGCCGGACGAAGACTTCATCATTGACACCCTGCCGGGGCATGACAACACGCTACTCATCACCGGCCTCAGTGGTCATGGCTTTAAGTTCGCCTCCGTGCTGGGCGAGATTGCTGCGCAGTTTGCCCAGGGGATCGCACCGCAGTTTGATCTCACCCCCTTCTCACTTTCGCGTTTTAGCAGATAATCCGCCGCGGGTTTCGGACGTCCGGAACCCGTTTTCCAGACAGAAAACGGGACATTATGCGCAGGATCGTTGGCTTTCTTATCAATAACATTCGTGAGCATTTTATGCTCTATATTTTATTATGGGTGCTGCTGGCACTCATCGATATTATTTATATTGTATTTTACTGAAAAGTGAAGCTGACAATTACTGACATTACTTTAGGTTAGCTTAATCTTTTGCTTGCTGCTTATTCCGCCTTGGACGAAGCGATTGAATTACATTTGCGGATCATTTTCAAAACCGCTGAAATAAATAAAATAAAAATCTATATTCAATTATTTCAGTTGCAATATCATTTATTCCCGTTCATTTTTACTATTCTGTTTTTCTTCGAATGGTCATTCTGATGCAATTGCGTAACTCCTCTCAGCGCTACGGAATAATATCCATGTGTTTACACTGGATAGTTGCTCTTACCGTTTATGCAATGTTCGGACTGGGTCTGTGGATGGTGACGCTCAGTTATTACGATGGCTGGTATCACCAGGCACCAGAACTGCATAAAAGCATCGGCATCCTGCTGATGATGACGTTGGTTATTCGCGTGATCTGGCGTCACATTTCCCCGCCGCCCGCCGCGCCCAAAACCCACAGTAAATTAACGCGTGTCAGCGCGGTTGCCGCGCACGTTACGCTCTATATCCTGCTGTTCGCCATTCTGATTAGCGGCTATCTCATTTCCACTGCAGACGGCAAGCCGATTAACGTCTTTGGCTTGTTTGAGGTTCCGGCCACGCTCTCTGACGCAGGGGTTCAGGCCGATACCGCAGGCGTGGTGCATCTCTGGCTCGCGTGGAGCGTGGTGATCCTGTCTGTCCTGCACGGGCTTGCCGCCCTTAAACACCATTTCATCGATAAAGACGATACGTTAAAGCGCATGCTTGGCCGTTCGTCAGTTGACTCTGGAGCATAAAATGAAAAAACACCTGCTGGGTATCGCATTAGGTTCTCTGTTATTCACCACCGGTTCTGCCGTGGCGGCTGATTATAAAATTGATAAAGAAGGCCAGCATGCTTTCGTCAATTTCCGTATTCAGCACCTCGGTTATAGCTGGCTGTACGGTACCTTTAAAGATTTTGACGGCACATTCACCTTTGACGATAAAAATCCTGCCGCCGATAAGGTCAATGTGACCATTAATACGAATAGCGTCGACACCAACCATGCAGAGCGCGATAAACATTTGCGTAGTGCGGAATTCCTGAATGTATCAAAATTCCCACAGGCGACCTTTACGTCGACCGAGGTGAAGAAAGAAGGTGATAAGCTGAATATTATCGGTAATCTGACGCTCAATGGCGTCACGAAACCGGTGACCCTGGAAGCCAAATTACTCGGCCAGGGTGACGATCCGTGGGGTGGCAAACGCGCAGGTTTTGAAGCCGCAGGGAAAATTCATCTGAAAGATTTTAATATCACCACGGATTTAGGTCCGGCATCTCAGGACGTAGAACTGATTATTTCCGTTGAAGGTGTTCAGCAGAAGGCATAATAAACACGCCCGGCAGGGTTTGACGTTGCCGGGCGTCATTATCATTCCGGGTCAGGAATACCCAGTTTGGTATTCAGGCGGCCTCGGGATTTATTAAAAATCTTATTGCCGTTTTCACGTCCCGCACGACGGCGGCGCTGCTCCTCTTCCGGCAGCATGCTCTCTTCACTGCAAAGTTCGCTACAGCAGCCGTTAAATTTCTCTGCGCACGCCGGGCACTGAATAAACAGCAGATGACAACCGTCATTTTTGCAGTTGGTGTGGGTATCGCACGGTGCGCCGCACTGGTGGCAATGGGCAATCACGTCTTCTGAAATACGCTCACCCATTCGCTCGTCAAAGACAAAGTTTTTACCGATAAAACGCACCGGTAACCCCTGCTCACGGGCACGGCGGGCATACTCGATGATACCGCCTTCGATATGCCAGACCTTATTAAATCCGTTATGTTTCATCCACGCGCTGGCTTTTTCGCAGCGAATACCGCCGGTGCAGTACATAACGATTTTCTTATCTTTATGTTCCTGCATCATCTCAACCGCTTTCGGCAGTTGCTCGCGGAAGGTGTCGGCCGGGATTTCCATTGCGTTCTCGAAATGGCCCACTTCATATTCGTAGTGGTTACGCATATCGATGAATACCGCGTCAGGGTCATCAAGCATCGCATTGACTTCCGCCGCCTTCAGGTATTCCCCCACGTCGGCCGGGTTGAAGGCCGGGTCGTCAATGCCGTCTGCCACGATGCGCTCACGCACTTTCATACGCAGCACCCAAAATGATTTACCGTCATCGTCCAGGGCGATGTTCAGGCGTAAGCCGTTCAGCGCCGGATCGAAGCCGTAAAGAAAATCGCGGAAGGCGCTCACGTTGCTTTCCGGGATGCTGATCTGGGCGTTGATACCTTCACGCGCCAGATAGACGCGCCCAAAGACGTTCAACGCGGTGAAGGCTTTATAGAGCTCATCGCGGGTCGCTTGCGGATCGTTGATCGTGAAGTATTTATAGAATGAGATGGTCGTGCGCGGTTCGGTTTCAGTCAACATACGCGCTTTCAACATCTCATTCGATACGCGGTTGTGTAACACTGGCATGGTGTACAAGTCCTGCAATCGTTATTGAGAAAGGAAAATCGGTCGGCATCATATAGCAAACAATAACAATTTACATCCACACAATTTACGCTACATTTCTGTCAGCCTGAACTATGCGTCATAACATTTGCTGCATTAGCGCGCGTTTCGACATCAGACATTTTGGCTATGTAGTAAAAAATGAGACACTAAGACCTTCAGGACGTTAGAAAACAGGACCGACATGACCCAATTACCGAAATTTACCGTCACCCTTTTGCATCCTCGCTATTGGTTGACCTGGCTTGGCATTGGCTTTTTATGGCTTCTGGTCCAACTCCCCTACCCGGTTATTTTCCGTCTGGGAAAAAACCTGGGTCGTCTTGCGCAAATGTTTATGAAGCGTCGCGCCAGAATCGCCTACCGCAACCTTGAACTGTGCTTCCCGGACATGAGCGAGGCTGAACGTCATGACATGGTGACCAGGAATTTCGAGTCTGTCGGCATGGGGCTGATGGAAACAGGAATGGCGTGGTTCTGGCCGGACAAACGCATGGCACGCTGGAGCGTCGTTGCCGGTACGGGGATGGAGCCGGTACATTCGCTGCAGGCGAATCAGACGGGCGTGCTGCTGATTGGCGTACACTTTCTGACCCTGGAAATCGGCGCCCGTATGTTCGGTATGCAGGCGCCCGGCATTGGGGTTTATCGTCCAAACGACAACCCGGTTATTGATCTGATCCAGACCAATGGCCGTATGCGGTCCAACAAAAGCATGATCGACCGTAAGGATCTGAAGGGTATGATCCGCGCCCTCAAATCAGGTGAAGTAGTCTGGTATGCCCCCGATCACGACTACGGCCCGCAATCAAGCGTATTTGTTCCGTTCTTTGCCGTTGAAGAGGCGGCCACCACCACGGGCACCTGGATGCTGGCACGCATGTCCAAAGCCGCCATCGTCCCTTTTGTTCCGCGCCGCAAACCGGATGGTTCGGGTTACGAATTGATTATGCTGGAGCCCGAACTGGCGCCTCCACTGGATGATGCTGAAACCACCGCACGCTGGATGAACGGCATTGTCGAGAAATGCATTATGCTCGCACCGGAGCAGTACATGTGGCTGCACCGCCGCTTTAAAACGCGGCCAGAAGGTACGCCGTCCCGCTATTAATTCCCCCTGCGGCCCTTTGGGCCGCTCCCTGTTTTAGCTTTAAAAGCTCTCCCTCATTGCGGCAATCATAACCCAGGCGCATAATTAGCAGGCTTATTACTTCATGCCTTACGGTGCGCTGCACCTCATTATGCGGATTGTTATGTCACCCTCAGATGCCCCCATAAACTGGAAACGTAACCTTACGGTTGCCTGGCTTGGCTGTTTTCTTACCGGCGCGGCGTTTAGCCTCGTGATGCCCTTTCTGCCCCTGTACGTTGAACAACTGGGCGTGACGGGCCACAGTGCGCTCAATATGTGGTCTGGTGTTCAGCATCACTTTCCTCTTCTCCGCCATTGCTTCGCCGTTCTGGGGCGGCCTTGCCGACCGTAAAGGGCGTAAAATCATGCTGCTGCGCTCGGCGCTGGGAATGGCCATCATCATGGCGTTAATGGGTGTGGCGCAGAACGTCTGGCAGTTTCTGATTTTGCGCGCGCTACTTGGCCTGCTGGGAGGATTTATTCCCAACGCGAATGCGCTGATCGCCACCCAGATCCCGCGTCATAAAAGCGGCTGGGCGCTCGGGACGCTCTCAACCGGAGGCGTCAGCGGCGCCTTGCTGGGACCTCTGGCGGGCGGCTTGCTGGCGGACAGCTATGGCCTACGCCCGGTATTTTTCATTACTGCCAGCGTGTTGTTCCTCTGCTTTATCGTTACGCTGATCTGCATTCGTGAAAACTTCACCCCCGTCGCCAAAAAAGAGATGCTCCACGCACGGGATGTGCTGGCTTCACTCAAAAACCCCAGACTGGTACTGAGCCTGTTCGTGACGACCCTGATTATTCAGGTCGCGACCGGTTCGATTGCCCCTATTCTGACGCTGTACGTTCGCGATCTGGCAGGTAACGTGAGCAACATTGCGTTTATCAGCGGGTTGATTGCCTCCGTACCCGGCGTGGCGGCGCTGCTTAGCGCCCCGAGGTTAGGGAAACTGGGAGACCGCGTCGGCCCGGAAAAGATCCTGATTTGTGCGCTGGTGATCTCCGTGCTGCTGCTCATTCCCATGTCGATGGTGCAATCACCCTGGCAACTGGGCGTTCTGCGCTTTTTGCTGGGTGCCGCCGACGGGGCGTTACTGCCCGCCGTTCAGACCCTGCTGGTTTACAACTCCACGAACCAGATCGCCGGGCGTATCTTTAGCTACAACCAGTCATTTCGCGACATCGGCAACGTTACCGGCCCGCTGGTGGGGGCCGGGATCTCCGCCAGCTTCGGTTTTCGCGCCGTGTTTATCGTCACGGCGGGCGTAGTACTGTTTAATGCGGTTTACTCGTGGTTCAGTTTATCCCGGACATTACGGCCGGTGGCGGAATAAGACAAATACGTGACGGCTTATTTTCGCATTCATACTTGCAGAATCAGATATTCAGCTATTCTTTCCCTGAAACCTTCTGGAAAACAGGGAGACACCAATGACCATGTACGCCACGCTGGAAGAAGCTATTGATGCCGCTCGTGAAGAGTTCCTCGCCGATAACCCCGGCGTTGATGAAGAAGATGCGGACGTGCAACAACTCAACATCCAAAAGTATGTCCTTCAGGACGGAGATATTATGTGGCAGGCCGAATTCTTTGCTGACGAAGGTGAAGAAGGCGAATGTTTGCCGATCCTGAGCGGTGAAGGAGCTCAGGCCGTCTTTGATGGTGACTATGACGAAATTGAGTTGCGTCAGGAGTGGCTGGAAGAGAACACCCTGCACGAGTGGGATGAGGGTGAATTTCAGCTCGAGCCACCGCTGGATACGGAAGAAGGTCAAACCGCAGCTGACGAATGGGACGAGCGTTAATTCCCGCTACTCATAGGGGCCGTGGCTGGCATCGATGGGCAACAACAGCGTATCGAAAATCAGCGAGAACGGCAGATCGAGCACCGTCAGGTAGCGCCATGCGGAATCCCGGACATCCCATTTCACGCCCGGATAGTACTGATTCCCGTGGCCCTGCCCCGGTATGGTGCGACTGATGATGCTGCCGCAGCCGCTCAGCAGACATGCCATCATGACGACGATGATTATTTTCATCCGTTACCTCTAAAAAAATACCGGCGTTTAAGCCGGTATTTTATCTGGCGGGTGGCACATTGCTTACCCGCCCTACGTTGCCACTTACTTCGCCTTCAGCGCCAGCGGGTTAAGCTTCAGATCGTTGTAGTAGTTCACCCACGAGGAGTAGCGCTCCGGGGAAGACCACACACGGTAGTGCAGACGCGACATAGTCACCGGATCGCTTAACAGCACCAGACGGCGGTCGCGGTTAAGTTTCTCTGGCGTCTCGTTCAGCGCCTGTTCAACGTGACGATCGCGGGCAATCTCCAGCACCTTACTTGCACGGTGACGCGCGGTAGCCATTGCCGTTGCCAGGGCGTTAAACGACGGGTTAAACACCGCGTGCATAAAGCCATCATCCAGCGTACGACGGCGGTTCTGCTCCAGATAGGTGTCAGTATCCACCAGCACCTTCGGCGGCGAATACTCTTCCGGGATCAGGAACAGCTTCCAGCGTTTGGTACGCAGGCCAACCGTTGAGCGGCTTGAAATAACCGACACAAACGGCGACAGGATCAGCGAGAAGACAATCGGCGCCAGCCAGAACAGGAAGCGCAGATCCAGCCATGCCATCCCAGCAGCCCACACCAGCCCCAGCAGCAGCTGCGAGCCGTGACGCATAAAGGCTTCACCCCACGGCGTGGAGTCATCATCACGCTGCGGTGAGTTCCAGACCACTTCCCAGCCCAGGAACGCGCTGACCACAAACACGGTATGGAACAGCATACGTACCGGTGCCAGCAGCACGGAGAACAGCACTTCCAGCAGCAGTGAAACCGTTACCCGCCAGAAACCGCCATACTCCTTCGAGCCTTTGCACCAGATCAGAATGATACTGAGCAGCTTCGGCAGGAACAGCAGCACCATGGTGGAGGCAAACAGCGCTATCGCCAGCTCCGGACGCCACTGTGGCCACACCGGGAACAGCTGACGCGGTTGCAGGAAGTACTGCGGCTCCGTCAGCGCATGCACCACCTGCAGAGCCGTGGACAGCGCCAGGAACATAAACCACAGCGGCGCGGAGAGATAAGACATCACGCCGGTCAGGAACACCGCACGGTGAACCGGGTGCATCCCTTTCACGAGGAACAGACGGAAGTTCATCAGGTTCCCGTGACACCAGCGGCGGTCACGCTTAAGTTCGTCCAGCAGGTTCGGCGGCAGTTCTTCATAGGATCCAGGCAGATCGTAGGCAATCCAGACGCCCCACCCTGCACGACGCATCAGCGCCGCTTCCACGAAGTCGTGCGACAGAATCGAGCCGGCAAACGAACCTTCGCCCGGCAGCGGTGCCAGCGCACAGTGCTCAATAAACGGCTTCACGCGGATAATGGCGTTGTGACCCCAGTAGTGGGACTCACCCAACTGCCAGAAGTGCAGACCGGCAGTAAACAGCGGCCCGTAAACACGGGTGGCAAACTGCTGGCAACGCGCGTAAAGCGTGTCCATGCCGGACGCTTTTGGCGAAGACTGGATGATACCCGCGTTCGGGTTAGCTTCCATCAGACGCACCAGACCGCTCAGACAATCACCGCTCATCACCGAGTCGGCGTCCAGCACCACCATGTAGCTGTACTGGTTACCCCAGCGACGGCAGAAGTCATCGATGTTACCGCTTTTACGCTTCACACGACGACGGCGGCGACGGTAGAAGATCTGACCTTCGCCCTGTACTTCTGCAATCAGCTCCATCCAGGCTTTTTGCTCGGCAACGCAGATGTCCGGATTGTAGCTGTCGCTCAGGATATAGACGTCGAAATGGGCGGCGTTACCGGTCGCCTTAACGGACTCCCAGGTTGCGCGCAGCCCCGCGAATACGCGGTCAACGTCTTCGTTACAGATAGGCATAATCAGCGCCGTGCGGTGCTCAGGATTCAGGGGTTCATCCCCGACCGTAGACGCCGAAATGCTGTATTTGTCTCGTCCCATCAGCAGCTGCAGGAAGCCCATCAGCGCGGTCCAGAAACCGGCCGAGACCCAGCAGAAGAGAACGGCGAACAGCAGAAGAATGCCACTTTGCAGGATATACGGCAGCAGTTGCATGAAGGAGACCCAGATATCCTGGCCCATCATGTCTGCCGGGTTGATCAGCGCCCAGCCCTGGTAAGGCAGAATCGTCTTCATGTACCAGGTTGCGACAACAGTCTGCGCCAGCGTCAGCAGCAGAAGAATGTAGCGACGGATCGTCCCCACGGTACGCCATTTCTGTTCGGAGGCCTGCTCTTCTTTTGTCAGACGCGACAGATAGCGTGGCGTCACGTCACGCCCGCGCAGGCGATCCCAGAAGCGGCCAACCGGGTTGGTACGCCAGGGGTCGGGGAACATGGAAGAACGCGTTGCTTTCGGCATCGCCTGAAGCTGATCGCGTCCTTCGTCGTCTTTAATCAACTGCCCTTCTGCCAGCGAGTCCGGCCATGCCTGCTCCAGACGTGCCTTCACTGACCCCAGCGGAGAATCGTCATCACGTGAAAACTGACGATGTTCCCCATCCAGCGCGGCATGTACCGCGCGGATGTCGCTCTCAGGCAGTGCCGCTTTTTCGATATCCGTCAGCGGCATGGCATCAATATATTCAGATGTATTATTCATTGGCAGGTAGCTGATAGCTCCAGGTTTCACTCAGCGGCTGATCGTTACTGACCAGCGCAGCGCGCATTTCAGTGGTCTGTTTCGGATCTTTCACTTTCACGCGCAGGGTCAGACGCCACCCTTTCGTTACCGGGTTGTAACGTACGGTGTTCTCAACGATCTCACCGTTATCACCGATGCTGGCCTGGGCGGTCACGGCAGTATCTGGCGCCAGTTTCTTCATGTCCTGGCCGGTGAAGTCCACCACGAAAGCGACGGTACCGTCAGGCTGACGGATAAGATTAGACTGTTTCACGTCACCCGTTGAACGGCGAGTCTGCATGACATACGCGTTATCCGGCGCATGCAGTTTGTCTTCGTCGCGGCTAAAGGTGATCGTGTATTTGAAGTTCATCTCTTTCCCGGCTTCCGGCAGCTGATCCGGCGTCCAGTAAGCGACGATGTTATCGTTGGTTTCATCATTGGTTGGGATTTCAACCAGTTCAACCTTCCCTTTGCCCCAGTCACCTTTCGGGGTCACCCACGCGCTTGGACGCAGGTCGTAGCGGTCATCCAGATCTTCAAAGCGAGAGAACTGACGGCCACGCTGCAGAAGGCCGAAACCTTGCGGGTTTTCCATCGCAAAGCTGCTGACAGCCAGATGTTTCGGGTTGTTCAGCGGACGCCAGATCCACTCACCATTACCAGCATGAATAGACAGGCCGTTGGAATCGTGCAGTTCAGGACGGAAGTTGGTCGCCGGTGACGGCTGGTTCGGCCCAAACAGGAACATACTGGTCAGCGGCGCAACGCCCAGTTTACCCACTTTGTCGCGCAGGTAGACTTTAGACTGCACGTCAACCACCGTGTCACGCCCAGGCATGATCACAAAGCGGTACGCGCCCGTTGCACGCGGGGAATCCAGCAGTGCGTAGATAGTCAGACGTTTATCCGTTGGTTTTGGACGTTCGATCCAGAACTCGCGGAAACGTGGGAATTCTTCACCTGATGGCAGCGCGGTATCAATAGCCAGGCCGCGCGCAGAAAGCCCGTACACCTGTCCCGCGCCAATAACGCGGAAGTAGCTGGCGCCGAGCATGCTGACGATTTCGTCGTTTTTATCTTTGCTGTTAATCGGGTAAAGCACCTTGAAGCCTGCAAAGCCCAGATCTTTAACCGTATCTTTGTCGTGCTGCACATCGCCAAAATTGAAGTAATCCGGGCTGTATTTGATTTTACGTACCGCCGTTGCCGTCACTTCATTGATGGCAACAGGGGTATCGAAGTACATACCCTGATGATAAAACTCAAGCTTGAACGGGGTCTTAATATTGTTCCAGTACGCTTTATCGTGATTGAACTGGATCTGCTGATAGTCCGCATATTTCATGTCGCGGAAAACGGAGGGCAAGTTACTTTTCGGCGCTTCGTAGCTCTTGCCTGCCATCGATTTTGCCTGTTTTGCGACATCGTCGATGTTAAAGGCCAGTGCCGATGAGGTATACAGGGATAACACCACTGCAGCACCCAACCAACGCATTTTCATCATCTGTGGTTTATGTTTCATAATAAGTAAGCACTTCCCCCTTTGTGTGCTTATATCGATCCGATCCATTTTAATGGAAACTCAGGCAATCCGACAACATTATCACCGCTTTGTTCAGCTCGCTGGCTCAGGGATTAAGCAAATGAAAGAACCCGCTTTTCACTTTGCGTGCTTATCCTGGAGACAGGGTGTCGGTCTTGGTGTAGGGTTGGCTTCGAATGTAACCATTATGAGTCTTAGGGATAAGGCGAAAAGTCTGAGAATGCACAAAGTTATATGAGCACAACACCTGTAGAACGTGAATACTTCCTCGACTCGATCCGGGCATGGCTGATGCTATTGGGGATCCCCTTCCACATTTCACTGATTTACTCCAGCCACACCTGGCATGTTAATAGTCAAATGCCCTCCTGGTGGCTGACGCTGTTTAATGACTTTATTCACGCCTTCCGCATGCAGGTGTTTTTTGTCATTTCAGGTTATTTCTCTTATATGCTGTTTCTGCGCTACCCCATCAAGCGCTGGTGGAAAGTGCGCGTGGAGCGCGTCGGCATTCCGATGCTCACCGCCATTCCTCTGCTGACGCTGCCGCAGTTCATCATGTTGCAGTACGTAAAGGGTAAGGCGGAAAACTGGCCTAATCTGTCGCTATACGAAAAATACAACACCCTGGTTTGGGAGCTGGTGTCCCACCTCTGGTTCCTGCTGGTACTGGTGGTCCTTACCACAGTCAGCGTGTTGATTTTTAGCCGCTTTCGCCGCCATTTAAGCGACAAAGCTAACGCCTTTTTCGCCAGTATCACCCTGGGAAAACTGTCGCTGCTCTTTTTGCTGCTGGGCATCGCCTATGCGGCAGTGCGACGGACGCTGTTTATTGTTTATCCGCCGATTCTGAGCGACGGATTATTCAATTTTGTGGTGATGCAGTCGCTGTTCTACATTCCCTTCTTTTTAATCGGGGCGCTGGCCTTTATTTATCCGAAGCTTAAATCGCTGTTTACGACGCCCTCACCGTGGTGTGCTTTTGGTGCCGCCATCGCGTTTGCGGCCTATCTGTTAAATCAGCGCTACGGCAGCGGCGATGCGTGGATGTATGAAACCGAGAGCGTCATTACCATGCTGCTGGGCCTGTGGATGGTGAATGTGGTCTTTGCGCTGGGCCACCGGCTGCTTAATTTTAAGTCCAGCCGCGTCACCTATTTCGTCAATGCTTCGCTGTTTATCTATCTGGTGCACCACCCCCTGACGTTGTTCTTCGGGGCCTATATCACACCGCATATCGCCTCCAACACGCTGGGCTTCTTTACCGGGCTGGTCTTTGTGATTGGAATCGCCATCGTGCTTTACGAAATCCATCTGCGGATACCGCTTCTGCGTTTCCTTTTCTCCGGGAAACCGCAGGTAAGAGCATCATAAAAAACGCGGCGCACTCAGTGCGCCGCGTGTGTTTCAGGTCTCTAATTCCTGTCCGCGCTGGGTCAACAGCCGCTGATAAAGATGCAGTGTCTCCTCATCGAAACAGACAAATGTCACTTTTTCGGGCATCGGTTTAAGCGACAGGTAACGATACACGGTGTCTACCGCAATCGTCGCTGCGGCAGCTTTCGGATAGCCATACACTCCGGTGCTGATGGCCGGAAACGCCATGGTTTTATAGACATTATCAGCGGCCAGACGCAGGCAGTTTCGGTAGGCCTCTTCGAGGATACTCGCCTCGTGCCGATCGCCGCCATGCCATACTGGCCCCACGGCATGAATCACCGCTTTCGCGGGAAGATCGCCCGCAAGCGTAATAACGGCATGACCCGGTGGGCACTCCCCCTGTTGCTGACGCACAGTCTTGCAGGCTTCCAGCAGTTGCGGTCCGGCAGCCCGGTGGATAGCGCCATCCACGCCACCGCCGCCCATCAGTGACGGATTGGCTGCATTGACGATCACATCAACGTGCATCGTCGTGATATCGCCATGAATAACGTCAATTTGCGGTTTCATAAATACCCTCTGCTTCCCGCCATTTTCTTAAGTGTATCGCAGAGGTACCCGAGAGAAAAAACTATCGGGAAAAACCTCTTCCGCCGTAAAGCGGAAGAGCACACATCAGCGGTACTGAATTTGTACTACCGCGAGCGTTTTTTCAGGATTGAGGTACTTCATGCTGAGGGTGGCGAGGCTGGTATCGGTCACATGGCCATTAAGTGCATCTTCATAACTGACCATGCGCGTATGCATCCGGTTATTTTCCGGGCATGACAACGCAAACTGCCGCGTTTGTGCAGTCACTTCACAGGGGTCGGCGACAATCGCGCCGCGAAAATGAATGACCCCACCCTCAACAACCGTCGCCGCAAAAACCGGGGTTACAAAAAGAGAAACGAGCAGACTAAAACCAGAAGCGAGTTGAGCGATATATTTGGTCACGTGTATGTACTCCTCAATGAAAATCGTCCTTGAGGGGTAAAAGCGCTCCATTAAAGCAAACGTAGTTTCACGTTCCGGAACTTAGTTGCTCAGTTCCTGTT
This sequence comes from Enterobacter sp. Lyrl_3, assembly GCF_051948675.1. Taxonomy (NCBI): domain Bacteria; kingdom Pseudomonadati; phylum Pseudomonadota; class Gammaproteobacteria; order Enterobacterales; family Enterobacteriaceae; genus Enterobacter; species Enterobacter sp. Lyrl_3. Next base: position 503,159 of record NZ_JAYJLI010000002.1, read on the forward strand.
ATCAGCATAGCTCAACGGTGAAGGCCTGCCACATTGGCAAATCATTGATTTTATGAATGATTAAAGCCTCTTCTCCGGCGGTGACCACTGCTGTGATAAATGAAGCGATTTACCATCAGAGACGGTGACAATAATGTTCACCGTATCCCCCGTACCAATATTTAAACTCAGCCGCATTAAATCGATCGTCTGATTAGCGGGGATAAAAAGCCTGTTTTGCTGGCGTGATGTACTTTGGCCACTCTGCCCTTCCCGTTCAGCCACGATTTGTACCTGACAATCACACGGCGTTGTCAGCGTAACCTGGGGAATAATGGTGGTCATATCGCCCTGCTGCGATGTGTTAAACGTTATTTGACTGGAAAGCGCGGCAAGGAGAATTAAGGTATTCATGATGCACTCCCGAAAAAAAACAGGGCTGAGGCCCTGTTTTTTTGTAGCACAGATTTCAGTATTAATACTGATAAGCTGCAGCGTGGTTACCAAAACCAATCTGGGTAACATTGACCGTAGAATTAGACGCAGTCTGATCAACCATTGCGCCGTTAAATCCACCGTACTGGCTCACATTCATTGTGGAGTCGTGACTGTTCCATTGATCAAGCGTTGCGCTGTTGGCAAAACCATTCTGAGTCAGAGAGATGGTGCTGTCGTCAGAACCTTGTCCAACATCTGCGCCATTACCGCCACCGCTCTGGCTAATAGACAGCGTTGAATCTCTGGCATTGGTCTGCAAGGCGACAGCTGAGTTACCGCCACCGTTCTGGTAAATATTCAGGGTTGAATTTGGGCCATTACCGCCTTGACCATGGCCATGACCGTGTCCATGGCCCCAGCCACCTTGATCAATGAGACCGGCCATAGCACTACCAGAAACGACGATTGCTGCAAGAGCTGCCACTTTGATAAATTTCATGGTAAAACCCCCATCGGATTGATTAAAGTCGCCGCGAATAACTAACGTTGAATAACGCGAATTGCCATTTGCGACTGTTTTTGCACTACAACTGCGTTTTTCTGTGTACCGTACTGCGTGATGCTTGCCCTATTACCCGACCCTTTCTGGATAATTTTCGCACTATTACCAAATCCGTCCTGCGTAATATCTGCATCATTCGCAAAGCCGCTCTGAGCAATATACGCAATATTATAAGTCCCTGATTGATCAACCCGCGCCCTGTTACCTGACCCATCCTGGGAAACGATGGACAATAATTTTGAACCGTCCTGGCGCACCTGAGCGTCATTAAGTACACCCTGTTGACCAATAATGGCTGCCTGATTTAATGATGTACGGCTTAATTCATTTACCGCAAAGTTATATTCAGAGGTAGCCAAATCTGAATTCGCCGCGGTGACAACCCCAGGCGCTCCCAGTAATGTAAACATCATAAATAACGATGTGTTTTTCATGTTGCCACCCTGGACCTGGCTGTTTTAAAAGACTTCAGGTTAGAACAACGCATATTTTGTTAACGCGTCGTTACGGTGAAGAGTATGTCTGCCGAAACACGTTAAATATCTCACCCGCGCGGCTTATTTTTATTTTACAGGTCACCTCAAAGTATTAATTCCTGAACAAAAATAGTGATAAGCGAAGCCATTTAATTTTTATAAAGCCTTATCCATCGCAAATGGGTGAAACATCGCAGCGGCTGTTCCGACGCGAGAGAGGAAGGGTTAAACGTAACGACAGGATGACATTAACGTTAACGTGTGACACAAGACGCGATTTCTTAAGGCGAAGCGGCATTCATTCCGTAGCTTAGATTTTTTTTGAAACTCATACTTTAAAATTTCTGAAAAAGAATAGCATAAAAACATTAAAATCAGTCACATATAAATATTTGTATGATTTTTAAAATCTATGCAGCGTTATTTATCTGTACAACTTTCTCATCAATTAAAGGCGTTTAAGAAGGTGTAATTTCACAAATTAATATTGATTTTTACATCTTGTTACACGTTTAACACTTGCTTTAAACTTCGTAAAAGCTAGATTGAAATTAGATGTACGAAATTCGTTTTATATTTTCCTCCCTTGTGGAGGTTATGGTTTGATTCTACACACAGCAGCGCAACATCTGTCAGTACTTCTGGTGTCCTCTTTTCGCAGGAGGACAACTGCCAGGTGTCATAAAAAAGTGGGGTTTCATCATGTATAATGAAGTCCATAGTTTACATGGTCATACATTACTGTTGATCACAAAACCTTCTTTGCAGGCGACCGCTTTATTACAACATTTAAAGCAATCTTTATCACTGAACGGGAAATTGCATAATATTCAACGTTCTTTCGATGATATTGCACCTGGCTGCATTATTCTTTTCGATATGATGGAAGCGGATAAAAAGCTCATCCATTACTGGCAAGATACTTTGAGCAGGAAAAACAATAACATCCGCGTGTTATTATTGAATACGCCTGACGAGTATCCTTTCCGGGACATTGAAAGTTGGCCGCATATCAATGGCGTGTTCTACGTCACTGAAGAAGAGAATCGGGTGGTAGAAGGCCTGCAAGGTATCTTGCGAGGAGAGTGTTATTTTTCGCAAAAGCTGGCCAGCTACCTTATCACGCACTCCGGAAATTACCGCTACAACAGTTCAGAGTCAGCACTGCTAACGCACCGCGAGAAAGAGATCCTGAACAAATTGCGCATTGGTGCTTCAAATATTGAAATCGCCCGTTCGTTATTTATCAGCGAAAATACGGTAAAGACGCACCTTTATAATCTTTTCAAGAAGATAGCTGTTAAAAACCGAACTCAGGCGGTTTCATGGGCAAACGATAACCTCAGGCGTTAATCACATGAAACGCACCATGAGTTGGATTGCCGCAGCGGGCTTTCTGCTCGCTGCCGGGAACCTGAAGGCCGTCGAGGTCGAAGTTCCCGGATTGTTAACGGACCATACCGTCTCTTCTGTCGGACACAATTTTTATCGTGCCTTCAGTGATAAATGGGACAGTACGTATCCTGGAAATATAACAATCAACGAGCGGCCCAGTGCACGATGGGGAAGTTGGATAACAATAACGGCTAATCAGTTCGTTATTTATCAAACATTTTTATTTCCCACCAAAATAGACTTCGATAAAAACGTAGCCTTGGCGCTGGCGCAATCAGAAGACGCTATTAATCGCATGCAAATAGACAAAGTGCTATTAAGCACAAGAGATTTAGCAAAAGACGAGTTCTAGCGAACCTATATCCGGAGGCTGTCATGCGTATTGCATATGCAGTTGTTTCGATAATGCTCATCACCCCATTAAGCTGGGCCGGGAATATGACATTCCAGTTCCGTAATCCCAACTTTGGTGGTAACCCAAATAATGGGGCGTTCATGTTGAATGAAGCCCAGGCGCAAAATTCTTATAAAGATCCCAGCTTCAAGGATTTTAGCGTGGATACGCCATCTGCACTGGATAACTTCACCCAGGCGATCCAGTCACAAATTTTGGGCGGTTTGCTGACCAATATCAACACCGGCAAACCCGGCCGCATGGTGACCAATGACTTCATTGTCGATATCGCCAACAGGGACGGGCAGCTCCAGTTGAACGTTACCGATCGTAAAACCGGAAAAACCTCAACCATTCAGGTTTCCGGTTTACAAAATAACTCGACTGACTTTTGAACAACCCCAAAATAAGGACAACGATCATGCAGCGCTTCCTGATACTTGTTGCAGTGTGCTTATTGAGCGGTTGTTTAACTGCTCCACCTAAAGAAGCTGCAAAACCGACATTAATGCCTCGGGCTCAAAGTTATCGTGATTTAACCCATTTGCCTGCCCCGACAGGTAAAATATTTGTCTCCGTCTACAACATTCAGGATGAAACCGGGCAATTTAAACCTTACCCGGCAAGTAACTTCTCTACGGCCGTACCGCAAAGCGCCACCGCCATGCTGGTGACCGCGCTGAAAGATTCGCGCTGGTTTATTCCACTGGAACGTCAGGGGTTGCAAAACCTGTTAAATGAACGAAAAATTATTCGTGCGGCGCAGGAGAATGGTACCGTTGCAGATAATAACCGCATGCCGCTGCAATCTCTGGCTGCGGCGAATGTTATGATTGAAGGGTCGATTATCGGTTACGAAAGTAACGTGAAATCTGGCGGTGCTGGCGCACGTTATTTCGGTATCGGTGCAGATACGCAGTATCAGCTCGACCAAATTGCCGTTAACCTGCGTGTCGTTAACGTCAGTACCGGGGAAGTGCTCTCTTCGGTAACCACCAGCAAAACCATACTCTCTTATGAAGTGCAGGCCGGGGTGTTCCGCTTCATTGACTATCAGCGTCTGCTGGAGGGTGAAATCGGTTATACCTCTAACGAGCCGGTGATGATGTGCCTGATGTCAGCCATTGAAACCGGAGTTATCTTCCTGATAAATGATGGTATCGACCGCGGGCTGTGGGATCTGCAAAACAAAGCAGACGTGCAAAACCCGGTACTGGTGAAATACCGCGATATGTCGGTTCCTCCGGAATCCTGACAGGACGCGCATAAAAAAGGCGAGATAGTTATCTCGCCTTTTTTTATTCACTCACCGCTGGCACGTTTTGCGCTTTTTCTCGTCGTGCCGCCAGCCATAGACCACTGTTCTTCATGGCATAGCCAAACAGCAACCCCAGCGCCAGCGAGGGGACCACCAGCTTCCAGTCACCCTGCCCCGCAAAGGTGGCACACGCCCCCATAAACGTGCCGGGTACAAACGACAGCAACAGATGCTTTGCCTGAACGCACATCAAAAAGGCGACCACACCCGTCATGATATAGCCGAGGATCTCCAGATGCGGAGCGAGCGCACTGCCCTTCATGATAACCAGCGCCCAGATAACGCCGCTCATCAGAGTGCAGCCTGAGATAAAAAGCCCTTTGATCCCACCCTGCGGGCAGGCGAAGTAGGCCGTGCAGCCGAGAAATCCAGCCCAGCTGAGCAGTCCGAGAGAGACGGCTACCCATCCCCAAAGCCCGGAGAGGATACCTGTTGTGAGTGCGATACAAAGTAATATGTTCATGGCGCGCATCTTAGCAGAAGCGCGCCATGGAAATGAGATCAGAAGCACATTATATGCAAGATGATGCGTTGCGTTGCAGAACTAATGTGATCATGATCACTCTTCATTCTCTTCTTCCAGCTCATCCCACATTGCAGCGATGGCGTCACGCGTCAGGGGAGCCAGCGTTCTCCAGAATGGCGAGGTGGCATGCGCTTCAACTTTCCCAAGGAATGTCCCGACCCACGGCAGCAGGTACATTTCGAACAAGGTTTCGATGGCTTCGTTCTCATCGTCACCGGCGTGGTCCTCAATCCAGGATGCGGCCAGCAGCAGCGTACCGATATGATCGGCAGGCGTGTCGGTCAGCGGCATGCCGCGCTCTGAAAGAAAAGCGCGCACTTCCGCTTCCGTTGCCCCTTCCTGCCAGGCAGAGCGGTAAGGTGAAACACGGCACTCTTCCCCCACAAACAGCGCGTTGTAATCTGTGGAGATTTGCTGCATGTCGCAGCTTTTCTGCAGGCGCTCCAGTAAATCATCCTGTTCCAGCGGCCAGTTCTGCGCCAGTTTCCCTTCACGAATTAATGTAAAGAGCGGGACCAGCAGCGGGTCTTGAGGCTGGCGGTAGTACAGCGTGCCCAGCACGCGGCAAAGGATGGAAAACTCATTCATTTTTTTATTCCATTACACAATTAAAGATCGGCAAATTCGGCAATCGGTTCCATTCCGCGCGACTCAAGGAAATCGAGCATGCGACGAGGGGTCACGTTCAGGATTTGCGCTTCCGGGAAGTTAACATCATTCAGCACTTTCAGGCACTCGCTGAAATCACCCAGTGTGAACGCAGTATGGGAATCTGAACCCAGCGCCACCATGCCTCCGGCATCACGCACTGCGGCCGCCACTTCGCGGCAGTTCGCTTCACTGCCCTTACGCGAGTGCACGAAGGAGGAGTTGTTAATCTCCAGCGCCACGTGATGCTTCGCTGCCGCCTGCGCGACAGCCTGAATATCGATTGGGTACTTCGGGTTGCCGGGGTGGCTAATAATATGCACGTTGCCGCTGGCAATGGTGGCAATCATCGCCGCGGTGTTGGTCTCTTTATCCTGAGGCGCAAAGACAGGTTCATGGAAACCGGCGAGAATAAGGTCAAGAGATGTCAGCATCGGGCCGGTGCAGTCGATCTCACCGTCGGTATTTTTAATGTTCGCCTCAATGCCACGCAGTATCCCAATACCGTCCACCAGGCGTGGCCAGATCCGCATATTCACAAAATGCCAGTAGTGCGGCGCATCCGCCATATCCGGGCCATGATCGGTGATCGCAAAAAGCCTGATGCCCTTGAGCTTCGCTTGTGCAATGTAATCATGGAGGTTGCTATACGCGTGGGTGCTGGCGACGGTGTGCATATGCAGGTCAACGGGATACATCTCTCTCTCCTCTGCGGTTTTTCCAAAGGATAGCAGTTATCTGCTGCGATTATTAGCAAAAACCCGGCTAACGCCGGGTTTCACTCAGTAGCCGCGCGTTCTGTCGACCTGCCCGGTCACCGCGTTGCCCTGCTCTATCTCACTGATGGTGTGCGTAATATAGGCCACCGCCTCTGCCGGACGCGTCACGGCGGCGACGTGTGGGGTCATCGCCACGCGCGGATGTGCCCACAGCGGGCTCTCTGCCGGCAACGGCTCGCGGCTGTACACATCCAGCATCGCGCCTTTCACCTTGCCACCATCAAGAGCTTTGAGGAGATCGGCTTCCACCAGATGAACCCCGCGCGCCAGATTCATCACGTAACTCTGATCCGCCAGCTGATTCATAAGCGCGCTATTAATAATGCCGACCGTTTCCGCCGTATTCGGCAGCAGATTGATCAGTACGCGCGTCCCCTTCAGAAACGCCGGGAGTTCATCTGTTCCGGCAAAACTCTCAACGCCAGGATAGTTCTTGCGGCTGCGGCTCCAGCAGCGCAGCGGGAAGCCCCACGGTGCCAGCGCTTCGGCCACTTTTGAGCCGAGCACGCCCGCCCCGAGAATACCGATGGTAAACTCTTCACGTTGATATTCTGGCAGCGGCTCCCAACGGGAATGCAGTTTTAAGGCCTGGTAATCGTCAAAACGTCGGAACCAGTGCAGCACCTGACTCACGGCATATTCCTGCATTTGCTGGCCCATGCCGGTATCTTCCAGGCGGAACAGGGGGATTTCCTCCGGCAGCATTTCAGGGTGCGCTTTCAGTTTGCTCAGAATGGAATCCACACCGGCGCCGAGGGCAAAAACGGCCTTCAGCTTGCGCCCCTGGAGCATCTCGACCGGGGGATGCCACACCAGCGCGTAGTCTGCATGTTCGTTATCACCGCGCTTCCATTCACGCACGCGCGCCCCCGGTAACGCTGCCGAAAGTGCCTTAATCCAGTAAGCCGTATCAAAAGTGGGGTGATAGAAGATAATATCCATACTCATTCCTGCCTTTTTTGCGCTGTTTTATTTTCATTTTCAACTGGATTGCCAGCATAACAAATTTATCGCCGGACCGCGTTGCCGATAAAAAAGGCGCTTTCAGCACATTTAAGAATCATGTTGTTTGAAGTTTGTCTAAATGCGCTAATTTACTGAAAAAGTGTGTTGACGGCTGTTCGGCTTTTCCTTACATTAGCGCCCGTCCCGACAACAACGGGATGACAATATGGTGAGGTGTCCGAGTGGCTGAAGGAGCACGCCTGGAAAGTGTGTATACGGCAACGTATCGGGGGTTCGAATCCCCCCCTCACCGCCATATTTAAAGAAGAGCTCGCATGAAAATGCGGGCTTTTTTTTCGCATGTTGCTCGCTTGAGGGGGATGAGAACCTTGAGCCCCCTACGCTCTTCATGTCGGGTGGCGCTGCGCTTACCCGACCTACAAAAAGCTACTCTTCAACCATCCGTGCATACTCTTCTGTAAGAAAATCCACCAGCGCCCTGACGGACGGCAGTAATCCGCGTCTTGATGGATAAACCGCATGAATCACTTCTCTTTTTGGCTCCCACGCCTCCAGCACCCGAATCAGCTCTCCTGATGCCAGTTGATCTTTCACCATCAATATCGGCAGTTGCACCACACCGATCCCCGCCATGGCCGCTTCACGCAGCGCCAGCATGTCGGTGGTAATCAGGCGCGGGGAAAAATGGATTTCTGCTTTCGCGCCTTCCGGGCCGCATAATTGCCATTTATGGATATGCTTACCCTCGCCCATACTCAACCCTGGCCAGGCGCTGAGTTCTGACGGCATCGACGGTTTTCCCAGGCGTTCAATCAAGGCCGGGCCCGCGACCAGGCAATGTCCCCGGTCGGCAAGCACCCGTAATACCAGATCGCTGTCATCAAACGGACGGGGACGCACGCGGATCGCCACATCTACACCCTCCCCCACCAGATCCACCCGCCGGTTCGTTGCTTCCAGCTGAAGGTTGATCCCGGGATAGCGCACCATAAAGCGCGCCAGCATCGGGCCGACATGCACATGCAACAACGTGACAGGACAGGTGAGCCTGACGATACCGCGCGGTTCCGCCTGCAGCGCGGCCACGGCTTCTTCCGCCGCTTCCGCTTCAACCATCATGGCTTTGCAGTGTTGATAGAACGTCTGCCCGACCTCCGTTACCGTAAATTGTCGCGTTGTACGTTGAATTAACCGCACGCCGAGCCGCTCTTCAAGCTGCGCAATACGGCGGCTCAGCCTCGACTTAGGCAGATCGAGTGCCCGCCCTGCTGCAGCAAAACCACCGTAGTCGACCACTTTCACAAACCACACAAAGTCATTGAGATCCTGCATAAATCCTCATCGTTCTATTTTCAGAACAGTGAATGCCATTTTCACTCTCTACCGAAACATTAACTCTGAATATAAGCTAATTACATCAACAGAACATCAGGAGTTCATCATGAAAAACGTAACAGGCGTCTATACCGCCCCCCGTCAACACTGGGTTGGCAATGGTTTCCCGGTGCGTTCGATGTTTTCTTATCAGACACACGGCGAGTCGCTGAGCCCGTTCTTACTGCTGGACTACGCAGGCCCGCATACCTTCCCGGCGGACGGCACAAAACGCGGGGTGGGCGAGCATCCGCATCGTGGTTTTGAAACGGTCACCATCGTCTATTCCGGCGAAGTGGAGCATCGCGACTCCACCGGCAGAGGCGGCGTCATTGGTCCAGGCGACGTGCAGTGGATGACAGCCGGTGCAGGCATTCTGCATGAAGAGTTCCACTCCAGCGCGTTCGCGCACAAAGGCGGAGAACTCAAGATGATGCAGCTTTGGGTCAACCTGCCGGCGAAAGACAAAATGGCCACGCCGGGCTATCAGAGCATTACCAAAGCCGATATCCCGGTGGTGACGCTGCCCGACAACAGCGGCTCGCTGCGGGTTATCGCTGGTCACTACGACGATGTTAGCGGCCCGGCGCATACCTTCTCACCGCTGAACGTGTGGGACATTGCCCTCAACCAGGGCAGCCACGTCACGTTCAGTCAGCCAGAGGGCTGGAGCACGGCGCTGGTGGTGCTGGAAGGCCATGTCACGGTGAACGGTACGGCTCACGCGGGAGAAGCACAACTGGTGGTCATGAGTCAGGAAGGTGACAGGTTACACCTGGAAGCCAGCAGCGATGCCAAAGTACTGCTGATGGCCGGTGCGCCGCTGAATGAACCGATTGTGGGCTACGGCCCGTTCGTGATGAACAGTAAAACCGAAATCAATGAAGCCATTCGTGATTTCAACTCCGGCCGTTTCGGCCAGATCTAACCGTAATAAAGGAGATGAACATGTCTACACCTGCCAACTTTAATGGAGCACGTCCGGTCATTGATGTGAACGATGCGGTGATGTTGCTTATCGACCACCAGAGTGGCCTGTTCCAGACCGTCGGCGATATGCCGATGCCAGAGCTGCGTGCCCGTGCGGCGGCTCTGGCGAAAATCGCGACGCTTGCGAACATCCCGGTGATCACCACCGCTTCCGTCCCGCAGGGCCCGAACGGTCCGCTCATCCCGGAAATTCATGCCAACGCGCCGCATGCACAGTATGTGGCACGTAAAGGGGAGATCAACGCCTGGGATAACCCGGAATTTGTGGCCGCGGTTAAAGCCACCGGACGTAAGACGTTGATTATCGCCGGTACCATCACCAGCGTCTGCATGGCATTTCCGTCGATTAGCGCAGTGGCGGATGGCTATAAAGTCTTTGCGGTGATTGATGCGTCCGGTACTTACAGCAAAATGGCGCAGGAGATCACCCTGGCCCGTGTGGTGCAGGCGGGCGTAGTGCCAATGGATACGGCGGCTGTTGCCTCTGAGATCCAGCGGACATGGAACCGTGAAGATGCGGCCGAGTGGGCAGAAGTCTACACGCACATTTTCCCGGCGTACCAGCTGCTGATCGAGAGCTACGGCAAGGCACAGGAAGTGGTTAAAAACAGCGAAGCGCTCGATTCACAGCGTTAAGTGCCCGTGCTGTGACCAAAGCTGATTAAGGCTTAACCGAACACGCACTAAAGCTGAAAATCTGCTTGACCGTTTTAGCGCAACTCCCTATAGTAGCGCCCCGTTGCCCCCCAAGCGGTCAGGCAGCAAAACAATATGGTGAGGTGTCCGAGTGGCTGAAGGAGCACGCCTGGAAAGTGTGTATACGGCAACGTATCGGGGGTTCGAATCCCCCCCTCACCGCCATATTTAAAGAAGAGCTCGCATGAAAATGCGGGCTTTTTTTTCGCATGTTGCTCGCTTGCGGGGGGATGAGAATCCCCGACCGGGGTTCGACAACTGGCGACAGCCAGTTGGACAGACTGCGAGCGCAGCGAACAGGCTGCCCGAAGGGCGAGCGAAGCGAGTCAATCCCCCCCTCACCGCCATATTCAAGACAAGAGCTCGTACGAAAGTACGGGCTTTTTTCTTTTATAGTCGCCTTATCCCGCCGACAAGCCTCGTAGGCCCGTGCAAGCGTAGCGCCGCCGGGCGAAACCCACAAAGCGCACATTGCCAGCTGTCTGAGCCCGTATAGCAATACGGGCTACCACGATTAATTGTTCAGTTTCCCTGCGTTCTGCTCTCTCACGACAGAAGTCGTCTGTTCTGGATTCGCAGCAGGTTCATCTTTACGCTCTTCCAGCCAGTAATCCGCGTTTTTAATCCCCAGTCGAATCGGGTCAAAGTGCGGATCCACCCCCTGCGCATTCTGAATTTCATAATCCTTAAGGCTGGCAAACGCTTTTTTATGTAAAAGCACAATGGCAATAATGTTAAGCCATGCCATCAGCCCTACCCCAATATCCCCCAGCCCCCATGCCAGATCCGCCGTACGGACTGTGCCATATACCGTTGAAGCCATCAGGCATAATTTGAGAACGAATGTCAGCCATGGACGGTGAATTTTGCGGTTGATGAAGGCGATATTAGTTTCAGCAATATAGTAGTAAGCAATAATGGTTGTGAAGGCAAAGAAGAACAGCGCAACAGCAACAAAGTAATTACCAAAGCCTGGCATCATACTTTCCATTGCCGTCTGCACATAGCCAGGCCCTGCTGCCACGCCGGAAATACCGGTATAGAGTGCAGCACCGTCAATGCCCTGGACGTTATACAGACCGGTGATCAACAGCATAAACCCGGTCGCCGAGCAGACAAACAGCGTGTCGATATAGACCGAGAAAGCCTGAACCAGCCCCTGCTTCACCGGATGGCTCACTGCCGCCGCAGATGACGCATGCGGCCCGGTACCTTGCGCCGCCTCGTTGGAATAGACCCCGCGCTTAACGCCCCACATGATAGCCTGACCAAGAATGGCACCAAAACCAGCTTCCAGACCAAAAGCGCTTTTCCAGATCAACAGAATCACACCAGGAAGCTCAGTAATATTAATGGCGATAATAACGCAAGCCACAATAATATAGCCGAGCGCCATAAACGGAACGACCATACTGCTAAAACTGGCGATCCTTTTCACACCACCGAAAATAATAAAACTTAACAGTACGGCAAGTAATGCCGCCGTGACATTTGGATCAAGCCCAAATGCAATATCCAGGCTAGCACCAATCGAGTTTGCTTGTACCCCTGGCAGTAATAAACCGCAGGAGAAAATGGTGACGACGGCAAATAACCATGCATACCATTTAACGCCTAATCCTTTTTCAATATAAAAGGCAGGACCGCCACGATATTCACCGTTGATTTTTTCTTTATAAACCTGGCCCAACGTAGATTCCACAAACGCAGAGCTGGCCCCCAAAAACGCCACAATCCACATCCAGAAAAGTGCGCCCGGTCCACCGAAGGTAATAGCGGTGGCGACGCCAGCAATGTTCCCGGTCCCTACACGCCCTGCCAGCGTCATCGTCAGTGCCTGGAACGACGATACGCCAGCATCGGTAGGACGCCCCTGGAACATCAAGGTAATCATATGTTTTATATGACGTAACTGCAAAAAACGACTACGTAATGAGAAATAGAGGCCGACACCCAGACATAAAAATATTAACGCCGGGCTCCAGATAACACCGTTAATTGCACCAACCAGTTCGTTCATGTATGACCCTCAACGTGATGTTCCAGGGAAACGGTTCCCCATGGGATTTTCTTGTTAGAATGTTGTTTGAATCAGTACGAAACATAGAGAATTAGACACAATACACCAACTTAATTTTCACATCTTAGTAACATTATGTGACAACATTCACGTTTAAATTTGAGCGAACAATTAGCGCGATCATGATATTCATGGGTACTTTGTGGATATTATAAATACACATCACATTTCGCTGAGCGTGATAAAAAAACCAGCGTCAAAAATGAATAACCGACATGATGAATTCCGCAAGACAGGCAATCTTTTAAAAGACAACCAGACGCGAGTCGTGAGAAGAAATAAAAGAAGCTTCCCGGCATTACGCCGGGAAGGGATGACAGGTGAGCGGTAAAACGGCGATGTTTTACCGTCAGTCGGAATAGACTTCCAGCGTGCGCTGGCACAGCGCCGACCGCACACAATCTTCTTTGGTAAAGCGTACTACCCCAATCATGTCGTCTTCCTCAAAACGTGACATGGCGTCGCTCAAGCCGGATTTCACGCCGGATGGCAGGTCGCACTGGGTAATATCGCCATTGACGATAACCGTCACGTTCTCCCCGAGGCGCGTTAAGAACATCTTCATTTGCGCAGCGGTCACGTTCTGAGCCTCGTCAAGAATGACGACCGCATTTTCAAATGTACGTCCGCGCATATAGGCGAACGGCGCGATTTCCACCTTGCCAATCTCTGGTCGCAGGCAGTACTGCATAAAGGATGCACCCAGTCGCTTCACCAGCACGTCATAAACGGGCCTGAAGTAAGGGGCAAACTTCTCCGATATGTCACCGGGCAAGAAGCCGAGATCTTCATCAGCTTGCAGTACCGGACGGGTAACAATAATTCTCTCCACGTCCTTGTGGATCAGGGCCTCCGCTGCTTTGGCTGCACTGATCCAGGTTTTCCCGCATCCGGCTTCACCGGTTGCAAAGATGAGCTGTTTACTCTCGATAGCATTCAGGTAGTGCGCCTGAGCCTCATTGCGCGCCACAATTGGGGAATTATCACGGCTGTCCCGCGCCATGCCAATTGCTTCTACGCCACTCATCTGCACAAGCGAGGTGACCGATTCTTCTTCACGCTGTTTATGACTACGTGAATCCCGTCTCAGCACACGTTTTGCTTCGCGACGAGCTTTGATCACTGCTTTTTGTCTTCCCATGGATAGCACCTTGAGTTGTTGGTATTCATCACACGCGCCAGTTTCGGCACGATTATGCGCACGAACATCAGAGGGTTGGCTTCCTTGTAAGCCATTGCTTGCCTTGCCGGATGACGATACAGAATAGCTACGCGCACCATTCTGCACGTCGGTAGAATCTGGTTTCTGAATAGAAGGGGAAAATTTAGTGGTGAGGAAATCGCTGCCGGAGTCTGAGCCTCCGCGCCGGGTACTGCGGTTGTTGTGTTTACCTTGTCCAGTACAGGACGATACCATTCGCGATCTCCATAGTGATTCAGCATCACTGCCGGGAACTACCGCTGTCTTATCTTAAGTACATCAGGGATTATCATAAATGCAACATTTATTTTACCTGAACGCAACTTTTAAGACTGCTCCTGCAGTTGAAAACAGTCTCATACAGGAATATTACAGAAATATAACAGAGGGATAGTCATATGAAAAAATAATGTCCCCGCGAACTATCGCAGGGACAATTATCAGGCTTCTATCAGCCCTTGCGCGAGCCATGCGTTCGAATCGCGCACGCCGGGCAGCGCGAAGAAATAGCCGCCGCCGATAGGTTTAACGTACTCTTCCAGCGCTTCACCGTTTAACCGCTTCTGCACGGTGAGGAAACCCTTCTCCAGATCGTGCTGATAGCAGACAAACAGCAGCCCCATATCCAGCTGACCGGAGTTGGTCACCCCCAGCGAGTAGCTATAGCCCCGGCGCATCATCAGGCTTGACTGCGTCTCTTTGGTGCGCGGATTCGCCAGCCGGATATGGCTGTCCAGCGCAATGGTATCGCCATTAGGATCGCTGGCGTAATCCGGCACATCATGCTCGTGCTTCATGCCAAGTGGCGCCCCGCTCTGCTTGTCACGGCCAAAGATCGTCTGCTGCTCTTTAAGCGGCGTGCGATCCCAGAATTCCACATGGAACTGAATCACCCGCACCGCCTGATAGCTCCCGCCGACGGCCCAGGCAGGCTCACCCTGATCGGCTGTGACCCAGACGACCTCTTTCATTAGCGCGCCGTTGCTGCTGTCCGGGTTGGCGGTGCCATCCTTAAAGCCCAGCAGGTTCACCGGCGTCTCTTTGCCTTTGCTGCGGGCAGCATGGTCAGAGATAAACCCTTCCCGCTTCCAGCGCACGCTCAACAGATCAGGCGTGTGTTTGATGATATCCCGCAGAGCGTGGATCACCGTGTCCTGCGTGTTAGCGCAAATCTGCAGGAGCAGATCGCCGTGGCAGAGAGCAGCATCCAGCGAGTCATTCGGGAAACGCGTCATTTTTTGCAGCGCTTTCGGCTTCTGTTTTGCCAGCCCGTAACGTTCATCAAACAGCGATTCGCCCAGCGACACCGTAATGGTCAGATTATCCGGGGCGATGAACGACCCTAAGATCCCCGAGTCCATTGGCGGCAGTCGTGGATTTGGCGTTTCTGGCGCCGGTCCCCCTGCAGTCAAAAACGCGATGCGGGTGGTGAGCAGGCGAAACAGGCGCTCCAGGTCAGCTTTATCACTTGCCAGCGAATCAAAGGCCACCAGCATCATGGAGGCCTGCTGTGGTGTCAGAATGCCCGCCTGATGTTCGCCATAGAAAGGCTGCGTCTCCATACGGGCATCCGGTGACAGCGTACCGGGCGCACTTTGCGGTTTTACCGCATGCGCCACCGGACACCCTCCGGCCAGGGCAAATGCGCCCCCCAGCGCCCCTACCCCTTTCAACAACCGACGACGTGACGGTTCTGCCACGTCGTATTCGTCATGCTTGTTCATCGTGCTTAGTCCAGACCCAGTACGCCACGCAGCAGGGAGAGATCTTCCGCCAGGGTGGTAATCGGGCCTTTCAGCGCGTTACGGTCGGCGTCGGTCAGTTTGTCGTAGGTTTCAAACCCGTCTTTGGTGCGGTACTTCGCCAGAATGGTGTCGACTTTCTTAAAGTTGGCATCCACTTTTGCCAGCAGCTCGCTGTTCTCTTTCTGCAGCTGTGGGCGCAGCAGGTTAACAATTTTCTGTGCGCCATCGACGTTCGCCTGGAAATCCCACAGATCAGTGTGGCTGTAGCGATCTTCTTCACCGCTGATTTTGCTGGCGGCCACTTCTTCAATCAGTCCGGCCGCACCGCCCACCACTTTAGATGGCGGGAAGGCCAGCTCGCTGATGCGCTTTTGCAGCTCCAGCACGTCGCTGTTGAGCTGATCGGCATACTTCTCCATCCCTTTGGTGGAGTTATCGCCAAACAGAGCTTTCTCCAGACGGTGGAAGCCGGTGAATTTTGGATCGGCCGCTTTCTGCTCGTAATCGTCTTCACGGGCATCAATGCTGCCATCAAGATCGGAGAACAGCTCCGCAATCGGCTCAATGCGCTCGTAGTGCTGACGGGTGGGCGCATACAGGGATTTCGCTTTTTCGATATCGCCCGCTTTCACCGCATCCGTAAAGGCTTTGGTTCCCGCTGCCAGGTCTGCCGTCTCTTTGATGACATACGCTTTATAAGCGGTGATGGCATCGCCCAGGCTCAGCAGGGCCGTGCCTTTCGCGGCATCCGCTGTGGCATTCCCCTTAACGATGAGCTTACCTTTCGGGTTGGTCAGCAGACCGCAGGTCATGTCATATTCACCCGGCTGCAGGTTAGCCGTCATTTTCTGGCTAAAGCCCGGCGCGATATTTTCGCGCTCTTCCACGACCATCACGCCTTTGAGAATTTCCCACTCCAGCGCTTTCTGGCTGTGGTTCTGAATAATAAATTGTGTCTTACCGCTGTTGACCGTAATGGTCATCGGCTCACACTGCTTATCATTCACCGTCACCTTGACCTGTGGAATATCAGCAGCCTGAGCGGCGAAGGCAGAAGCAACAAGCGCTGCCACACCAACCTGTAACGCACTACGACGAAATTGAATTGCCATGACCCTTCCCTTTTAAAAGTATGTTGTAACTACAGTAAGCACATCAGGGCGCAGTACGCGACGGCTGAGCGCTGGGGCGCGATGGCATAAAGAACAGCGCCAGCGCCGGAATAAGATAGATAAAGTACATCGCCACTTCACTGACGCTTGGCGTTTCCTGATAGCCGAAGATCCCTTCGAGCAGCGTGCCGGTCAGTGAATGGGTAGAAAGAACATTGCTAAGATCGAACGCCACATCCTGGAAGTGGTTCCACAGACCCGCCTCATGGAAAGCGCGAATCGCCCCTGCCGCCAGCCCTGCGGCCACCAGCAAAATGAACAGGCTGGTCCATTTAAAGAAGGCCCCCAGGTTCAGGCGAATGCCGCCCCAGTAGAGCAGGAAACCCAGCACCACGGCCGTTGCCAGCCCCAGCATCGCCCCCAGTGGTGGCCAGATCCCCACATCCTGCTGAAAGGCAGCCAGCAGGAAGAAAACGGATTCCAGACCTTCACGCGCCACGGCGAAAAAGACCATCATGATCAGCGCCCAGCCGTGATGATTTCCCTTCTGCAGGGCATTATCTACCGCCTGCTCCAGCTGCACCTTCACGTTACGCGAGACTTTACGCATCCAGAACACCATCCAGGTGAGGATCACCACCGCTATCACGGCAACGATACCTTCGAACAGCTCCTGCTCTTTCTGCGGGAATTCACCGGTGGTTTCATTGATCAGAATGCCCAGGCCCAGACAGAGCGCAGCGGCGAGGAAAACCCCTATCCACATCACCCCAATCCAGCGACCGCGCTGGGTTCGCTTCAGATAACTGGCGATGAGGCTAACAATGAGGGCCGCTTCGAGGCCTTCGCGTAACATAATGAGAAATGGAACAAACATGCCGACACCTTAAATGTTTATCGCGGTCAACTGATGCAAAGAAAGGTAAATTCTTGTGATAGTGATTATCATTACGGCGATAAGAAAAACAAGCGAAATGTGTGGTTTTTGATGACGAGTTGTAAACGCATCGCGGGGTAATAGTTGCGCTCGTGACGTTCCGGTTTATAAGGTATAACGAAAATGCCCATTTACGGTTAATCAGCGCTGTGGCTAAATATCCGCCTCGCAAACTAACCGAAAATAAACCATGTTTAAGATTGTCCATTTCCTGCTGGCGCTGGTGATTATTCTTGCGCTTGCCTGGCTGGTAAGTTTTGACCGCCGAAAAATTCGCATTCGCTTTGTTTTACAGCTGATCGTTATTGAAATTGCGCTGGCGTTCTTTTTCCTGCACGCCGAAAGCGGGTTATTCCTGATTAAATACATCTCCGGTTTCTTTGAATCATTGTTGAAATTTGCCGGCGAAGGGACCAATTTCGTCTTTGGCGGAATGGGTGAAAAAGGGCTGGCGTTCATTTTCCTCGGCGTGCTTTGCCCGATTATTTTTATCTCCGCACTCATTGGTATTCTTCAGCACTGGCGCATTCTGCCGATTTTTATTCGGCTGATTGGCACGCTGCTGTCAAAACTGAACGGCATGGGCAAGCTGGAATCCTTTAACGCGGTGAGTTCGCTGATCCTCGGACAGTCTGAAAACTTTATTGCCTACAAGGGCGTACTGGGCGATCTCTCGTCACGTCGTCTGTTCACCATGGCGGCCACAGCCATGTCGACCGTCTCCCTGTCGATTGTCGGTGCCTATATGACCATGCTCGACGCTAAATTTGTGGTGGCGGCGCTCATTCTGAACATGTTCAGCACCTTTATTATTCTCTCCGTCATCAACCCGGTTCGCCCGGAAGCGGAGCCGGATATTAAGCTCGAAAAACTGCATGAGTCCCAGAGCTTCTTCGAAATGCTGGGCGAGTATATTCTGGCCGGTTTTAAAGTGGCGATGATTATTCTGGCGATGCTGATTGGCTTTATTGCGCTTATTGGCGCCATTAACGCCCTCTTCTCCAGCGTATTTGGCATGAGCTTTCAGCAGATCCTCGGCTATGTGTTTTATCCGCTGGCGTGGCTGGTGGGTATTCCGCTGAGCGATGCCTTAAATGCCGGCAGTATTATGGCAACTAAGCTGGTAGCGAATGAATTTGTGGCGATGATTGAGCTGCAAAAAATTGCGCATCAGATGTCACCGCGCGGGCTGGGGATTTTATCCGTGTTCCTGGTGTCGTTCGCCAACTTCGCCTCCATCGGTATTGTCGCAGGCGCAATCAAGGGCCTGAACGAGCAGCAGGGCAACGTGGTGTCGCGGTTTGGTCTGCGTCTGGTGTATGGCGCGACGCTGGTGAGTTTGCTGTCGGCGAGCTTTGCGGGCCTGGTGCTGTGATGCCGGGTGGCGCGCAGCGATCCCGGCCTACGATGCAACAACGGCGGGTTATCCCGCCGTTTTCTTTAAAACTGCACACACACCGGCTGATCGACCCGCATCACCGACTCCTGCGCAAAGCGGGATTTATAGATACCGCGTAACGCCTCAATGTTCTTCTCGCTCTGCGCATCTTTTCCGTGGATCAGCATCAACGCCTTGCTCGGCTCACGCGCCACTTTACCGTCGTTGCCCAGCCACTGTCCGCGCGCATCAAACACCGTTAAGCCATCACGAAAACGCGGCGTCACGTCCCGGTCAACAAACTGCTGCCACTCGTCGGGGGTGATCTGCGCCCCGGCCGGACGATTTAAGCCGAAATAGAGCGTGGTCTGCTGCATCTGGTTATCCACTTTGCAGGTGTCAGTCGCCGTATGCTGCGACGGTGCCGTACAGCCAGCCAGCATCAGTAATGCCACTGCCAGTAACCCTGTTTTGATTGTCATGCTTCGCTATCCTCATTGTTATAAGTGCAGCGATATCACCGTAAATTACGGATTTTGGCAAGAAAAAAGCCGGGTGGTGCTGACGCTCACCCGGCTTACAGTGTGCAGGAAGAAAAATTACTCAGCCTGGAGCTTCGTCGGCGGCGCAGTGTGGTAATGGGCATCCGCTTCCGCAAAGCGTTTCTGCATGGAGGCAGACGGCGCTTTACCCAGCAGGCTAAAGACCACAATACCGAGACTGCCGAAGATGAAGCCCGGGATAATTTCGTACAGACCCAGCCACGCGAACTGTTTCCAGACGATAACCGTGACCGCACCGATAATCATCCCCGCCAGCGCGCCGTTACGGGTCATACGCGACCACATCACGGAGAACAGCACCACCGGACCAAACGCCGCACCAAAGCCCGCCCACGCGTAGCTCACCAGACCCAGCACGCGGTTTTCCGGGTTCGACGCCAGCGCAATGGCCACCAGCGCCACCACCAGCACCATGAAGCGCCCTACCCACACCAGCTCTTTCTGGCTTGCGCCTTTACGCAGGAATGCCTTGTAGAGGTCTTCGGTGATCGCACTGGAGCAGACCAGCAGCTGGCAGCTCAGGGTGGACATCACCGCCGCCAGAATAGCGGAGAGCAGAATACCGGCAATCCATGGGTTAAACAGCACCTGCGCCAGCTCGATAAACACACGCTCGGCGTTCTGGTTTACCGCTCCCGCCTGCGCCGGGTTGTTGTTGAAGTATGCAATGCCAAAGAAGCCCACCGCGCACGCCCCTGCCAGGCAGAGGATCATCCACGTCATACTGATGCGACGCGCATGAACGATGGTGTGGTGAGAGTCGGCCGCCATAAAGCGCGCCAGGATATGCGGCTGACCGAAATAGCCCAGACCCCAGCCCATCAGGGAGACGATGGCGACAAAGTTCAGCCCTTTGAGCATATCGACGTTTTCAATGCTCTTCTGCTTGATCACTTCCAGCGACTCGCCAAAACCACCAACGGTGAAGATCACAATCACCGGGGTCAGGATCAGGGCGAAAATCATCAGGCTCGCCTGCACGGTGTCGGTCCAGCTTACCGCCAGGAACCCACCCACGAAGGTGTAGAGGATGGTAGCCGCCGCACCGGCCCACAGGGCGGTTTCGTAGCTCATGCCGAAGGTGCTTTCGAACAGACGCGCACCGGCCACAATGCCGGAGGCACAATAGATAGTGAAGAACAGCAGGATCACCACCGCCGAGATAATGCGCAGAATGCGGCTGTTATCTTCGAAACGGCCGGTGAAATAATCCGGCAGCGTCAGGGCGTTGTTGTTCACTTCGGTATGCACGCGCAGACGGCCTGCTACCAGCTTCCAGTTAATCCACGCCCCGAGAGTCAGGCCAATGGCGATCCAGCTTTCAGAGATGCCGGAGATGAAAATCGCACCCGGCAGCCCCATCAGCAGCCAGCCACTCATGTCCGATGCCCCCGCAGAAAGCGCAGTCACCATTGGGCCTAAACTGCGGCCACCCAGAATGTAGTCGTCAAAGTTCTTTGTAGAACGCCATGCCAAAAACCCTATCAGGATCATGCCAAAAATATAAACGAGAAATGTCACCAGCATCGGTGTGCTCATTGCCATTCAAATTCTCCAAAAGTCGAGCGACAACCGTCCGGGTTGCCTTGTTATGTCATCACCGGAACGGGGTGATGGGTATCTGTGTTTCTGTTGGCCGCGCGTATCCTGCCGTAAGCAGTGCTCGCACACAAACGATTTAACACTGCATTTACATCAAATTCATCCCCGGTTTTATATGTCTTTCCTATAGGTTGCACTCGCTCACATTTATACGGGTTGCACCTTTTAAAAGTGTTAAGTACCGCATAAAAACAGGCTTCGTATGCAGAAGCCAGCGCTTTTTACCAGCTAACTATCCGTTAACAATCCATTCATTTTTCAGCTTGCTAGCCGGGTCACATTTAACACGGTTGCACAAAGTTGCAACATGGTGGATATTTCAGGCTAACCACCGAACACGATCAAAGAACAACAGGAGTTTTGGCATGGGCATGACCACCATGGGGGTTAAGCTGGATGACGCAACCCGCGAACGGATTAAGACCGCAGCAACCCGCATTGACCGCACGCCGCACTGGCTAATCAAGCAGGCAATTTTTAACTATCTCGAACGGCTTGAGAGCGACGAAGGTCTGCCCGAGCTGCCCGCCCTGCTGGCAGGTGCCGCCAATGAGAGCGAAGACGCGCCGGTTGCTGGCGACGAGAATCATCAGCCGTTCCTGGAGTTCGCGGAGCAGATCCTGCCGCAGTCAGTCAGCCGGGCCGCCATTACCGGTGCGTACCGCCGTGCTGAAACGGACGCCGTGCCAATGCTGCTGGAGCAGGCTCGCCTGCCTGAAGCCGTCGCCGCGCAGGCGCACAGCCTGGCGTATCAGCTGGCCGACAAACTGCGTAACCAGAAAACCGCCAGCGGCCGTGCCGGTATGGTGCAGAGCCTGCTACAGGAGTTTTCTCTCTCCTCCCAGGAAGGCGTGGCGCTGATGTGTCTGGCAGAAGCACTGCTGCGTATCCCTGACAAAGCCACCCGCGATGCGCTGATCCGCGACAAAATCAGCAACGGCAACTGGCAGTCACACATTGGCCGCAGCCCGTCGCTGTTCGTTAATGCCGCCACCTGGGGCCTGCTTTTTACCGGCAAGCTGGTCTCGACCCACAACGAAGCGAACCTCTCCCGCTCCCTGAACCGTATTATCGGCAAGAGCGGCGAGCCGCTGATCCGCAAAGGCGTGGATATGGCGATGCGCCTGATGGGCGAGCAGTTTGTTACCGGTGAAACCATCGCCGAAGCGCTGGCCAACGCCCGCAAGCTGGAAGATAAAGGGTTCCGCTACTCTTACGACATGCTGGGTGAAGCGGCCCTGACCGCTGCCGACGCGCAGGCCTACATGGTCTCTTACCAGCAGGCGATCCACGCCATCGGTAAAGCGTCCAACGGTCGCGGTATTTATGAAGGTCCGGGCATCTCAATCAAGCTCTCCGCCCTGCACCCGCGCTACAGCCGCGCGCAGTACGACCGGGTGATGGAAGAGCTCTACCCGCGCCTGAAATCCCTGACCCTGCTGGCGCGCCAGTATGACATTGGCATCAACATCGACGCCGAAGAGGCAGACCGTCTGGAGATCTCGCTCGATCTGCTGGAAAAACTGTGCTTTGAGCCGGAACTGGCAGGCTGGAACGGAATTGGCTTTGTTATTCAGGCCTACCAGAAACGCTGCCCGTTCGTTATTGATTACCTGATTGATCTGGCCAGCCGCAGCCGTCGTCGCCTGATGATCCGACTGGTAAAAGGCGCTTACTGGGACAGCGAGATCAAACGCGCCCAGATGGAAGGTCTGGAAGGCTACCCGGTTTACACCCGCAAGGTTTACACCGACGTCTCTTACCTCGCCTGTGCGAAAAAACTGCTCGGCGTACCAAACCTGATCTACCCGCAGTTCGCTACCCACAATGCTCATACCCTGGCGGCGATCTATACCCTGGCCGGGCAGAACTACTATCCGGGCCAGTACGAATTCCAGTGCCTGCACGGCATGGGTGAACCGCTGTACGAGCAGGTCACCGGTAAAGTGGCAGAGGGCAAGCTGAACCGTCCGTGCCGTATTTATGCTCCGGTCGGTACTCATGAAACCCTGCTGGCGTACCTGGTGCGTCGTCTGCTGGAGAACGGGGCGAACACCTCCTTCGTTAACCGCATTGCCGATACCACCCTGCCGCTGGACGAACTGGTTGCCGATCCGGTGCAGGCCGTTGAGAAAATGGCGGCTCAGGAAGGCCAGATTGGTCTGCCGCATCCGAAGATTGCCCTGCCGCGCGAGCTGTACGGCAAAGGCCGCATCAACTCGGCGGGTCTGGATCTCGCCAACGAACACCGTCTGGCGTCCCTCTCTTCTGCCCTGCTCAACAGCGCGCTGCAGAAATGGCAGGCCAAACCGATGCTGGAACAGCCGGTCGCAGACGGCGAGATGCAGCCGGTGATCAACCCGGCAGAGCCAAAAGATATTGTCGGCTACGTGCGTGAAGCCACGGAAGCGGAAGTGGAGCAGGCGCTGGAAAGCGCGGTAAACAACGCGCCAATCTGGTTCGCCACCCCGCCGCAAGAACGTGCCGCCATTCTGGAACGCGCCGCGGTGCTGATGGAAGATCAGATGCAGTCGCTCATTGGTATCCTGGTGCGCGAAGCGGGGAAAACCTTCAGCAACGCCATCGCCGAAGTCCGTGAAGCCGTCGACTTCCTGCACTACTACGCAGGCCAGGTACGCGATGATTTCGATAACGAAACGCACCGCCCGCTTGGTCCTGTGGTCTGTATCAGCCCGTGGAACTTCCCGCTGGCGATCTTCACCGGCCAGATTGCCGCCGCGCTTGCCGCAGGCAACAGCGTGCTAGCCAAACCGGCGGAGCAAACCCCGCTGATTGCCGCTCAGGGGATTAACATCCTGCTGGAAGCGGGCGTACCGGCGGGCGTGGTGCAGCTGCTGCCTGGGCGGGGTGAAACAGTGGGTGCGAAGCTCACTGCGGATAACCGCGTGCGCGGCGTGATGTTTACCGGCTCGACCGAAGTGGCCTCCCTGCTGCAGCGTAACATTGCCACCCGTCTGGATGCCCAGGGCCGCCCAACACCGCTCATCGCGGAAACCGGCGGCATGAACGCCATGATTGTCGACTCCTCTGCTCTCACCGAGCAGGTAGTGGTAGACGTGCTGGCCTCCGCCTTTGACAGCGCGGGTCAGCGCTGCTCCGCCCTGCGCGTGTTGTGCCTGCAGGACGACGTGGCCGACCACACGCTGAAGATGCTGCGTGGTGCCATGGCCGAGTGCCGCATGGGCAACCCGGGCCGCCTCACCACCGATATCGGGCCGGTGATCGACGCGGAAGCCAAAGCGAATATTGAAAACCACATTCAGGCCATGCGTGCCAAAGGTCGTCCGGTGTTCCAGGCCGTGCGCGAGAACAGCGAAGATGCCCGCGAGTGGCAGACCGGCACCTTTGTGCCGCCTACGCTTATCGAGCTGGCAAGCTTCGACGAGCTGAAAAAAGAGGTCTTCGGCCCGGTCCTGCACGTGGTGCGTTACAACCGTAACAACCTGAATGCATTGATTGAGCAGATCAACGCCTCCGGCTATGGCCTGACGCTCGGCGTGCATACCCGTATCGACGAAACCATCGCCCAGGTCACCGGCAGCGCCAAAGTGGGCAACCTGTACGTCAACCGCAACATGGTTGGCGCGGTCGTGGGCGTGCAGCCGTTCGGCGGCGAGGGGCTCTCCGGCACCGGTCCTAAAGCGGGTGGCCCGCTCTATCTGTACCGTCTGCTGGCGAACCGTCCTGAGCGCGCGCTGGGCGTGACGCTGGCACGCCAGGACGCGGACTATCCGGTGGATGTCCAGTTGAAAACCGTGCTGACGCAGCCGCTGGAAGCACTCATCAGCTGGGCGGAAAAACGTCCTGAGCTGCGCGCTGTCGCACAGCAGTACGGCGAGCTGGCGCAGGCTGGCACGCAGCGTCTGCTGCCGGGTCCTACCGGCGAACGCAACACCTGGACGCTGATGCCGCGTGAACGCGTGCTGTGCGTGGCGGATAACGAACAGGATGCGCTGGTTCAGCTGGCCGCCGCGATGGCAACGGGCTGTGAAGTGCTGTGGCCGGAAGACGGTCTGCACCGCGATCTGGCGAAGCAACTGCCGAAAGCGGTGTCTGCCCGCATTCACTTTGCGAAGCCTGATGCCCTGCTTGCGCAGCCGTTTGACGCGGTTATCTACCACGGTGATTCCGATCAGCTGCGCGAACTGTGCGAGCAGGTTGCGGCCCGCAGCGGGGCGATTGTTTCGGTGCAGGGCTTCGCCCGCGGTGAAACCAACCTGCTGCTGGAGCGCCTGTACGTGGAGCGTTCGCTCAGCGTCAACACCGCGGCAGCGGGCGGTAACGCCAGCCTGATGACAATCGGGTAATCGTGTACACTCTCCCCGCTGACGCTACGCTAACCGGGGCTACAACTTCACCTTAGGCCGGATAAGCACAGCGCATCCGGCTTTTTTACACGGAGGGGATGATGAAAAGAGTATTTCTCGCAGGCGCCGCCCTGCTGCTGAGCGCCAGCGCGCTGGCCGACGAGTGCGACAACGCCACTACGCAGCTTGAACTGAACACCTGTAGCGCGCAGCAGTACCAGGCCGCTGATAAAAAGCTCAACCAGACTTATCAGTCCGCCATTAAGCGTGCGGCGGCCCCACAGCGTGACCTGCTGAAAAAGGCGCAGCAGGCGTGGATCGCCCTGCGCGATGCGGATTGCAATTTTATCGGTTCTGGTACCGAGGGAGGCAGCGTGCAGCCTATGATCATGAGTCAGTGCCTGACGGAGAAAACCGTGGAACGCGAGGCGTTTCTGGCCTCGCTGATGCAGTGTGAAGAGGGCAACTTAAGCTGTCCCCTCACCCCATAGGGGCGAGGGATAAAAGACAGCACAGAACAGTCCCCTCTCCCC